>NZ_JBKHAQ010000079.1:0-13383 GCF_046542825.1 Rhodosalinus sp. | reverse complement strand
GCATCTGGACCGCCGAGCGCGACAAGGAGATGTGGGAGGCGCTGCAGGGCTGATGCGGGCGGCGCGCGCATATCGGACCCCTTCGCGCGCCGGGGCCGCAGCGCCTCAGGCCATCCCAAGCGCCTCAGGCCATCCTAGGGCAGCCTCGGTGAGCGGCTACGGCCCCTCGCGCGGCGAGTTGCGGTTTCGCCTGATCGTCTCGCTGGCGGGGCTCGCGATGATCGTGGCAGCCATTTCGACGCGGCCGCCCAGCCCCGCATGGATCGAGATGGTGGGCATTGGCGGCGTCTTCTTCGGCGGCACCGCCATCTGGTCCGCGTGGCAGTTGCGCGGCAGGAGGCGGAGGTGACCCGCCCACTGCCTCAGCCCGGCCGCGCCCGCCACGCCAGCGCGAGCGAGACGGCGCCCGACACGGTCAGATCGATCCCCAGAAGCAGGCCGAGGATGCCCAGCGCGGAGCCGGGCAAGGTAAACAGGATGAGCGCCGCAAGGATCAGCGACAGCGCGCCGGAGGCCGCCATCCAGCCCCAGCCGGGCTGCGGCCGCCAGCGTATGGCCAGCGCGATTCGCGCCGCGCCCATGCCTGCAAAGAGCGCGCCGACCGCGATGGTCAGCGTGAGCAAACCGGCCAGCGGATTGGCCAGCAGGACAATGCCCAGCAGCACGAAGAGCACGCCCAGCGTCCCCGCCAGCCAGCGCGTGCCGCTGTCGGCGCCCGCCGTGCCGCGCAGCGCGATCCAGATTTGCACCACGCCGCCAGCGATGAAGGCCGAGGCGGCAAGAATCTCGGCGGTGATCGAGGCCGCAAAGGGATTGGCGAGCGCCAGCAGCCCGCCAATCAGCATGATCACGCCGAAGACCATCAGCCAGCGCCAATCCATCTCCTGGGCGGCACGCTCGAATTCCGTGGACGTCATGATCGTTCCTTTCCGTGGGCACGCCCGGCAGGACGTGCCATGTGTCCTGCCCCCTCAACGCGATCCGCGCCGCGCGGTTTCCCGTGCGCCGGCGGCGGCGCTGCGTGCCTGCCGCGCGACCGTCAGCAGGGCCGTTCCTGCAACCGCCAGATCGACGGCCAGCAACGCGGCCAGCGCACGCGGCGCTCCGGTCGGCAGCACGGACATCAGAACCAGCCCCAGCAGGATCGACAGCACGCCGGCGCCCAGCACGGGCACGCGCCCCTCGTCGGGCAGCAAGCGCCATCCGAAGGCCACGCGCAGCACGCCCACGACAGTCAGCACGAAACCGGCGGAGCCGCGCAACGGGGCCAGCCCGGCGAAGGGATCGAAAAACAGCGCCGCGCCCAGCACGGCCATCATGGTGCCCAGCGCCCTGCCGGTCCAGCGTGCGCCGCGCTCGCTCTCGCCCGCGAAGGATAGCGCAAAATGGCCCAGCCCGGCGGCCAGGAAGGCGGCGCCGCAAACCGCCAGGCTGACCCCGATGCTCGCCGCAGCGGTCAAGAGGCCCGTAATGCCGCCTGCAAGCAGGACGCCCGCAAGCGCGGCGGCCGGGCGCCAGTCGGCATGGTCCAGCCGGCGGTCGAGATTCGTTGCGCTCATGCCTGCTCCGTCATGCTGCGGGAGCCGCGCCGCGATGCGGCCCTTCTTCCCTTTCACAGGTTCCCAACCCGTTCCCGAGCCCGAGGTTTCGCCATGAACAAGATCTTCGAGATCCCGCTCTATCCCTACACCCGCTCGCCCGATCAGGACGCGGCCGCCCCGGTGCGCCACAAGGTGATGATCGTGGGCGCCGGCCCCGTGGGGTTGGCCGCGGCCATCGACCTTGCGCAGCAGGGCGTGCCGGTCGTGGTGCTGGACGACAACGACAAGGTGAGCTTCGGCTCCCGCGCGATCTGTTTCGCCAAGCGCCAGCTGGAAATCCTCGACCGGCTGGGCTGCGGCCAGCCGATGGTGGACAAGGGCGTGGTCTGGAACCTGGGCAAGGTCTTCTTCGGCGACCGGAAGGTCTATGAATTCAACCTCCTTCCCGAAGAGGGCCACCGCCGCCCGGCCTTCATCAACCTGCAGCAGTATTATTTCGAGGACTACCTCGTTGCCCGCGTCCGCGAGTTGCAGCAGGAGGGCGCCGAGATCGAGCTGCGCGGCGGCAACAAGGTGCTGGACGTGGCCGACATGGGCGACCGGGTGCGGCTGAACGTGCAGACGCCCGAGGGACCCTATACCGTCGAGACCGAGTGGCTCATCGCCTGCGACGGCGCGGGCTCGCCCATCCGGTCGATGATGGGTCTCGATTTCGTCGGCCGCGTCTTCGAGGACAACTTCCTGATCGCCGACGTCATCATGGACGCCGAGTTCCCGACCGAGCGGTGGTTCTGGTTCGACCCGCCCTTCAACAAGGGGCAGTCCGCGCTGCTGCACAAGCAGCCCGACGGCGTCTGGCGCATTGACCTGCAGCTGGGCTGGGACATCGACAAGGAAGAGGAGAAGAAGCCCGAAAAGGTGATCCCGCGTCTCAGGCAGATGCTGGGCGACGACGTGGAATTCGAGCTGGAATGGGTCTCGATCTATACCTTCCAGTGCCGGCGGATGGAGAAGTTCCGCCACAACCGGGTGATCTTTGCCGGCGATTCCGCCCATCAGGTCAGCCCCTTCGGCGCGCGCGGCGCGAACTCGGGCCTGCAGGACAGCGACAACCTGATCTGGAAGCTCAAGCTGGTGATCGACGGCCGGGCGCCCGAGCGCCTGCTCGACAGCTACGATGCGGAGCGAATCCTTGGTGCGGACGAGAACATCCTCAACTCCAGCCGCTCGACCGATTTCATCACGCCCAAGTCCGAGATCAGCCGCATCTTCCGCGACGCGGTGCTGGACCTCAGCGAGCACCACGAATTCGCGCGCCCTCTGGTCAATTCGGGGCGGCTGTCGGTTCCTTCCGTCTACGACGGCTCGCCGCTCAACGGCGCGGACGCGCTGCCCGGCGGGCCGGCGCGCACGCGCCCCGGCGCCCCCTGCCCGGACGCGCCCGCAGGCAACGGCTATGTCCTCGACCGTCTGGGCGGCGGCTTCGCGCTGCTGACCGTCGACGCGGACGCACCGGAGAGCCTGACCGAGGACGGGATCGAGGCGCGGCGCGTGGCGCTTTCGGCCGCCGACGACCCGACCGGCGCGCTGGCGGACCGCTATCTCGGCACGGGAAAATCCGCCGTCTACCTGATCCGCCCCGACCAGCACGTCGCGGCGCGCTGGCCCGCCTACGACGAGGCCCGCGTCCGCGCCGCCATCCGCCGCGCCACCGCCAAGGAGTGAGCCCCATGACCGCGCTGACCTTGAAACCCAACATCGCCCGACCCGACGATTTCTATGCCGACCTGCTGGCGGCCCACGACGGGCTGACGAAGGCGGAAAGCGACGCGCTCAACGCCCGCCTGATCCTGATCATGGCCAACCAGATCGGCGACCGCGACATTCTGCGGCAGGCCCTGAAGGCCGCCGCGCTCGAGGAGGAGGAACTCCAATGAAGATCGAGAAGATCCACCACGTCGCCTACCGCTGCCGCGACGCGAAGGAGACGGTGGAGTGGTACAACCGGATGCTCAACATGGATTTCGTGCTGGCCATCGCCGAGAACCATGTTCCCTCCACCCACGAGCCCGATCCCTACATGCACATCTTCATGGATGCAGGCGACGGCAACGTGCTGGCCTTCTTCGAACTGCCCACCAGGCCCGAGATGGGGCGCGACCCGAACACGCCCGCCTGGGTCCAGCACATCGCCTTCAAGGTGAAGGACCGCGACGAGTTGCTCCAGTTCAAGGAGCACCTCGAGGCGAACGGCGTCGAGGTGCTGGGCGTCACCGATCACTCCATTTTCCATTCCATCTACTTCTTCGATCCCAACGGCCACCGGGTCGAGCTTGCCTGTCCCGACCCGGAGGAGGAGAAGATGCTGGAGCGTCTGGACCGGGTGAAATGGGAAATGCTGGAGGAATGGAGCCGCACGAAGAAGGCGCCGAAGCACGCCGAGTGGCTGCACCAGAAGGAACTGGGCCAAGCCTGAGAGGACCGGCGCGATGACGGAGACGGTGCTTTACGACTATTACCGGAGTTCGGCGAGCTATCGCCTGCGCATCGCGCTCAACCTTGCGGGTATCGAGTATCGCCAGGTGCCGATCGACCTGCCCGGCAAGCAGCACAGGACCGGCGAACACCTTGCGCGCAACCCGCAAGGGCTTGTCCCCGTTCTGGAAATCGACGGTCACCGCTTCACGCAGTCGCTGGCGATCCTCGACTATCTCGACCGCACGCGCAATCTCGGGCTGCTGCCCGAGGATCCCGCCGAGCGCTGCTTCGTCACCGCCGCGGCGCATGCCATCGCGGTGGACATCCACCCGGTCTGCAACCTTCAGGTTGCCTCATATGCGGTGAAGCTCACCGAGGATCAGGCAACGCGGCAGAAGTGGATGCAGCGTTTCATCACGCCGGGCCTCGCCGCCTTCGAGACGCTGCTGGAGCGGTGGGAGCAGACGCCCTACTGCACCGGCGACCGCATCACCCTGCCCGACATCTGCCTGATGCCGCAGATCTACAACGCCGAGCGGTGGGAGGCGGATTTCTCCGACTGTCCCCGCATCCGGAAGGTGCGGGCGGCTCTGTCGGAGCACCCGGCCTTCGCCGTGGCCCATCCGGACCGTCACGCGCCCTGAAGAAGATTTTTCGATCGAAAAATCTTCGGAAGGAGGGATCGCAGGGCGCCGCGATTTTTCGATCGAAAAATCGCGGCTTGGCAGCTCGGGGCAGGGCCGCGGTCGCCTCGATCTCGAGAGCCTGCACCACGAGGCCCGTATTCTGCGGCGAATGATCGACCACACAGGTGCCGATGCGCACGATGTGCCCGGGCCCAGCGCCGGCCTCGGCCGGCACCGCCTCGGGGTGCGCGAGCGCCTGACGCGCCCGTGCCGCGAGATCGCCCTTGCACACCGCCTTTCGGTCCTTGTCCCGGGCCACCCGCCCTGCACGATGCAAGAGGCGGCCCGGCGCGCTTTCCACCGCTTGGGAACAGCCTCAGGCGAGGGACTCGCAAAGCCCGGAAGACTTGCGGCGGGCGGCGGTCATCGCGCATGTCCTCCGGGATCGACCGGCCGAGCCGACCCCGGTGCAGCCAGCGGGGCACGCGATGCGATGCGTGCCTGCCCCCGAGGCTTGGAACACAGGGCGCGCGGGTCCATATATGCGGCAACACGCATGGAACTGAGGTGACGGCATGATCGAACTGGGCGGAGCGAAACCGGCGGCGCCAGACGGGGACCTGATCAAGGAGAGCTCCGAGGCGAGCTTCATGCAGGACGTGATCGATGCCTCGCAAGAGGTGCCGGTCATCGTGGACTTCTGGGCGCCGTGGTGCGGGCCCTGCAAGCAGTTGGGTCCTGCGCTGGAAGCGGCCGTGACCGCCGCGCGCGGCGCGGTGAGGATGGTGAAGGTGAACGTCGACGAGAACCAGATGATCGCGCAGCAGCTGCGCATCCAGTCGATCCCGACGGTCTATGCCTTCTGGCAGGGGCAGCCGGTCGACGGCTTTCAGGGCGCGCTTCCCGCCTCGCAGCTGAAGGACTTCATCGACCGCGTGGTCAAGGCCGCGGGCGGCGACGCCTCGGGCGGGCTGGACGAGGCGGTCGAGGCCGCGGAGGCGATGCTGGCCGAGGGCGCGGCAGCCGACGCGGCGCAGACCTTCGCCGCGATCCTGGGCGAGGACGAGCGCAACGCGGCGGCCTACAGCGGTCTCGTGCGCGCACATATCGCGATGGGCGATCTGGACCAGGCCGAAGCGATCCTGAACGGCGCGCCGGCGGAAATCTCGAAGTCGCACGAGCTGGAGGCGGCGGCGGCACAGCTCGCGCTCGCGCGGCAGGCCGAGGGTGCGGGCCCGGTGGCGGAGCTGCGCGGCAAGGTCGAGGCCGACCCGAACGATCATCAGGCGCGCTACGATCTGGCGCAGGCGCTTTACGCGCAGGGCGACGCGGACGGCGCCGTGGACGAGCTTCTGGAGCTCTTCCGCCGCGACCGCGAGTGGAACGGCGGCGCCGCCAAGCAGCAGCTTTTCACCATCTTCGACGCGCTGAAACCGAACGATCCGGTGGTGCTGAACGGCCGGCGCAAACTCAGCTCCATGATATTTGCCTGACCGGGGGGGGCGGGCTACCTGATGTATATGTTGAAGGCTGCCGATCTGCCGGACGTGATTCCGGTCTTCCCGCTCCCCGGGGCACTGCTGCTGCCCCGGGCGCGGCTGCCACTGCACATCTTCGAGCCGCGCTATCTCGCCATGCTCGAAGACTGCATGAAGACGCGCGAGCGGCTGATCGGCATGGTCCAGCCCTGTCCGCGGCCGGGAAGCGACCGGCCCGATCTGCAGCGCATCGGCTGCGCCGGCCGGCTCACCCAGTTCTCCGAGACGGAGGACGGGCGCTACATGATCACGTTGACCGGCATCTCACGCTTCCGCGTGAGCGAGGAGGTGGAGGGCTTCACCCCCTACCGCCGCGCGAAGGTGTCCTGGGACGGCTTCGAGCAGGATCTGCGCAGCAGCGACAGCGACCCCAATTTCGACCGCGAGCGGTTCCTCGGCCTGCTGGGGCGCTATTTCGACGCACGCAACCTGTCCACGGACTGGGATTCGCTGAAACAGGCCGAGGACGAACTGCTGGTCAATTCGCTCTCGATGCTGCTGGACTTCGCGCCGGAGGACAAGCAGGCGCTGCTCGAAGCGCCCAGCCTCTCGACGCGGCGCGAGACGCTGGTCACCTTGATCGAGTTCACTCTGCGCGGCGGCGAACACGGAACTGGCGGGGCGCTGCAGTGAACGAGCGGATGGAACCCGGGACACCCGTGCGCGCCGCGCACGGCTTCGACCGCCGGATGCTCGAGGCGCTGGTCTGCCCGCGGACCCAGGCCACGCTGCGCTTCGATTCCGCGCGGCAGGAACTTGTGTCGCACGCTGCCGGTCTTGCCTACCCGATCCGCGACGGTATCCCGGTGATGCTGGAGGATGAGGCGCGGCGGATCGACTGACAGGCTGGCAGACCGTGTTCGGCCGTCGCCACGCCAAGACAGGGCGCGCCCGCGCCGCTCGGTTCACCGCATCAGCGCCGGCAAGTCTCCGGTCAGCCCTGCAGCCTCGCGGATGAAGCTGCGCCGCAGGCGCGGCAGGTGGGCGACAGCGCCAAGGCCCAGGTCCCGGCCGAAACGCAGCAGCGGGTTGTCGTTCGAGAACAGGCGGTTGAAGCCGTCCGTCGCCACCGCCAGTGCGGCAGTATCGAACCGCCGCCAGCGCGCGTAGCGTGCCAGAACGTCGGCAGCGCCAATATCCTCTCCGCGCCGCGCGGCCTCGTCCACGACCTGCGCCAGCGCAGCCACGTCCCTGAGCCCCGCGTTCAGACCCTGCCCCGCGATCGGATGCACCCGGTGCGCCGCGTCACCCACCAGCGCAACGCGATCAGCCGCGAAATCCTGCGCGAGGCTCAGTTCGAGAGGATAGGTGTAGCGCGCGCCGGCCAGCGCAATCTGCCCCAGGAAATCGCCGAAACGCGGGCGCAGCGCCGCCAGATACCCATCGTCGTCCAGCGCCTGGATCGCCCGGGCGCGCGCGTCGCGCTCGGTCCAGACGATGGAGGCGCGGTTGCCCGGCAGCGGCAGGATCGCCAGCGGCCCCTCGGGCATGAAGAACTGATGCGCGATGCCGTGGTGCGGCCTTTCGTGCTGCAGCGCGCAGACCAGCGCGGTCTGCCCGTAGCGCCAGCCGGTGCGGCGGATGCCCGCCCGCCGCGCCGTGCCGCTTTGCACCCCGTCGCAGCCCACCAGCAGCGCTCCCGAAAGCTGCCGCCCGTCGTCCAGCGTGACGGTGACGTGCCCCGCGCCGGGATGCTGCCCCACGACCCGCGCGCCCGCGACATGGTCGATGCGCGCGTCGGCCGCGACCGCCTCAAGCAGCGCGCGGCGCAGGAAGCGATCCTCGATCATGTGGCCCATCGGGCCTTCCTCGATCTCGGCGTGGTCGAAGTGCAGCCAGAGGGGCGAGGGCCCCTCGCCCGCGCGCCCGTCGCTGACCTTGATCTCCAGGATCGGCTGGCCCTGTTCCGCCAGCGGACCGCCCAGCCCCAGCGCGCGCAGCATCCGCACGGAGCCCAGCGCCAGCGCGTAGGAGCGGCCGTCGAACCCCTCTGCCGCGCGGGTTTCCACGGCGGCCGGGTCGATCAGCGCCACGCGGCGGCCGGCGCGGGCCAGGGCAAGGGCCAGCGCGGTGCCGCTCAGGCCGCCGCCCGCGATCAGGATATCGGCATCATGCATCATGCCGCTTCCATATGTGCGGCGGCGCGGGATTGTCCATGCGCCGCGGCGCCGCTACCGTCCGCGCGACTTGACGGAGGGCACGATGCAGGACTGGCTTCGGATGGGCGCCGCGGCGCTGGGGCGCGGCATCGGCGAGGGGCGGATCGACCCTGTGGCGCTGACCGAGGCGTTCCTTGACGCGGCGCAGGCCCACCCGCTGCGCGACCGGATCTATGCGCGGCTGACGCCCGAGCGTGCCCGCGCCGAAGCCCGGGCCGCCGCTGAACGCGCACGGCTGGGCCTTCGGCGCTCTCCGCTCGACGGCGTGCCGGTCAGCTGGAAGGACCTGTTCGACACCGCCGGGACCGCGACCGAGGCGGGCAGCGCGCTGCTGCGGGGCCGGGTGCCGGCCCGCGATGCAGAGGTGCTGCGCAACGCCACGCTGGCCGGCCTCGTCTGCCTGGGCAAGACTCATCTGTCGGAACTGGCCTTCTCGGGCCTGGGCTACAACCCGATCACGGCGACGCCCCCTTCGGTCAACGATGCCGGCGCGGTTTCCGGCGGCTCCTCCTCGGGCGCGGCGGCGAGCGTGGCCTTCGGGCTGGCGGCGGCGGCCGTGGGCTCGGACACCGGCGGCTCGGTCCGGGTGCCTGCGGCCTGGAACGACCTTGTGGGGCTCAAGACCACTGCCGGGCGCGTGCCGCTGGCCGGCGTGGTGCCGCTGGCCGCGCGGTTCGACACGGTGGGGCCGCTCGCCCGCACGGTCGAGGACGCGGCGCTGATGCTGGCGGTGCTCGAGGGGCGGCCCGCGCCGGACCTGCGCGGCGCGCGGCTGGCCGGCGCGCGGCTGGCCGAGATTCGCACCATCGCCTTCGACGACCTGCGCGACGGCCCGCGCGAGGGCTACGAACACGCGGTGGCCCGGCTGACCGCGGCAGGGGCAGAGGTGGTGCCGATCGAGGTGCCCGAACTGGCCGGCCCGATGGGCGATTCCGCCCTGCTCTACACCTCCGAAGCCTATGCCGCCTGGCGCGAGGTGATCGAGGCGACCCCGGACGCGATGTTCCCCGAGATTCTCGAACGGTTCCGCGGCGGGGCCAGGACGCTGGCCGCCGACTACCTCGCCGCGTGGGAACGGATGATGGCCGCGCGCCGCGCCTGGGCCGGGGCCACCGCCGGTTTCGATGCCGTGATCTGCCCCACGGTCGCCAACCTGCCGCCCAAGCTCGACCGGCTGCGCGCCGAGGGCGACTATTACAAGACGGAAAACCTGCTGACCCTGCGCAACACGCGAATCGGCAACCTGATGGGTCTGCCGGCGCTCACCCTGCCCACGGGCGTGCCCTCCACCGGGCTGCAGATGCTGGGCCGGCCGATGGGCGAGGCCGCGCTGCTGCGCCTTGGCGCGGCGACGGAGGCGGCGCTGGACTGAGCCCACGGGGCGCTATGGCGCGCCCGCCACAACCCCGTGGCATTCCGGTCTTTTTCTGGACGGGGCCGCGGCAAGGCAGTATCTTCGGATGCAAGCGGGGCGCAACGACCCCGGCCCAGAGGCAGTGCAGGCAATGTTTCCCGAGCGGTTCGGCACCCTACCGGCCTATGCGTTCCCGCGTCTGCGGGCGCTTCTCGACGCGCATGCGCCGGGCGGCGAGGTCGTACAGATGGCGCTGGGCGAGCCGCAGCATCCCTTCCCCGACTGGGCGGCCGAAGAGATCGCGGCCCATGCCGCCGAGTTCGGCCGCTACCCGCCCAACGACGGCACGCCCGAACTGCGGCGGGCCTGCGCGGACTACCTTGGCCGCCGCTACGGGGTCACGGTCGACCCCGACACGCAGGTCATGGCGCTGAACGGCACGCGTGAGGGGCTCTACAACGCCGCCATGGCGCTTCTGCCATCGCAGAAGGCCGGGCAGCGCGCCGCGGTGCTGATGCCCAATCCCTTCTACCAGGTCTACATGGTCGCGGCCCGCTCGATCGGGGCAGAGGCGGTCTTTGTCCCCGCCACGCGCGAGACGGGCTTCCTGCCGGATTTCGCGGCGCTCCCCGAGGAGCTTCTGGCGCGCACCGCCGCGGTCTACATCTGCTCGCCGGCCAATCCGCAGGGCGCCGTGGCCGACGCCGTCTATTGGGACCGGCTGATCGGGCTGGCCGAGACGCATGATTTCAGGATCTTCGCCGACGAATGCTACGCCGAGCTCTACCGCGAGACGCCGCCCACCGGCGCGCTGGAGATCGCCGCGGCCAGCGGCGCGGACCCCGAGCGCGTCGTCGTCTTCCATTCGCTGTCGAAGCGGTCGAGCGTGCCGGGCCTGCGCTCTGGCTTCGTGGCGGGCGGGCCGGAAAGCCTGAAGCTGATCAAGCAGTTGCGCGCCTACTCGGGCGCGCCCCTGCCGCTGCCGCTGCAGCGCGCCTCGGCCCGGCTCTGGGCCGACGACGAGCATGTCGAGGAAAACCGCCGGCTCTACCGCCGCAAGTATGCGCTGGCCGACGAGGTGCTGGGCGACCTGCCCGGCTACATGTCGCCGGAGGCGGGCTTCTTCCTGTGGCTCGAGGTGGGCGACGGCGAGCTGGCGGCGCTGAAGCTCTGGCGCGAGGCGGGCGTACGGGTCCTGCCCGGCGCCTATCTGGCGCAGGACGCGGGATCGGGGAACCCCGGCGCGCCCTACATCCGGGTCGCGCTGGTCGCCCCCGAGGACGAGGTGCTGCGCGGGTTGGAGGCGATCCGCCGCGTGCTGGACGACAAGTGAAGAGAGGGAGACCATGGCGTATCAGGCCCGCGGGCGCGACCCGCTCCTTGACAGCGAAACGGCGGATGCGCTGGAAAAGCGCGGCAAGGAGCTTGTCGGGCTCGCGCTGATCGCGCTCGGCGCGGCCATGGCCGCCCTGCTGGCCTCCTACCATCCCGACGATCCCAGCTGGATGGCCGCGACCGACGGGCCGGTGCGGAACTGGCTGGGCCGCACCGGCGCGACCGTGGCCGCGCCGCTGATCCTCGTCGTCGGGCTGGGCGCCTGGGGCTTCGCCGCCGCCTTCCTCGGCTGGGGCCTGCGGCTCTTCCTGCACCGCGGTGAGGAGCGGGCGCTGGGCCGCGTGGTCTTCGCGCCGATCTGGATCGCGGCGCTGTCGGTCTATGCGGCGACGCTGGTGCCGGGCGCGGGCTGGGCGCATCCCTTCGGCCTTGGCGGCTTCTTCGGCGACACGGCGGTGGCGGCGATGCTCACTGCGGTGCCGGTGGGTCCGGGGCTGGGCCTGCGAACGGTCTCTGCCCTCATGGCGTTGGCACTGGTCGCGATGGGCGCCTTCGTGCTGGGCTTTTCGCGTGACGAGTTGCGCCGTATCGCGCGCTTCCTGCTGCTGGGCGTGGTGATGCTCTACGCCGGCACGGTCGCGGTTCTGGGCCGTGTGGCCCAGGGCGCTGCGGCCACGGCGCAAGCGGCGCGCGACGGCCTCGCCGCGCGGGCAGAGGCCCGAGCGCAGGCCCGCGCCGAAGCGGAAGAAGAGGCGCGCGCGGCAGCGCTCGTCCGTCCTGCGCGGCGGATCGCCGAGGACAGCGACGAAACGGAGGCGGTGCAGCCCGCACGCGCCGGCGGCCTGCTCTCCCGGATGCCCGCGCTGGTGCGCCGCCCCGAGCCCCTGCCGGAGCCGGAACTGCCCGAGGCCGAAGAGGTCGCCGGCGACGCTGAACTGGCCGGTGAGGACCACATCCGCGCCCGCATTGCCGACGCCATCCGCGCCCGCGTCATGAAAGGCCCCCTGCCCAACGCCCCGCGCGAGGCGGTACCGCTCACCCGTGGCCGCGGGCGCGGCCCCGATCCGCTGGTGCTGGACACCTCGCGCCCGCGGCGCGAACCGCCGCTCACCGGCGCGGGCGCACCGGCCCTCGTGGCAGAGCCCCCGCTGACTGCTGCCCGAGTCACGGCACCGGGGGCGGAACCGGAGGGTGATGCGCTGCTCGATGACACGGAATGGGACGCCGCCGCCGCATGGCGCGACGCGGAAGCGCAGGCAGAGCTTGCGCCGCAACCCGCGCCGCGCCCGCGCCTGCCCGTGGCCGAGCCGCCGCGCGCCAGGGTCGAGACCGCGCCGCGCAGGGCGCCCGCCCCCTCGCGCCGCGCACTGGCCGAGGCGCAGCCCAAACTGCGCTTCGCCGAGCCCGAGGGCGAGGGTTACGAACTGCCGCCGCTCGCGCTGCTGCGCAATCCGCAGTCGATCGAGCGCCACCACCTCAGCGAAGAGGCGCTGGCGCAGAACGCCCGGATGCTGGAAAGCGTGCTGGAGGACTACGGCGTGAAGGGCGACATCGTCAGCGTCCGCCCCGGCCCCGTGGTCACGATGTACGAGCTGGAGCCCGCGCCGGGGCTGAAGGCCAGCCGCGTGATCGGCCTTGCCGACGACATCGCGCGCTCGATGTCCGCGCTTTCGGCGCGCGTCTCGACCGTGCCGGGCCGCTCGGTCATCGGAATCGAACTGCCCAACGAGAAGCGGGAGATGGTGCTGCTGCGCGAGATCCTGGGCAGCCGCGACTTCGGCGACGGCACGCAGAAGCTGCCGCTGGCTCTGGGCAAGGAGATCGGCGGGGCGCCGATCGTCGCCAACCTTGCCAAGATGCCGCACCTGCTGATCGCGGGCACCACCGGCTCGGGCAAGTCGGTGGCGATCAACACCTTCATCCTGTCGCTGCTCTACAAGCTCACGCCGGACGAGTGCCGCCTCATCATGATCGACCCCAAGATGCTGGAACTCAGCGTCTACGACGGCATCCCGCATCTGCTCTCTCCGGTCGTGACCGACCCCAAGAAGGCGGTCGTCGCGCTCAAGTGGGTCGTGGGCGAGATGGAGGAACGCTACCGCAAGATGTCCAAGATGGGCGTGCGCAACATCGACGGCTACAACAGCCGGGTCGAGGACGCGCAGAAGAAGGGCGAACTCTTCCGCCGCACCGTGCAGACCGGCTTCGACGACGAGACCGGCGAGCCGGTGTTCGAGACCGAGGAATTCGAGCCGCAGAAGATGCCCTTCATCGTCGTCGTCGTGGACGAGATGGCGGACCTGATGATGGTCGCGGGCAAGGAGATCGAGGCCTGCATCCAGCGGCTGGCGC
>NZ_JBKHAQ010000078.1:0-13824 GCF_046542825.1 Rhodosalinus sp. | reverse complement strand
CGCGGCGAGGGCGGGTATCTGACGAACTCCGAGGGCGAGCGCTTCATGGAGCGCTACGCGCCCACCTACAAGGATCTGGCCTCGCGCGATGTGGTCAGCCGCTGCATGACCATCGAGATCCGCGAGGGGCGCGGCGTGGGGCCTAACAAGGACCACATCCACCTGCATCTCAACCACCTGCCGCCCGAGACGCTGGCCGAACGTCTGCCCGGCATCTCCGAATCCGCGCGCATCTTTGCCGGCGTGGACGTGACCAAGGAACCGATCCCGGTCCTGCCCACGGTGCACTACAACATGGGCGGCATCCCGACGAACTACTGGGGCGAGGTGCTGAACCCCACCGCGGACGACCCCGACCGCATCGCGCCGGGCCTCATGGCCGTGGGCGAGGCGGGCTGCGCCAGCGTGCACGGCGCGAACCGCCTTGGCTCGAACTCGCTGATCGACCTCGTGGTGTTCGGCCGGGCGGCCGCGATCCGCGCGGGCGAGGTGGTTGAGCGCGGCACGCCGGTGCCGGTGCCGAACGCCTCTGCCGTCGAGAAGGCGCTGGACCGTTTCGACGGGCTGCGCCATGCGAAGGGCGAAACACCCACTGCGGACCTGCGCCTCGAGATGCAGAAGACCATGCAGGAGGACGCGGCCGTCTTCCGCACGGAAGAGACGCTGAAACAGGGTCTCGACAAGATGACCGCGATCGCCGGCAAGATCGACGATCTGTCGGTCACCGACCGCTCGCTGATCTGGAACTCGGACCTGATGGAGACGCTGGAGCTCACCAACCTGATGCCCAACGCGCTGGCAACCATCGCGGGCGCCGAGGCGCGCAAGGAAAGCCGTGGCGCACATGCGCATGAGGATTTCCCCGACCGCGACGACGAGGAATGGCGCAAGCACACGCTGTCTTGGGTTGACGGCAACAGGGTGCGGCTTGGCTACCGGCCGGTGCACCTCAACCCGCTGATCGGGCACAACGAGGGCGGCATCGACCTCGAGCGCATCAAGCCCAAGGCGCGGGTCTACTGATGACCGGAGCGGCCGAGCGCCCGCACCCGCGCCGAGGGGCGGCGCACCCCCGGAGCCGCGCATGAGGAAGGCGCCGCCGCTTTTTGCCGCGGCGCTCGCCGCCGCCTGCGCGCCGCAGCCGATGACGCCCGCGCGCGCGGCCAAACTCTGCGCCGAAGAGGCGCGCGCGGCTGACGGCGTGACCGGCAACATCCGCGCCGGCATGAGCAGCGAGGGTCCGGTGGGCGGCGGGCGGCTGACCGTGACCTCGGCGGTTCTGTCGCCCGTGCGGGAGCAGGATGCCCTGAACGCCTGTATTGACCGCCGGCTCGCGGGCCGGCCGGCCCCGCCGCCGCGGGGCTTGTCGATCACCATCGACGGCGACTTCGGCGGAAGCGCCGCAAGACCGTTCGGCGGCTGACCGCGCAGCAGCCGCCCCCCGAGACCCGAAGGAGACGGACCCCAATGGTTCAGTTCACGCTTCCCAAGAACTCGAAGATCCGCACCGGCAAGACATGGCCGAAGCCCGAGGGCGCGACCAACCTGCGCAAGCTCCAGATATATCGCTGGAACCCGGACGACGGCGAGAACCCGCGCGTCGACACCTATTGGGTGGACATGGACAGCTGCGGGCCCATGGTCCTCGACGCGCTGATCAAGATCAAGAACGAGATCGACCCCACGCTGACCTTCCGCCGGTCTTGCCGCGAGGGGATATGCGGATCCTGCGCGATGAACATCGACGGGATCAACACGCTGGCCTGCATCTACGGCATGGACGAGATCAAGGGCGACGTGAAGATCTATCCGCTGCCGCACATGCCGGTGGTCAAGGACCTGATCCCGGACCTCACGCATTTCTACGCGCAGCACGAGGCGGTGATGCCCTGGCTCGAGACGAAGTCGAATGCCCCGGCCAAGGAATGGCGCCAGTCGATCGAGGACCGCGAGAAACTGGACGGGCTTTACGAATGCGTGATGTGCGCCTGCTGCTCGACGGCCTGCCCCTCCTACTGGTGGAACGGCGATCGCTTCCTTGGTCCCGCCGCCCTTCTGCATGCCTATCGCTGGATCATCGACAGCCGCGACGAGGCGACCGGAGAGCGGCTGGACGATCTCGAGGACCCCTTCAAGCTCTACCGCTGCCACACCATCATGAACTGCGCCAAGACCTGCCCGAAGGGGCTGAACCCGTCGAAGGCCATCGCCAACATCAAGAAGATGATGGTCGAGCGCGCCGTCTGAGATGGACGGCGCAGCGCCGCTCTGGCTCGCGCTGCTTTTCGCCGGCGGTGCCGGTCTTGCCATGCCGCTTGGCGCGCTGGTGGCGCTGGTCGAGCGGATCGACGATCCGCTGATCGCGCTGCAGTGGCGCCACGGGGTCGTGGCCTTCGGGGGCGGTGCGCTGCTGTCGGCCGTGGCGCTGGTGCTTGTGCCGGATGGCTCGGAGGCGCTGCCGGCGGCGCTGGCCGTTTTGTTTCTCCTCTTCGGCGGTCTGATCTGCTTCGCGGTTGATCGCTGGGTGGAGGCGAATGGTGGCGCCGGCGCGCAGCTGATGGCGATGCTGCTCGATTACCTGCCCGAGGCAGCCGCCCTGGGCGCGCTCTTCGCCGTCGATTTCGGGACCGCGATGCTGCTTGCGGGCCTGATCTTTCTTCAGAACCTGCCCGAGGGCTACGCCGCCTTCAACGAGATCGAGGAAGCGCGGCAGCAGCCGTCGCGCCGGGTGGTCGCGCTCTTTGCCGCGCTCGCCGCGGTCGGGCCGGGGGCTGCGGCGCTCGGGCTCTTCGTGCTCGCCGATCTGCCCGGCGTGCTGGGCGCGATCATGCTGACGGCGGCGGGCGGCATCCTCTACCTCGTCTTTCAGGACATCGCGCCGCAGGCACGCACGCCCGGTCACTGGTTGCCGCCGCTCGGCGCTGTGGCGGGCTTCGCCCTGGGCCTCGGCGGGCATCTGGTCATCGCGTGACCCGCGGCTTCTGCCGCTACGGAACTTGCACGCAGCGCAATCCGAAACTGCAATTGTATGCGATGCCATGCCGGCGGTGAGGGCCTATCTTTCGTCAAAGGGAAGACCTCCCGCAAACCGAAAGACCAGTAGCATGACCGAGCCACGCAAGATCAACCACGACGCCGCCGCCCGCGCGCTTCAGCTTCTCGAAGAGTCCTGGGCCTATTTCGACATGACGCCGCGCCCCGTCGCGCCTGCCGTGCCAAACGGCTACGACCTGCCCGACGCGGCCTGAGCCGGGGGCTTTTCCCCTATGTTCTGCCGGGGCACGGTGTGCGCATCCGAAAGAGGAGTGCGCCCATGCCCCGACCGGACCCTGCTGATGCCCGGGCGCGCCGCGCCGTCCGCCCGGTGATCGCCTATCCCGGTGACAGCCTGCCTGCGCCCGCCCTTTCGCTCTATCGCGCCGCGCGGGCAGGGGCGCGGAAGATGGACGAGGTGCTGGTGCCGCCGCGCGAGGCAAGGTGCTTCCGCGTGGCCGCCGGCCAGGTCTTCCGCATCTCCAGCGTCGAGGGGCCGCAGGTGGGCGATCTGAACCTCTGGAACGCCACCGACCTTTCCGAGCGGTTCTATTCCGGCAAGACGCGCGCGCTGCACGGCACGCATCTGAGCACAGGCGACCGGATGTGGTCGGCCTTCCCCCATCTCCGCCCGATGGCGACGATCGTCGAGGACACGCTCGACTGGTATGGCACGGACGACTTCGGCGGCCGGGTGCACGACGTGATCGGCACCCGCTGCGATCCCTACACGCACGCGCTGCTGTCGGGGGGCGATGCCTACCATCACTGCTGCCATTCCAACCTGACGCGGGCGCTGGCGGAAGAAACGGGGATGCCGCCGGCAGAGGCGGAGCGCCACGTCCATGACGTGCTCAACGTCTTCATGTGCACGGGCTTCACGCGCGACACGGGGCAGTACTTCATGAAGGCCAGCCCGGTGCGGCCTGGCGATTACCTGGAGTTCTTCGCCGAGATCGACCTGCTGGGCGCGCTCAGCGCCTGTCCGGGCGGCGACTGCTCGGCGGAGCATTCCAGCGACATGGCTGCCTGTTTCCCGCTGCTGGTGGAGGTCTTCGCGCCGCAGACGGGCGCGCTTGACGGCTGGACGCCGCCCGCGCCAAACCTTTACGACCGCAGCCACGGCACCTGAGGATCAGGCGAAGGCCGCCTCCAGCGCGACCTCGACCATCGTCTCGAAGCCGGTCTCGCGCTCTTCGCCGGTCAGTGCCTCGCCCGTCAGCAGGTGGTCCGAAACGGTAAGCACAGCGAGCGCGCGGGCGCCGTGGCGGGCGGCGACGGTGTAGAGTTCGGCCGCCTCCATCTCGACGGCGAGCACGCCGTGGCGGGTCATCACCTCGTTCAGGTCCGGACGCTCGTCGTAGAACACGTCGGAGGAATAGATGCCGCCGGCGTGACAGGGTGCGCCCCGCGCCTCGGCGGCCGCGGCGGCGGCGCGCAGCAGGCCCCAGTCGGCGCAGGGGGCGTAGTGCACTTCGCGGAAGATCCCCCGCGACGGGGTGGAAAGCGTGGACGCCGTCATGGCGAGGATCAGATCGCGCAGCTTCACCGCCTCCTGCATCGCCCCGCAGGAGCCGATGCGGATCAGCGTGCGCGCGCCGTAGTCCCGGATCAGCTCGTTGGCGTAGATCGACAGCGAAGGCATCCCCATGCCAGAGCCGTGAAATGTGACCGGATGGCCCCGCCAGCGGCCGGTGTAGCCCAGCATGCCCCGCACCTCGTTGACGAGGCGCGGCGTGTCGAGGAACCGCTCGGCAGCCCAGCGGGCGCGATGGGGGTCGCCGGGCATCAGAACGGTTTCGGCAATCTCGCCCGGACGGGCGCCGATATGGATGGTCATGCGACGTGCCTCAGGTTCAGCGCCGGATCTCGAAGCCCGAAAGCCCGGGTTCGGTCGCAGTCGGGCTGGAGTCCACCCCGGTCACATGCGCGGCGGAGGGGCCATCCCACAGCCGCCGCAGCATCTGCCGGACAGCTTCGGGGTCGCCCTGCAGCCGGGCCTCGACGCTGCCGTCAGGGGCGTTGCGCACCCAGCCGGCAAGGCCGAGGCGTCGCGCCTCCGCCTCTGTCCAGGCGCGGAACGACACGCCCTGAACGCGCCCGGTCACGCGCACGGAAACGGCGCCGGGTATCACGCCTCAGATCTCCAGCTTCTCCAGCGGAATGCCGGCATCGAGCGCCTCGATGATCCACTTCGGCTTGCGGCCCTTGCCGGTCCAGGTCTGCGACGGATCGTTCGGATTGCGATACCGCGGCGCGCCTTTCGTGCGCTTGCCGCCAACTTCCTTGAGTTGGGTCAGCGAGTATCCGTACTGGCGCGCGGCATCCTCTGCAGCTTTCAGCGCCTCCGCCTTGCGGCGCGCCTCCCAGCTTTCCAGGGCTCGGTCGATCTGCGTACGCAGATCGAGCAATTCCTCACGCGACATTTTTTCGAGGTCGGGCTTCATTCTTATCTCCCATTCCGCAACCAGACGACAATCGGATGATCGTCGATCGATTGCGGTTTGCGACGATAATTCCAGACATGCAAGTCCCGTTGACCGGCCCATTGGCAATTGCGCGGCGTTTGGCCGCGCGGTCGGCTTGCTTGCGCGATAGTCGCGCAATTTCCGTCGGGGCAAGGCCCGTTATTGCGCGGCCACCGGCCGGGGTTCGGCCAATCGGACGACGTCCATCATGATCGCGTTCAACTCGAAGTCCTTCGGCGTATAGACGCGTGCGACTCCCATCGAGGTGAGGCGGCGCGCATCCTCTTCCGGGATGATCCCGCCCACGATCAGGGGAATGTCATCCATGCCCTCGGCCGACATCCGGCGCAGGACATCTTCGACCAATGGAATATGACTGCCGGACAGGATCGAAAGTCCGATGACATGGACATCGTTTTCCCGCGCCGCGCGCACGATTTCCTCCGGCGTCAGGCGAATGCCTTCGTAGTCGATTTCCATTCCGCAGTCGCGCGCGCGAAAGGCGATCTGTTCGGCGCCGTTGGAATGGCCGTCGAGCCCCGGCTTGCCGATCAGGAAGCGCAGGCGCCGGCCCAGCCGGTCGCTGACCGCGTCCACCGCGGCGCGGATCTCGTCCAGCCCTTCGGTCTTGTTCGAGGGGCTCTTCGAAACGCCCGTGGGCGCGCGGTATTCGCCGAAGACGGCGCGCATCTGTTCGGCCCATTCGCCCGTGGTGACGCCGGCCTTCGCCGCGGCGATGGAGGGGGGCATGATGTTGCGTCCCTCCGCAGCCGCCGCGCGCAGATCTGCCAGCGCGGCTTTCACGGCCGTCTCGTCGCGTTCTGCGCGCCATGCGTTCAGGCGGTCGATCTGGTCCTGTTCCACCGCCGCGTCCACGACCATGATGCCGCCGTCCTCGCCCATCAGCGGCGAGGGCTCGGCCTCGGTCCACTTGTTGACGCCCACGACGACCGTCTCGGCCCGCTCGATGCGGTTGACGCGCTCGGCGTTGCTGTCGACCAGGCGCGCCTTCATGTATTCGATGGCAGAGACCGCGCCGCCCATCGCGTCGAGATTGGCGAGTTCGTGGCGCGCGCCCTCTTTCAGCGCCGCGACCTTCGCCCCGACCACGGGATTGCCCTCGAAGAGGTCGTCGTATTCCAGCAGGTCGGTCTCATAGGCAAGGATCTGCTGCATCCTCAGCGACCATTGCTGATCCCAGGGCCGCGGCAGGCCCAGGGCCTCGTTCCAGGCCGGAAGCTGAACGGCGCGCGCGCGGGCGTTTTTCGACAGCGTGACCGCCAGCATCTCCAGCAGGATGCGATAGACGTTGTTCTCGGGCTGCTGTTCCGTCAGCCCCAGCGAATTGACCTGCACGCCGTAACGGAAGCGGCGCAGTTTCGGATCCTCGACGCCATAGCGCTCGCGGCAGATCTCGTCCCAGAGTTCCGTGAAGGCGCGCATCTTGCACATCTCGGTGACGAAGCGGATGCCGGCGTTCACGAAGAACGATATGCGCCCGACAAGGATCGGGAAATCCTCTTCCGGCACCTTGCCTTTCAGGTCGTCGAGAACGGCGGTGGCTGTGGCCAGCGCGAAAGCCAGCTCCTGTTCCGGGGTCGCGCCCGCCTCCTGCAGATGGTAGGAGCAGACGTTCATCGGGTTCCATTTCGGAATCTCCCGGTAGCAATATGCCGCAACGTCAGTAATCAATCGCAGGGAGGGTTTCGGCGGGCAGATGTAAGTCCCGCGGCTGAGGTATTCCTTGATGATGTCGTTCTGGACGGTGCCCTGCAGTTTCGACACGTCGGCGCCCTGTTCCTCGGCCACCGCGACATAGAGCGCGAGCAGCCAGGGCGCTGTCGCGTTGATCGTCATCGAGGTGTTCATCCGGTCCAGCGGGATCTGGTCGAAAAGCGTGCGCATGTCGCCCAGATGCGCGACCGGCACGCCGACCTTGCCCACCTCTCCCCGCGCGAGCACATGGTCGCTGTCGTAGCCCGTCTGGGTGGGCAGGTCGAAGGCCACCGAAAGTCCCGTCTGCCCCTTGGCGAGGTTGCGGCGATAAAGCTCGTTCGAGGCCCTGGCGGTCGAATGACCGGCATATGTCCGCATCAGCCAGGGGCGGTCCTTCGTGGTCTCGGTCATCTCGGGGCCTCGCTCTTTGGGTGGGCAAGAATGTTGCGCATGGCGCGATCTACTTGAAACGATCTGCCCGGTCAATTCGCCGCGCCGCGGCATGGCAGGGAACGACTGCCGCGGTGTCGCTGCAGGATTTACGACGGCCCCGACAGGCTTCAATATCCCCCGGATGACCGCGCCCGTGACCCTGCCGCTCTGGCTCTTCCTGCTGATCCTCGCCTTCGCGGGCGTGACCTTTGCCTCGCATTTCCTGTTTCCCTCCGTGCGCTGGTTCTTTCGCCGCCGGCTGGAGCGCGGTGTCGCCCGGCTGAACGAACGCCTGCAGCGTCCGATCCAGCCCTTCAAGCTGGCCGAGCGGCACGACACGATCCAGCGCCTGATCTACGATCCCGAGGTAAGCCGCGCCGTCGTCGCCACCGCCAAGGCCGAGGGGATCCCCGAAAACGTCGCCTTCCAGCGCGCCCGCCGCTACGCGCGCGAGATCGTGCCGGCCTTTTCCACCTCGCTCTATTTCGGCCTTGCCATCCGTCTCGCGCGCTGGCTGTCGGGCACGCTTTATGCGGTGCGGCTGGAGCGGGCCGAGGTGGTTGCCGCGATCGACCGCGAGGCGACGGTGGTCTTCGTGATGAACCATCGCAGCAACATGGATTATGTCCTGCTGACCCACCTGGTCGCCGAGACCTCGCCGCTGGCCTACGCGGTGGGCGAATGGGCGCGGGTCTGGCCGGTGTCGCGGCTGATCCGGGCGCTGGGCGGCTACTTCATCCGCAGGCGCGAGGGCAACATGCTCTATCGCCGGGTGCTGGCGCGCTACGTGCAGCTCGCCACCAAGGGCGGCGTGACACAGGCCATCTATCCCGAGGGCGGGCTCAGCCTGACGGGCGGGCTCGGGGCGCCGAAGCTGGGCCTGATGAAATACATCGCCGAGGCCGAGCACGACGGGCGCGACGTGATCTTCGTGCCGGTGGGGCTCAATTACGACCGGGTGCTGGAGGACCGGCTGCTCACACGGGCCGGCGGCACGGGCGAGCGCCGTTTCCGCGCGCGCCCGCTGGCGATCGCGCGTTTCGTTCTGGGTCAGTTCTGGCTGAAGGTCACGGGCCGGCACCGGCGCTTCGGTCAGGCCGCCGTGCGGTTCGGGCGGCCGCTGTCGCTTTCGGCCTTCCGGGGTGCGGGCGAGGCGGAGCCGCAGGCCCTGGCCCTGGCGCTGATGCGGCGCATCGGCGCCGCGGTGCCGGTGGTGCCGGTGCCGCTGGTGGCGCATCTGTTGCGTCACGAAGGTGCGATGCCGCGCGAGACGCTGCATGCCCGCGCCGCGGCGCTGGCCGATGCACTGGGCGAGGAAGCCTTTGCCCCGCGCGTGCTTGACCAGGCCGTGGCGCAGCTTGCGGCCCGCAAGATCGTTTCCGAAAAGGGCGACACCCTCGTTCCCGCAGCGGCGGAGACCCCTTTGCTGGACTTCTACGCGCGGTCCATTGCGCATCTGCTTCCCCCCGATGCTGCGGTCGCAGAATAGAATTCTGCAGATGCTCGGTCATAAAGTTTCAATCGCCCCGTGTAGGGTGTTGCAATGTTGCGCGGGCGAAAGTATCCCCGGGCGGCGCGACCGATACCGGTTGCGCGAGGATTCGCGAGGGAGGCCTGAATGGCTCTTGATTCCGACACCGGCATCGCCCCCTACGAGGCGCCGGAGAAGGACCTCTACGAGATGGGCGAGATGCCGCCGCTCGGCTATGTGCCCAGGAAGATGCACGCCTGGGTCCTGCGGCAGGAACGCCACGGAGAGCCCGACAAGGCGCTGCAGAAAGAGGTCGTGGATGTCCCCGAGATCGACAGCCAGGAGGTTCTGGTCCTGGTGATGGCGGCGGGCGTCAACTACAACGGCGTCTGGGCCTGCCTCGGCCAGCCGGTCAGCGTGTTCCTCGGCCACAAGGCGCCCTATGCCGTGATCGGGTCGGACGCCACCGGCATCGTCTGGGCGGTGGGCGACAAGGTGAAGCGCTGGAAGGTCGGCGACGAGGTCGTGGTCCACTGCAACCAGGACGACGGCGACGACGAGGAGTGCAACGGCGGAGACCCGATGCTCTCGCCCAGCCAGCGCATCTGGGGCTACGAAAGCCCCGACGGCTCCTTTGCCCAGTTCACCCGCGTGCAGGCGCAGCAGCTCATGCCGCGCCCGAAGCACCTGACCTGGGAAGAGTCTGGCTGTTACACGCTGACGCTGGCCACCGCCTACCGGATGCTTTTCGGCCATGAACCCCATGACCTGAAGCCGGGGCAGAACGTGCTGGTCTGGGGCGCCTCGGGCGGGCTTGGCTCCTTCGCGATCCAGCTGATCAACACCGCGGGGGCGAACGCGATCGGCGTGATCTCGGACGAGGACAAGCGCGAGTTCGTCATGGGGCTGGGCGCCAAGGGCGTCATCAACCGCAAGGACTTCGACTGCTGGGGCCGGCTGCCCGAGGTGGGCACCGACGACTACAAGGAATGGTTCGCCGAGGTCCGCAAGTTCGGCAAGGCGATCTGGGAGATCACCGGCAAGGGCGTCAACGTGGACATGGTCTTCGAGCACCCGGGCGAGGCGACCTTTCCGGTCTCGACCTTCGTGGTCAAGCGCGGCGGCATGGTGGTGATCTGCGCCGGCACCACCGGCTACAACTGTACCTTCGACGTGCGCCACATGTGGAGCCACCAGAAGCGCCTGCAGGGGTCGCACTTCGCGCACCTGAAACAGGCCAGCGCCGCCAACAAGCTGATGCTCGAGCGCCGGCTGGATCCCTGCATGTCCGAGGTTTTCCCTTGGGACGACCTGCCGGCCGCGCACATGAAGATGCTGCGCAACGCGCACAAGCCGGGCAACATGGCCGTGCTGGTGCAGGCGCCGCGCACCGGGCTGAGGACTTTCGAGGACGCGCTCGCCGCCCGCGGCTGAGCGAATCGCCGCGGCCGGAGGAGGAGGGCCGCGGCGACCCATTCCGCATTGCGCGAGGCGTGACAGGCACCTGGCGCGTGCCGCCCCGCCATTTCAGGGGGGGTCCGAGTGGCGAATACTGTGTGGCGCTCTGACGTGCTATGGTTGCATTAACCATGTATTAACACTTCCGCAGCGAGAGTTCTCATGCAGCACGACTGGATACTCGACGTTCTCGAGGACCTTGGGACCTTCGCCCTCGCAAACGGTCTGCCGCGTCTCGCCGGGGAGCTGGGCGAGGTGCGCCTGACCGCCATGTCCGAGATCGCGTCGGCGGCGAAGGGGAAGTCGGCCGGTGAGCGGATCGCGGCTGGAATGGATTCTGGAGCGGCTGGAGGCCGCCACTGCACCTGAGGACCTGCAGACCGCGATCGAGGCGCTGCGCCCGCATTACGGCGTCGATCACCTCGTCTATCACTGGGTCAGTTCGACCGGCTCGCAGTTCGGGTGCGGCACCTATCCACCCGAATGGGTGGAACGCTACCTCGAGCAAGGCTACCTGCGCGTCGACCCCGTGATCCAGGGCTGCTACCGCCGCTTCCACCCCGTGGACTGGAAGCGGCTGGACTGGTCCGCGCGCCCGGCCCGGGCCTTCCTGCGCGACGCGCGCGCCCACGGGCTGGGCCGGCAGGGCTTTTCCGTTCCCATCCGGGGGCCGTCGGGACAGTTCGCACTGTTCACCGTCAACCACGACTGCGACGACGCGACCTGGGCCGCCTTTACCGAGGCGCACAGGCGCGAGCTGATCCTTGTGGCCCACGCCTTCAACCAGCAGGCGCTGGAGTTTGAGGCCGACCGCCTGCCGGCGCATCAGGCGCAGCTTTCCCCGCGCGAGGTGGACGCGATGACGCTGCTCGCCATCGGCTATTCCCGCGCGCAGGTGGCACAGACGCTGTCGATCTCGGAACACACGCTGCGGGCCTACATCGAAAGCGCGCGCTTCAAGCTGGGCGCCCTCAACACCACTCACGCCGTGGCCCGCGCGATGAGCCGCGGGCTGATCGTTATCGGACCCTGAGCGCAACGCGCGCCGCTGCAGGGCTGCGTAAACCCTCCGCTCCCCAAGGATGCCGCATCGACAGGCAACAGGGGGGCCCGGATGCTCAGACTGCTTTCCGCCGACCGGCTCGGCGACCACCCGCGACTGGCCGAGGAGATGTTCCGCCACCGCGCCGCGCAATTCCGCGACCGCCTGGGCTGGGACGTGCGCGTTGACGCGACGGGCCGCGAGCGCGACGCCTACGACGACCTCGATCCGCTCTACCTGATCTGGCAGCGCGCGGATGGCGGGCACGGCGGCTCCTTCCGGCTGATGCCAACGGTCGGACGCTGCATGCTCAACGAGCATTTCGCCGACCTGGCAGGCCGCATCGCCAGCCCCTTCATCTGGGAGGTGACGCGCTTCTGCCTCGCGCCTGGGGCCGAGGGGCGGGTCGCCGCCGCGCTGATGCTGGGCGGCGGCGCGGTGATGCGGGCCGCCGGGCTCGACCATCTGCTGGGCGTCTTCGACGCGCGGATGGAGCGGATCTATACCCGCATCGGCGCCGCGCCGGAGGTGCTCGGCCGCCACGGCACGGGACGCGACCGCATCGGCGTGGGCCTGTGGCGCCTGACGCCCCAGGCCGAGACGCGCGTCGCCGCCCGCGCCGGGCTGTCGTCCGACCTGGTGGCGCGCTGGATCGCGCGGGACTTCGACGCCGCGCCGGCACCCGTGCCGGTCCGCAGCGCCCGAGCCTGCGGGATGGCCCCTCTCGCGGCGCGGCCCCGGGTCCCTGCCGGCCGGGCGGAGGCGTCATGGCCGTGACCGCGCGCCTTCGGAACGTCTTGGCGCCAGCACGAGCGAGACGGCCCGCAAGGGCCACCGAGCGGCCATGCGCGCGGCGTTGACGCCCGCCGCGCGCATGATACACCCCGGCGCAGCCTTGATCGGGGAGTGCCATGAACCTGTTTTCCGAGATCCATGGCGGCGTCATCGCCGCACTTCGGGCGCTGGAGGCGGAGGGCACGCTGCCGCAGGGGCTGGACCTGTCGAACGTCACGGTCGAACCGCCGCGCGATCCCGCGCATGGCGACATGGCGACCAATGCCGCGATGGTCCTGGCCAAGCCCGCAGGGATGAAGCCGCGCGACATCGCTCAGGCACTGGCCGACCGTCTCGCCGCCGACCCGCGCGTGGCCCGCGCCGAGGTGGCCGGGCCCGGCTTTCTCAACCTGCGCCTCGCGCCCGCCGTGTGGCACGGCCTGCTTGCCGCCGCGCTGGGCGAGGGGCGCGATTTCGGGCGTTCGGCGCTGGGGCAGGGGCAGTCGGTCAACGTCGAATACGTCTCGGCCAACCCGACGGGGCCGCTGCATGTGGGCCACACGCGCGGCGCGGTCTTCGGCGATGCGCTGGCCAGCCTGCTGGATTTCGCCGGCTACGTCGTGACCCGCGAATACTACATCAACGACGGCGGCGCGCAGGTCGAGGTGCTCGCCCGCTCCGTCTACCTGCGCTATCTCGAGGCACACGGGCAGGAGGTCGCCTTCGAGGAGGGAACCTATCCGGGCGACTACCTCATCCCGGTGGGCGCGGCGCTCAAGGACAAGGTGGGCGATGCCTACCTCGGCAAGCCGGAGGCCGAGTGGCTCGCGCCGGTGCGCGATTTCGCCACAGAGGCGATGATGGACCTGATCCGCGAGGATCTGAAGGCGCTCGGCGTGGCGATGGACGTCTTCTTCTCCGAGAAGTCGCTCTACGGCACCGGCCGGATCGAGGCCGCGCTCGACAGCCTGCGCGAGAAGGGCCTGCTCTACGAGGGCGTGCTGGAGCCGCCCAAGGGCAAGACGCCCGAGGACTGGGAGCCGCGCGAGCAGACGCTCTTCCGCTCCACCGACTACGGCGACGACGTGGACCGCCCGGTGATGAAGTCGGACGGCAGCTGGACCTATTTCGCGCCTGACATCGCCTATCATTTCGACAAGGTCGAGCGTGGCTTCGACTGGCTGATCGACGTCTTCGGCGCCGACCACGGCGGCTACGTCAAGCGGATGAAGGCGGCGGTGGCCGCGCTGTCGGGCAACCGCGTGCCGCTCGACATCAGGCTGATGCAGCTGGTCAGGCTCTACAAGGGGGGCGAGCCATTCAAGATGTCGAAGCGCGCGGGCACCTTCGTCACCCTGCGCGACGTGGTGGACGAGGTGGGCCCCGACGTGACCCGCTTCGTCATGCTCACGCGCAAGAACGACGCGCCG
>NZ_JBKHAQ010000077.1:0-13880 GCF_046542825.1 Rhodosalinus sp. | reverse complement strand
ACCATGAAGCAGGTGATGTTGCGCGCCTTGAGCCGGTGACAGGCCCGGTCGGCGCCGTCGCGGGTGAGTCCCACGAACTGCGCATCGAACCCGCCCGACCGCGGCACCACCTTGCGCAGCGCGCCGTCCAGCGCGGAGATATCGGTCAGCGCCGTGGTCAGCAGCACCTTTTCCGCGTCGTAGCGCGACGGGTAGCGGCCGATATTGACCGCCCAGTGCCGCCCCTCGGAGGTCGAGACGCGGGTGATCACCTCGGGCTCCGGCGCGTCGACCTCCGCGATGGCCTCCGGTCGCACTGCGGGCGCGGTGCTGCCGGCGGGCGATGATCCCTCCGCGATGACGGGCGTTTCGACGGACTCCGCCACCGCCTCGGCCACCGCGAGGGTTCCGGCGGGCAACGCGGCCCCTGGCCGGATCTGCGGGCGAAGGGAGCGCGTGACCAGCCCGCTCACGCGGACCGTCTTGCCGGCGGGGCCTTCCACGTTGCCGACGTAGGCCGGGCGCGCCGGCCGGCGTTCGGCGACCTGCGTGGGGGCCTTGCGGAATCCGAGGTCCATCAGCTCCGCCACGCGCTGGTTGCGCCAGGCCGTCGAATGGCCTCCGAAAACGGTTGCGATGACCCGCTCGCTGCCGCGCTCGGCCGAGGCCACGAGGTTGAAGCCGGCGGCGCGGGTATAGCCCGTCTTGATCCCGTCCGCGCCCGCATAGGCATCCAGCAGGCGGCGGTTGGTGTTGGGGACCGTCTTGACCCCGGCGTGCGTCGAGCGCCGGGAGAACAGATTGTAGTACTGCGGATAATCGTAGAACAGGTGCCGCCCCAGTATCGTCATGTCGCGCGCGGTCGACAGGTGCCCGTCTTCGGTCAGGCCGTGGGCGTTGCGAAAGGTGGTGCGTGTCATGCCCATCGCCTTTGCCGTGCGGTTCATCCGCCGGGCAAAGGCCGCCTCCGAGCCCGAGATCGCCTCGGCCAGCGCCGTTGCAGCGTCGTTGGCGGATCTCACCGCCGCCGCGCGGATGAGATAGCGCAGCTTGATCTGCTGCCCGGGGCGAAGCCCCAGCTTCGAGGGCGGCTCTGCCGCCGCCGCCCGCGAGATCGTCACAAGGTCGTCGAGCCCGATCTCGCCGTTCTGCACGGCTTCGAAGACGACGTAGAGCGTCATCATCTTGGTCAGCGAGGCGGGATGCAGCCGACTGTCGGCGTTCTCTGAATGCAGGATCTCGCCGCTGCGTGCGTCCATCACCATCGCGGCATAGGGTGCCGCCGCCGCGCCGGGCGGCAGGGCCACGGCGAACCACAGGATCGTGACGAACCAAAGGCCCGCACGGACCGGCCCGGAAGGCTGCCCTCTGTCCACTGTCTCTGCCTCGTCTGCCTCTGGCCGACGGTGTGCCGCCGGCATTTTTATTCTCTTCAAGCTACCACAGGAAGAGTTGCTGACAAAGCCTTTTCACCGAAGAGCTTTTCAAGCACTCGCCGGAATACCGCCCACATGTTGTGTGTCGCCACACCGAAACCGCAACAGGACCGGCCGGGGCCGCGCAGGCCGGCAGGGCAGCCGGCCGTGCCGACTCATCTGCGGCGAAGGGTCACAACGGCCGGCATGACGCGCCCGTGAACAGGAGGGCGACAAGCGTCCCGCCCCCTCTTTTCTCATGCGCTTGAGCGGCTATATTGCCGTCGCAGTGGCGCAAAAGCACGACAGTCCCATGAGTTCAGAGATCCGGACCCTGCACACGATGTCCGGCCGCCCCGGCGACGACGGGGCGGACTCGAACGTCGTGATCGAGACGAAGCCCCGCACCAAGCGCCCGCCGCTTTACAAGGTGCTGTTGCTCAACGACGACTACACGCCGATGGAGTTCGTCGTGCATGTCCTGGAACGATTCTTCGGCATGAGCCACGCGCAGGCCTTCGAGATCATGCTGACCGTGCACAAGAAGGGCGTTGCGGTCGTGGGCGTCTTCAGCCACGAGATCGCAGAGACGAAGGTCGCGCAGGTGATGGATTTCGCGCGGCGCCATCAGCACCCGCTGCAGTGCACCATGGAAAAGGAATAGGCGCGCCCGCCCGGCTGCGCCGCTCACCGTGTCCCCCGCACCGCCAATGACCGCGCCGCGCCTTCGCCTGGCGCTCGCCGAAGGCGCGCTGCCCCTGCCGGCAGCGGGACGCATCGCGGTGTTCCATCCCCGTGCCGACCTGGACCTGGCCGCTCTCCCGAAGGATCGGCTCGAGGTGATCCAGCCGCTGCAACCGCTGCATGACGATCTCGCGGCACAGGGCTACAGGATGGCAAGTGTGGCAGAGGGCCCCTATGCCGCCGCTCTGGTCGTGCTGCCGCGGGCCAAGGCGCTTGCCCATGCCCTCGTGGCAGAGGCCGCGCGCACCCTGGAACCCGGCGGTCTGGTGATCGTGGACGGGCAGAAGACCGACGGCGTCGAGTCGCTGCTCCGCGATCTGCGCCGTCGCGTTGCCGTATCTGCCCCGGTCTCGAAGGCGCATGGCAAGCTCTTCTGGTTCGGGGCGGACGACAGCCTTGGCGACTGGGCGGCCCCTGACCGGCAAACCGCCGAGGGCGGCTTTGTCACCGCGCCGGGCGTCTTTTCCGCCGATGCGCCCGACCCGGGGTCGCAGGCGCTCGCCGCCGCGTTGCCCGCCCGTCTGCCGTCGGTGATGGCCGACCTGGGCGCCGGCTGGGGCTATCTCGCCACGCGGGTGCTGGAGCGACCGGGTGTCGAGCGGCTGCATCTCGTCGAGGCCGACCGAAACGCGCTCGATTGCGCCCGCGTCAACGTCACCGACCCGCGCGCCGTCTTTCACTGGGCGGACGTGCGGCGCTGGCGTCCCGACGGGCCACTTGGCGGCATCGCCATGAATCCACCCTTCCACACGGGGCGCGCAGCGGACCCCGACCTCGGCCGCGCCTTCATCGCGGCGGCGGCCGGAATGCTCGCGCCCGGCGGGCGCCTCTGGCTTGTCGCCAACCGCCATCTGCCCTACGAGGCGGACCTCGGGCGCCATTTCGGCACCTTCAGGGAAATCGGGGGCGACCCGCGCTACAAGGTGCTCGAGGCGGCGCGCCCCGTGCGCCGCGCCCGGTGACACGGCCACGAAAGGCAGCATCCCCATGAGCTTTTCCATCGAGGGCAAGACCGCCATCGTCACCGGTGCTGCGCGCGGCATCGGGCTCGCCATCGGGCGCCACTTCGCGGACCGTGGCGCGCGCGTGATGTTCGCCGACATGGACGAGGCCGCGCTCGCCCACGAACTGGGCGACCGCCCCGACGACGAGGCGATCCGCTATTTCGCCGGCGACCTGCGCGAGCGGCTGACCGTGGCGAACCTGCTTTCGGCCACGATCGATGCCTTCGACCGCGTCGACATCCTGGTCAACGCCTCGCGGCAGATGCTGGCATCGGACCCGCTCGACCCCGAGGACAACTCGACCGAGGTGCTGCTTGAGCAGAACCTGCTGACCAGCCTGCGACTCTGCCAGATCGTCGCGCGGCGCATGATCAAGCAGGCAGAGGGGCAGGATACCGGGCAGATCGGCGCGATCGTCAACATGTCCTCGATCGCCGCGCGCCGCACCCATCCGGATCTGATGGCCTATTCGGTCTCTTCCGCGGCGCTCGACCAGATGACGCGCTCGCTCGCCGTGGCGCTCGCGCCGCACCGGATCCGGGTGAACGCGGTGGCCTTCGGCTCGGTCATGTCGGCAAGCCTCAAGGGCGCGCTGCAACAGAATTCCAGCTACCGGGAGGACATCGAGGACCACACGCCGCTCAACCGCATCGCGGCGCCGGGGGAACTGGCCGAGGCGGTCCAGTTCCTCGCCTCCGAAGGGGCAGGCTTCGTGACCGGGCAGATCATGACGGTGGACGGCGGCCGCACCCTGCTCGACCCGGTGGCGGCGCCGGCACACTGACCGCGTGTCGGACTGGCCGCGCGGCACCGCGCGCCGGTGCATCGCCGCGATCGCCGCGCCGGTCCTTCCTCTTGCCCGAAATACCCTCGGGGGGTGAGGCGGCGTCAGCCGCCGAGGGGGGCAGACAGCCCCCCACTGGTCCGTCACGGCCGTTCAGCCGGCGGGATACTGTGCCTCGCACGCGCGGATGCGGGCCGCCGCGCGCTGCGCCTCTTCCGCGCGCCGCGTCTCGAGTTGCGCGAGCTTGCGGCGTTCCTCCGCGATGTCCACCGCGACCGGCTGCCGTTCGGTCCGGGGGACCGTGATCCAGCAGGGCCGAAGGTCGCCCTCCTCGTCGCGGCAGCGGGTAAAGACCTCCTCGGGGACGGTGCGTTCCTCGATGGCGTAGCCCCGCGCGACGGTGGCGCGGGTTTCGGCGATCAGCCCGTCCAGCGTGCGCAGTTCCGAGCGGGCCTGAGAGATGCAGATGTCGCGCGCGGAACAGGCGCTCAGCACCAGAAGCGACAGCAGGGCGAAGAGGCGCAGCAGCATGGCGTTTCTCCGTTGTGTGACCACAGTCTAGCGCGGCTTCTGGTCAAGGCGAAAGCGGATTGCTACCACTTGTCCCCGACACCGCAAAAAGGCCCGCCCATGACCGAGATGCTGCAAGAGGAACGCGCGCGCGCCGCCGACTGGTTCCGCGCCCTGCGGGACGAGATCGTCGCCGCCTTCGAGGGGCTGGAGGATGCCCAGGACGCAGGCCCGCTGTCGGACCGCGCGCCGGGCCGCTTTCAGGTGACCCAGACTGAGCGCGCCTCCGACGACGGCTCCGACGCCGGGGGCGGGCTGATGAGCGTGATGCGCGGTGGCCGCGTCTTCGAGAAGGTGGGCGTGAACGTCTCGACCGTCTTCGGCACGCTGGGCGAGGCGGCGCAGAAGGCGATGGCGGCGCGCGGCGTGCCGGGCATGGACCGCGACCCGCGCTTCTGGGCCAGCGGCATCAGCCTTGTCGCGCACATGCAGAACCCGCATGTCCCGGCGGTGCACATGAACACGCGGATGTTCTGGACGCCGAATGCCTGGTGGTTCGGCGGCGGGTCCGATCTCAACCCCTGCATCGAGTACGAGGACGATACCGCGCATTTCCACGCCACGCAGAAGGCGCATCTGGACCCGCACGGGGAAGGCCTCTACCCCGAACTCAAGGCCTGGGCGGACGAGTATTTCTACATCCCGCACCGCAAGCGCGCGCGCGGTGTGGGCGGCATCTTCATGGACGACCGCAACACCGGCGACTGGGAGGCGGATTTCGCGCTGACACAGGACATCGGGCGGGCCTTCCTGCCGGCCTTCGTGCCGCTGGTGGAACGGCGGCGGCAGACGCCCTGGACCGAGGCCGACAAGGACGTGCAACTGGTCCACCGCGGCATCTATGCCGAGTACAACCTCGTTTACGACCGCGGCACCAAGTTCGGCCTCGCCACCGGGCACGACGCGAATGCCGTGCTGATGAGCCTGCCGCCGCTGGCGAAATGGGTCTGAGGGCTCAGACCAGTCCCATCCAGATCACCAGCGGGATCGCCGGCGCGATGGCGAAGACGCCAAGCCCGGCCAGCGCAAAGAGGCCGTCGCGTGTCAGAAGCGCCGCAGAGATCAGAAGGACCGAGAGCCCCAGGATCGAGGACGAGAAGGGCACCAGTTCCAGAAACGGCATGGCCAGACCCGCGCAGAGGCAGAGCAGCGTGAAGAGGCTCGCCATGGGCTGCGCGGTCAGCAGGCGCAGGCGATGGCCGGTGTTGCGGTCGATCCAGCGGCCGGTTCGGACCATCCGCGACAGCGCCGCGCGCAGGCGCGGCCCGCTCACCCCCCGGTCGCGCAGCATGCGCGGCAGCCAGACATGTCGCCGCCGCATCAGCATCTGTGCAGAGATCGCCGCGATGGTCAGCCCGCAAACCGAGGAAAAGAGCGGGATGCCCGACAGCGGGGAGAAGACCAGCAGCGCGGGCAGCATCAGCGCGGGCACGAAGCTGGCCTGCCCGAAGCTGGCAAGAAGCTCGCCCAGCGTCACATGCTCGCGATCCGAGAAAGCCTCGAGGCGCGCGATGATCTCGCCGATGGTGACCGGACCCGGATCCGGAGCGGTTTCTTGCTCAGCCATGCGGCCCCTGCGGCAGCGGCGCCCCGACGGGCGTATCCAGTCAGATAGGAGGTTGGCGCCCCGCGGCAATCCGTCTCACAGACGGTTCAGCAGCGCCGGCGTGGGCCAGCCGTCGGGCGGCAGGCCGAACTCCTCCTGCACCGCGCGCACGGCGACGCGGGTCTTGGCGCCAAGGATGCCGTCGACCTCCCCCACGTCATGGTCCATCTCCACCAGCCGGCGCTGCAGCGTCTTCATCTCGTCACCCGAGAGGCCCGGTTCGGGATCGCCCGCGTCGAACGCCGGCGCGCCCTCCAGCCGGGTGGCGAAATGGGCCGCTGTCGTCACATAGACGAAGCTCTGGTTCCATTCGAAGAGCACGCGGAAATTGGGATAGACGAGAAAGGCAGGCCCGCGATGCCCCTGCGGTGCCACGACGGAGGCCGGCAGCTCCGCAGGCCCCAGGTCGCCCCCGCGCGCCGCCACGCCAAGCTGCGCCCAGTCCGCCACCGGCTTCTCGACCGTCAGCCCCGACAGCGACCAGTCGAAATCCTCTGGCACCTCGATCTCGGTCATCCAGGGCTCGTTCGGGCGCCACCCCAGATCGACCAGAAGATTGGCACCCGACATGAGCGCATCGGGCACCGAGGTCTTGAGCGTGACGCGCCCGTCGCCGTCGCCGTCCACACCGTTATTCAGGATGTCCTCGGGCAGCATCTGCACCATGCCGATCTCGCCCGCCCAGGCGCCCGTCGTGGTCTGAGGGTCGAGGTCGCCCTCCGCGTGAAGCTCGATCGCGGCAAAGACCTGCGGGCGAAAGATCTCGGGGCGGCGGCAGTCGTGCGCCAGCGTCACCAGCGCGTCGCGCGTGTTGTAGTCGCCCTGTACCGCGCCGTAGTCGGTCTCGAACGCCCAGAACGACAACAGGATGCCGCGCGGCACGCCATGGTCCGCCTCGATTTGGTCGAAGATGTCCTGCCACTTCTCGGCGTTGCGGCGGCCGTTCTCGATACGGCTCTCGCTGATCAGGCGGCGGGCGAAATCGGTGAAGGGCATCTGGAAGACGCCCTGTCGGCGGTCGGCGGACAGCACGTCCCGGTCCTGTCGCACGCCGCGGAAAAAGCTCTCGACGAGCCCGCTCTCGTGGCCGCGCGCCCGCGCCTCCTGCCTCAGGTCGGCGACGAAGGCGTCGAAGTCGCCCCCGCAGGGCGTGTCCGTCTGCGCCGCGGCCGGACTTGCCAGGGCGGTGGAGAGCGCCATCGCTGTCATCGCTGTCATCGCTGCGCGCATGTCTGTCCTTTCATGACCTGACCGCGTGCAGGCTAGCCGCGGGTGGTCCGACTGCAAGAGGGGTCGCGCCGCCGGGGTCCCCGACGGCCGCCGTCGGTCCCTGATGGGCGCCGTGCCGGCAAGTATCTGCCGAACGGCTGCCGGTTATGCGCGCGCTTGCGGTTTCCTGTCGCCCCGATTCCGGTCATGCACTAGCGTTGGTGTCAAGCGGGCAGTTCAGGGCGGCGCCTGCGTCGCGAGTGGACCCCATGCGAGTGTTGATCGTCGAAAGCAAGCGCGAGCGCGCCGAACTGTGGCAACGTCACCTCAACCGTGCCGGGGCCGATGTCGACGTCGTCAGCGGGCAGGAGGGGGCGGCCAAGGCGCTCCTGACGATGCCCTATGACGTCATCGTGATGAACGTCCTTCTGGCGGAAGGCAGCGCCGTCGCCGTTGCCGACCTTGCCGCCTATCGCCGGCCCGAGGCGCGGGTGATCTTCGTCTCGGGCAGCCGCTTCTTTTCCGACGGCACGATCTTCGAGCTTTGCTCCAACGCCGCAGCCCTGGTGCAGCCGGACGTCCCGCCGCAGGACCTGGTGGCGCTCGTCGAACATCACGGGCAACCGCGGGACGGCTGACTCAGCCTCGTCCGTGCGGCGCGTCGAGATCCAGGATCGGTCCCACCGGCACGATGCGGTAGGGATTAATGCTCTCGTGACTGTAGTGATAGTGGCGGCGGATGTGCTCCAGGCCCACCGTCTCGGCCACGCCCGGCCACTGGTAGAGCTCGCGGGTGTAGCCCCAGAGGTTCGGGTAATCGACGATCCGGCGCCGGTTGCACTTGAAGTGCCCGTGATAGACCGTGTCGAAACGGATCAGCGTGGTGAAAAGGCGCCAGTCGGCTTCCGTGATCCGCTCGCCCATCAGGTAACGATTGTCGGCCAGCCGCGCCTCGATCCAGTCGAGCGTGTCGAAGAGCGGCAGAACCGCCTCCTCGTAGGCCTCCTGCGTGGTGGCGAAGCCGGACTTGTAGACGCCGTTGTTGACCGTGTCGTAGATGCGCGCGTTCACCGGCTCGATCGCATCGCGCAGGTCTTCCGGCCAGTAGTCGTCGGTATTGCCGGTCAGACCGTCGAAGGCGCTGTTGAACATGCGGATGATCTCGGCGCTTTCATTCGATACGATGGTTTCCCGAACGCGGTCCCACAGAACCGGCACCGTCACGCGCGTCGTCACCTTGGGATCGGCCCTGGTGTAGATGTCGCGCATGTACGACACACCATACAGCCTGTCCCCGGTCGCGCCGGGAAAATCGGTGCCGAACTCCCAGCCGTCGCGCAGCATGTCGGGGTGCACGACAGAGACGCCGATGTGATCCTCCAGCCCCTTCAGACGGCGGAAGATCAGCGTGCGGTGCGCCCAGGGGCAGGCAAGGCTGACATAGAGATGGTAGCGCCCGCTTTCGGCCGGAAAGCCGCCATCGCCCGAGGGGCCGGGCGCGCCGTCTGGCGTCACCCAGTTGCGGAATTGCGATTCGGCACGCTCGAACGCGCCGCGCTCCGAGGTGCTTACCAGCGCCCGGTCGCGCCATTCGCCGTCGATCAGCAGTCCCATCGCGTTCTCCCTTGACCATCGGGGATGGACCTAATGCCGCGTTGCGCCGTCCAACACCGCGGCGCGCGCGCAACGCGTCCTGCACCAGCGCACAGACGCGTCGGGCCGTTCCGTGCCGGGCGACGCAGGACCGCACGGCACCGCAGCATCCGGGGCGTCGGGAATCGCTTGATTTTCACTGCCGCTGCGTCACTCTTCCAGAGGGGCCCAAGGGGAACGCGCGATGTCCACCTATCCGCCGCATGACGTGCAACAGGCGCTGGACGCGGGGCGCGACGCCACGCACCGCCGCCCCGCGGGCCTGCGGATCGTGGCCGGCGGCGCCAGCCACCCGGTCCTGCGCCTGTGGCGCGAGGGCTTCGCGATGGCGGGCCACGAACGGCCGCTGCGCGGGATGGTCGACCTTTATGACGGGCCGAAACACCTGGGCCGCTGCCTGATCGTGGCCACCGCCGAGGAGGCGGGCGAGCGGCATTTCGAGTTCAAGCGTGCACCCCGCCGCGGCCCGGCCCCGCCTGCCGATTTCGCGCGTGAGGCGGAACCGCCTGCCGGGGTGCTGCCCCGCGCCGAGGGCTGATGCCCTCTACTGAAGATCGGCGAAGGCGGATTGCAGCCGGGACACGGCCTCCTCCACGCGGGCGCGCGTCGTGGCGATGTTGAACCGCAGCCAGCTTTCGCCGCCCTTGCCGAAGGTGGGGCCGTGGTTGACGGCGATGCGCGCGTCGCGCTCGACGCGCGCGGTGAACTCCTCGCGCGTCATGCCGGTGCCAGAGAAATCCACCCAGGACAGATAGGTCGCCTCAAGCGGCATCGACGAAACCCCCGGGATTTCCGCGATCCCGGCGTCGAAGACGCGGCGGTTGCCGTCGATATAGGCCATCAGCGCATCGACCCAGGCCGCGCCCTCGGGCGAATAGGCGGCAGTCGCCATGTGCATCCCGAAGGCGTTGGGGCTGATGCCAAGGCCCAGCATCCGCTGCGCGAAGGCCGCGCGCAGCGTCTCGTCGGGCACGATCACGTTGCCCAGATGCGCGCCGGCGATGTTGAAGGTCTTGGTGGTCGAGTTCATCACGACCATCCGGTCCAGCGCCTCGGGCGCCGCCACCGGCATCGGGATGTGCCGCGGGCTGCCCGGAAAGACCAGGTCCTCGTGGATCTCGTCGGAGACGAGGATCAGGTCGTGGCGCTGCGCGAAATCGGCCACCGCGCGCAGCTCCTCCCGGCTCCAGACCCGGCCGCCTGGATTGTGCGGCGAGCACAGGATCACCATGCTCTCGCGCCCGGTCATCTGTGCGTCCCAGGCGGCGATGTCGAGTTCATGGCGCCCGTCGACCACCGGCATCTCGCATTCCACCACCTCGCGGCCGGCGGCGCGGATCACCTTGGCGAAGGCATGATAGACCGGGGTGAAGAGCACCACGCCGTCGCCCGGTTCGGTCCAGATGTCCACGCACATCCCCGTGCCGTTCACCAGCCCGTGGGTGGTGAATATCCACTCCGGCGCGACGTCCCAGCCATGACGCTCTGACAGCCACCAGCGGATCGCGTCGAGATAGGCCGCGTCGTCGCCGAAATAGCCGTAGATGCCGTGATCGGCCATCCGCCGCAGCGCCTGCGTCACGCAGGCCGGCGGGCGGAAATCCATGTCGGCCACCCACATCGCCAGCCCGTCGGCGGCGGGGACACCGTAAAGCGCCTCCATCCTGTCCCACTTCATGCTGTGGGTGCCATGGCGGTCGATGAGTTCGTCGAAGTCGATGTGCATTTTGTCCTCCGGTTGCGGTCTGACCTGCCCGCATCGGCGCCCGGGCGCAAGGGGGGCGGCGCGCGCCGTGCGGGCGATCGGGCCTTGGACCCGCTTCTTCTTCCTGACACAAACGCTCCAGCCGAAGGCACGCGCGGCGTTCAGCCGTGCCGGACAGGGATATGCGCCGAAGGCGCTCCGCCGGAGAATAGGCCGTATGATCGACGAACCCGGGCTTGTCACGCGCAGGCATCGAAAGGGCGACGCCGACTCGGTCGCCGTCTACTCGCCTTGCGAGCGCTTCCGCTACCTGCTGCGCCGCGTCTGGCAACCGGAGGCGGGGCACGTCCATTTCATCATGCTCAACCCCTCGACGGCGACCGAGGTGCAGAACGACCCCACCGTCGAGCGCTGCGAGCGGCGCGCGCGGGCGCTGGGCTACGGCGGCTTCACCGTGACCAACATCTTCGCCTGGCGCGAGACCGATCCGCAGGCGATGCGCCGGGTGCCGGACGCGGTGGGACCAGAGAACGACCGCGCGATCCTGCAGGCCGCGCGCAACGCGGACCGCACCGTGGCCGCCTGGGGCGCGCATGGCGCGCACCGCGGCCGCGGGGCCGAGGTGGCGGAGATGCTCGCCGCGGAGGGCGTGACCCCGTACCACCTTGGCCTGACGCGCGATGGCCAGCCGCGTCACCCGCTCTACGTGGCCTACGCGACACAGCCCCAACCCTGGGAGCAGGCGGCCGAAAATGAATGATGCCCCGGCCAAGCCCGAAATCCGCCAGGCCGCGAGCGGTCGCGCCCCGGATCGCGAAGCGCTCGATCGCGAGACGGCGCAACGCCTGTCGCGCGCGCTGGAAGAGATCGTGGCGCATCGTATCGTTCGCATCCACGATTCGGTCATCAAGGTCGTCTTGTTCCAGTTCATGCGCGGGCTTGCCTTCGGGTTCGGCACGGTGATCGGCGCCTCGATCCTCGTCTCCGTTCTGGTGGCCGTCCTGGCGCGGTTCGAATTCGTGCCGCTGCTGGGGGACTGGGCGGCCCAGATCATCGAGCAGATCGACGAGTCGCAGGCCGACGGGCCGGAGGGTCGCCTGCGTTAACCACCTGATTCGGAACTGCTTGCCCAGACGCGCGCGGTCCTTGATCCTGCATCCTCGGGGGTCTGTCTGCGGACTGGTGGAATGCTTCTTCTGGCTGGATTGATGGGTGTGGCCCTCATGGGTTCGCTCGTGGCTCTCGCCCCTGGCGAGACCGGCGAGGACCCCAACGAGGCAACTGACGCGGAAAGGCCCGCAGACGCCGAGCCAGTCGGCGGCGAAAGCGCCGGTAATGCGCTGCTTTCGATGCTGGGCGAGGACGAGGCCGGTTGGGACGATGCCGAAGAGGTGGATTTCAGCCCTGAGCCGGAGACCGAAGTCGGGATGCCCTCCCTCGATACCGCCGGAACCTGGGCCGTGGGGGGCATTATCGGAACACTGCCTGTAGGCGCGCCGGAGGGGGATGATACCTTGTCCGGCGGCGAGGGCGACGATCAGATCGCCGGCGGCGCAGGCGAGGACTGGATCAACGGCTACGATGGCGATGATTTCGTAGCGGGCGAGGCCGGCGCCGATCACCTGCGCGGCGGGCACGGCGACGACTCGCTCGCCGGCGGGTTCGGGGGAGACATGCTGCACGGCGATGCCGGCGACGACGCTCTGGTGGGCGATAGTGGCGATGACAGCCTTTTCGGTCACATCGGCAACGATTCGCTCTACGGCGGCGACGGTGCGGATTCCCTGCAGGGCGGTGGCGGCGACGACCTGCTGGACGGCGGAGCCGGCGCCGATGTGCTGCACGGCCACATGGGCGACGACACGCTCGCCGGCGGCCCCGGCGCGGATACGCTGTTCGGCGGGCATGGCGACGACCTCGTTCTCGGCGCGCAGTTCGACTCCCAGGGCGCCGGGACGGACGAGGCGGATTTCCTCAATGGTGGCGCAGGCGAGGATACGCTGCTGGCGGGCCGCGGGGACATCCTGACCGGCGGCAGTGGCGCGGACGACATGATGCTGGGCGATTGGCTGGCGGGCGACGGCGCGACGCTGATGGACTTCGAGCCGGCCGAGGACCGGCTGATCGTGCTCTACGAAGGCGCCGCGCCCAAGGTGGAACTGTTGCCGGACGAGGACGCGCCCGGCGGCGCGCGGCTGCTGCTGGATGGCGTCGAGGTGGCCAGCATCGCGAACGCTGCAGGGCTCACCGCGGAAGAGGTCGTGCTGGTCCCGCAGGCCGGCGGCTGATTCTTGCAGCCCGCGCCCCGATCGGACCCTTTCCATGGCGCGCCAACTCACCTATATGCGCAAGGGCGCAGGCCGAAACGCATGCGCACGGGCGCACGCCGAAACGGCGCGCGTCCAATCTCCATTGGCCCTGCTGGACGACATCCCGGCTTGCGCCGCAACGGATTCGAAAGGAGACCCCGATGTCGATCACTGCCGAGAAGAAGGCCGAGGTCATTCGCGACTATGGAACCGCAGAGGGCGACACAGGCTCGCCCGAGGTGCAGGTCGCGATCCTGACCAAGCGGATCGAGGCGCTCACCGAGCACTTCAAGACGCACAAGAAGGACAACCATTCCCGTCGCGGGCTTCTCAAGCTCGTGGCGCAGCGGCGCAAGCTGCTCGACTACCTCAAGGGCAAGGACGAGGGGCGCTACAGGACGCTGATCCAGCGTCTGGGCATCCGCCGCTAGGACATGACGAGGGGCGCGGGCAGGTCCGCGCCCTTTTCGCATCCGGCGCAGGCCGGGTGGCACGACCCGCAGACCGCGCCGCCGGCTCCCACGGCGCGGCAGGACCGCAAGACGGGAGCCGGACCGCCCAGGGGGGCTGTCCGACGCGAAACGGCCCGAGGGGATGCGCCCCGACGGCCAGCCAAGGATACGAGATGTTCGACGTTACGACGAAATCGATGAAGTGGGGGGACGAGACCCTCACGCTGGAAACGGGCAAGTTCGCCCGTCAGGCCGACGGCACGGTGATTGCCACGCTGGGCGAGACGACCGTGATGGCCAACGTGACCTTCGCCAAGGCGGCGAAGCCGGGGCAGGACTTCTTCCCGCTCACGGTCCACTATCAGGAGAAATACTATGCTGCCGGCAAGGTGCCGGGCGGCTTCTTCAAGCGCGAGGCGCGCCCGACCGAGAAGGAGACGCTGACCGCGC
>NZ_JBKHAQ010000076.1:0-14039 GCF_046542825.1 Rhodosalinus sp. | reverse complement strand
GGCGTCTTCCGTGGCCTCCGCAAGACGCTCGGCTTCGGCCTCCATCGCGGCGTCGAATCCGGCTTCGGGGGTCTCTTCGATCAGGGCGACAGTGTCGGGCACCTGATCCTCAGTCGGCTCCTCCTTCGCCGCTTGCGCGGCGGCGGCGTCCCCGTTCTCTGGCGCCTCCGGAGCCGCTGCCTCGGGCTGCGGGGCAGCCTGCTCCGGAATGGCGGCCTGGTCCGGCCCGGATACGTCGAGTCGGTCTTCTTCGGCGGCGGCGATGTCCTGCGCCTGCCGGTTCTCTTCCAGCTCGTCCGCTGCGGATGTCGGTGGTTGTGACACCGCCGGCTCCTGCGTGGCCGCGCCAGAGGGGCGGGCGGCCTCGGTTGCCTGATGGGCGGCGGAAACGGGCGCCGCCGCTTCGAGCGAGGGGCGCAGGACGATGCCGCCCGATTCCATCCGCGCCTCGACGCGGCGCGCGATCTCGCGCTCGGCGATGCGCGCCAGCATCTCGGCGTCCGGTGTGGGCGGCTCGGCGCCGAAGTACCGGTCGTCGGCGGCGAGATCGCGGAAATACTCTGCGATCGCCTTCATCGTCTCGAAAGAGTCGTCGAACCCCTCCAGCGTGCAGGAGAAGGTGCCGTAAGAGACGGTGAGGATCTTGCTACTGCTAACCATCGGACGCTCGCTTGCTCATTCCGCAACACAGTGTTTACCGCAGCGGCCCGGTCGAAACTTGCCCGAATCTATGCCGACCACCGTATCATTTCATGTCCAGATTGTGGCCGGTTTCCAGAACGTGCAGTAAACACGCATGACCGACGGGATTGTTTCTCGGATCATCGACAGCGCGGACCCTGTCACGCTGGTTGGCGCGGGCGCCGCGGGGGACGGCGACCTGCACGAGGCGATTTCTCATGCCCCGCGCCTGGTGGCGGCCGACGGCGGGGCGCGGCACGCGCTGGCCAAGGGCCTGATGCCCGAGGCCGTTATCGGCGATTTCGACAGTCTTGACAATGTCACGCGCGCCGCGATCCCTGCCGACCGCCTGCATCGCGTGGCCGAGCAGCAGACCACGGATTTCGACAAGGCGCTGCGCCATATCGCGGCGCCGCTCGTCCTGGGCGTGGGTTTTCTTGGCGAGCGGCTTGATCACCTCCTGGCGGCGCAGACCGTCCTGCTGCGCCGGCCGGAGCGGCGTTGCCTTCTGCTCGGCCGTGGCGACCTGGTGTTCCTTTGTCCGCCGCGCCTGTTGCTCGACCTGCCCGAGGGCAGCCGCGTCTCGCTCTATCCCATGGCTCCCGTGACGGGGCGGTCCGAGGGCCTGCACTGGCCGATCGACGGCATAGGCTTCGCGCCCGGCGGCATGATCGGCACCTCGAATCGCGTGGCGGGCGACAAGGTTCTGATCGAGATGGAGGCGCCGCTGATGCTGGTCATCCTGCCGCGCGCGGCGCTGGGGGCCGCGGTCAGGTCGCTGGTGGCGCCGGGGCCGGGATGGCCCGCTCCCTGAACACGATGTAGAGGCCCGAGGCCACCGTCACGACAATGCCGGCCGCCGCCATGCCGTCGGGCAGGTCGCGGAACAGCAGCCAGCCGAAGAGCGTGGCGAAGGGGATCTCCAGATACTGCATCGGCGCGAGGGTGGAGGCGGGCGCAAAACGCAGGCTCCATGTCATCAAGAGGTGCGCGCCCGTGCCAAGGACGCCAAGCAGGCCCAGCAACACCGCGTCACCCGCCGACGGCAGGACCAGCCGGGCGGGCGGAACGTCCAGCAGCGTGCCTGCCAGCAGCAGCGGCGCCAGGATCGCCACCCCCATCAGCCCGTTCGCGGCCTGCAGCGCGACCGGCTCCGTCTGCCGCGCGATGGCGCGGGTGACGAGCATGAAGGCGGCGAAGGACACCGCCACGCCCAGCGGCAGCAGCGCGGGCCAGCCCACCTCCTCGAAGCTGGGGCGGATCACCATGAGCGTGCCGGTGAAGCCCGCGACGCAGGCGGTGAAGCGGCGCCAGCCCACCTCCTCGCCCATCAGGACATGCCCGGCCACCAGCAGCAGGAAGGGCATGACGAAGGCGATGGCGATGGCATCCGCGAGCGGCAGGAAATGAAGGCTGGTGAACATCGCGGCGATGCCCGCGATGTGGATCGCCGCGCGCGCCCAGGCCAGCCGCAGGACGCGCCCCTCCAGCGCAATGCTGCGCCCGGTCGCGCGGCACAGCGGCAGCAGGATCGCCGCCTGCATCGCGAAGCGCACGAAAAGCAGCATCACCAGCGGGATCGTCGCGCCCAGAAGCTTCGCCATCCCGTCGCCCAGCGGCGCGAGGATGCAGAAACCCAGCATCAGGAGAACGCCGAGAAAGGGCCGGTCAAGGTGCATCGGCCGAGCCTATGGCGCCGCCGGGGCAAGCGCAATCACGCGGGCGGCATGGGCCTGCGGCGGATCGAGAGCCGCCGTTCGCGGGCGAAGACGTAAAGCCCCGCGCCCACGATCACCGCGATGCCCGCCCATGTGAGCGCGTTGGGGAAATCGCCGAAGACCCAGTAGCCGAGAGCGACGGCGGCCACGATCTCCAGATACTGCAGCGGCGCGATGGTCGCGGCCGGAGCCAGCCGCAGCGCGAAGCTGATGAAGAGATGCGAGACGGTGGCCATCGCGCCCACCCCCGCCAGCATCCAAAGGGCGTGGCCGGTCGGGCAGACCGGATCGAGCGCCGCGATCCCGCTGCCCTCGAAGACCCACAGCAGCGGAAAGACCGCGACCGAGGCGGCCGTCGCCGTCCAGGCCTGCAGCGCGATGGGATGCATGCGCTGCGCCATGCGCCGGGTGAGCACCATGTAGACCGCGAAGCACAGCGCGGTGCCCAGCGGCAGCAGCGCCACGGCGCCAAGGTTCGCGAAACTGGGCTGGATCACCATGAGCGCGCCCAGGAACCCCACCGCGCAGGCCGCGATCCGGCGCGGGCCCACCTCCTCGCCCAGCATCAGCCCGCCGAGGATGGTCAGGATGAAGGGCGCGACGAAGAAGATCGCAAGCGCGTTGGCGATCGGCATGAAGCGCAGCGCGGTGAAGAAACAGCCGGTCGCGATCAGCAGCAGCAGACCGCGCAGCAGGTGCTGCCCCCAGTCGCGCAGGCCCGGCCAGCGCCCCATCCCCAGCACCAACGCGAGTGGCACCAGCACCGCGACCTGAAAGCCGAAGCGCGCGGCGAGGATCTGCATCACCGGCACCTCGGCAGGCGTCGCCTTTGCGAAGGCGTCCATCACGGGCGCCGTCACGGTGAAGCCCACCATGCAGAGGATGCCGGCGACGGTGGTGTCGCGGAGGGGGGCCTGCGGCTCTGTCGTGGTCCGGTCCATGCGGAGTTGACTAGCAGGTCGCGGGGGAGGCTGCGAGGTCTTGCGGCTCGCGTGTCGCTTGCGCTTTCAAAGGGAGGGCGCGGCACTTCTGGCGGGGCGGGGTCGAAGCCGCAGACATAGGGCGGCGCGCGTGGCGCTTGCCGTTTTTCCGGGACGGGTGCGGCCTTGGACGCCGGTCAGCCACCTGCGGGAAAGCGGGAGCCAAGGCCCGGCCGCGCCGTCCACGCAGGCGCGCGCGGGGCGGTGCACTCATGCCGCTGGATGACGGGCCGCCCCTGATGCAGGGCTCCTCACGCTGTGCCGCTTCGCCGCGTCGGGCGTTCGGCGCGGAGCGCGCACCGCCTCAGCAGTTCGGCACGTTCACCGCGAGCCCGCCCAGCGCGGTTTCCTTGTATTTCTCGCTCATGTCGGCGCCCGTCTGGCGCATCGTCTCTATACAGGCGTCGAGGGGGACGAAATGCGTGCCGTCCCCCCGCAGCGCGAGGCTGGCGGCCGAGACCGCCTTGATCGCGCCCAGCCCGTTGCGCTCGATGCAGGGCACCTGGACCAGCCCCTTCACCGGGTCGCAGGTCATGCCCAGGTGATGCTCCAGCGCGATCTCGGCGGCATTCTCGATCTGTTCCGGCGTGCCGCCCAGCACTGCACACAGCCCCGCCGCCGCCATGGCAGAGGCGCTGCCCACCTCGGCCTGGCAGCCGGCCTCGGCCCCGCTGATCGAGGCGTTGTATTTCACAAGGCCCCCGATCGCCGCGGCGGTGAGCAGGAAGTCCTCCACCTTGCGCTCGGTCGCGCCGGGCACATGGTCCAGCCAGTAGCGGATCACCGCGGGCACCACGCCGGCCGCGCCGTTGGTGGGCGCCGTGACCACCTGCCCGCCGGCGGCGTTCTCCTCGTTCACCGCCATGGCATAGACGCTGATCCAGTCGTTGACGACATGGGGCGCGGACAGGTTGCGGCCCCGCTCGGCCAGCAGCGCGTCGTGGATGCCCTTCGCCCGCCGCTTGACCCCCAGCCCGCCGGGCAGGGTGCCGTCGTGGGCAAGCCCCCGGTCGATGCAGTCGCGCATCACCTGCCAGATCCGGCGCGTGCCCCGGTCCAGTTCGGCCGGGCCGTGCCGGGTGAGTTCGTTCTCGCGCTTCATCCCGGCGATGCTGCGGCCGGACGCCTGCGCCATCTCCAGCATCTCGGCCGCCGACTTGAAGGGGTAGGGGACCGGCGCGCCCTTTGCCTTGTCGGCGCCGCGCGCCAGTTCGTCCGCCGTCAGCACGAAGCCGCCGCCGACCGAGTAATAGGTTTCCGCCAGGATCACGTCGCCCTGCGCGTCGAGCGCCTCCAGCACCATTCCGTTGGCGTGGCCGGGCAGGGCCGGGCCGAAGTCGAACCGCAGGTCGGACCTCGGATCGAAGGCCATCGGCGGCAGGCCCGGCGGCTCCAGCCGCCCGCTGTCGCGGTTGGCGGCGAGCGCGGCCTCTGCGGCCTCCGCCTCGTAGCTCTCCGGCAGGAAACCCGCGAGGCCCAGGATCACCGCGCGGTCGGTCGCGTGGCCCACGCCGGTGAAGGCGAGCGAGCCGTAGAGATGCGCGCGCAGGCCCTCTGCCGCGAATGGCGCGGCGCGCAGCAGGTCGAGGAAGCGCCCCGCCGCAACCATCGGCCCCATCGTGTGGGACGAGGAGGGGCCGATCCCGACCTTGAACATTTCGAAGACGGAGAGAAACATCAGCCGGCGGCCCCCTCTGGCGATTGGGCGGGAACGGGTGCGGTGAAGGGCAGCACCAGCGCCTCGGCACCGGCGGCCCGTGTGCCGGCGCGCGCCTCGATCGTGTCGCAGAGCCAGGCGAGCCCGGGACAGTCGCCGGGGCGGAACCAATCCGTTTCGCCCCTGGAACAAGGCGAGCGGCGGCGCAGGAGCCCGCCAGGATAGAGCTTCAGAACGGTCACGCCCTCCTCCCGGTCGTCTGCGTTCCTGTCGGCACGCCCGAGATGGCGGGCACGTTCCGCCGCCATCTGTTCCGGCATTGTGCGGGGCGCCGTGCGGGGCGCCGCCGGATCGCTGCCGTCGTGACGAGCCGGACAGAAGCGCAATTGCAGTCCAGCATGCAGCCTGTTCGACGTGAAGACCAGCGATTTCGGGAAGACACCGCGCGCCGGTTCGTCGGGTCGGGGGCGCGCGCCGTGCCTGCCGGCCAGCCACGGCAGGATCGCAGCCGTCCCGAATACCGCACCATCCGGCGTCTCGGACAGCGGCATCTGCCCCGCGGGATCGAGCCGCAGACAGGCCGGGATCCGCTGCTGCCGTTGCCCGCGGCCGTTCGGCACCGCGTCGCACGGCGCGCCCGGTTCCTCCAGCGCCAGCCGCATGGGGAGCGGGGCGTTGTCGGGCGCATGGTGCGGGCGACAAGGTGAAGGCATGACCGCGGGATACACCGCCGGCCTCCTGCCCGATTGGCTGAAAGCGACGACTCGCCGCGCGATCCCGCGCCCCTGCAGGCGGCGGGTCGGACATCGGCGCCATCGTCCGGCGCATCGGCATCGGCAGATGGGACGGCGCTGTCCTTCGACCCGGCGGCCGCGGCCGGAGGTCTTTCGGCCACCGCATCCACCGCATCGAGCGGCGCAGGGCCGCTGCGGCCGGACCCGCGGACTGTCGCCGCGGAACGCGGCGCATTGCCCGGAAATCCCCCTCGCACCGGCGGGACGGAGGGCCTATAAGCCGCGCGACGCCAGAGGAGCTGCCGATGTCCGCCGATCTCTCGCCCATCGACAAGGCCAAGTTCGTGGCCGCCCGCCGCGCCGCCGACCTGGTGGAGGACGGGATGCGCGTGGGCCTTGGCACCGGGTCGACGGCCGCCTGGCTCGTGCGCTGCCTGGGCGAAGCGGTGCGCGACGACGGGCTGAAGATCCGCGGCGTGCCCACCTCCACCCGCACCGCGGCGCTTGCGCGCGAGGTCGGCATCGAGGTGATCAGCCTGGACGAGGCGCGCTGGCTCGACATTACGATCGACGGCGCGGACGAGTTCGACACCGACCTGAACCTGATCAAGGGCGGCGGCGGCGCGCTTTTGCAGGAAAAGATCGTGGCCACGGCCAGCGACCGCATGGTGGTGATCGCCGATGCCGGCAAGGAGGTCGAGGCACTGGGCGCCTTCCCGCTTCCGGTCGAGGTCATCCCCTTCGGCTGGCAGACGACGCGCGCGCTGGTGGAAGAGACGCTTGTCGGCATGGACGTTCTGGGGCGCGACATCACGCTGCGGATGAACGGCGATGCGCCCTTCGTCACCGACGAGGGCAACCATATCCTCGACCTGCACCTGCGCCGCATCGGCAACCCGCGTCAGCTTGCCCTCGTGCTCAACCAGCTTCCCGGCGTGGTCGAGAACGGCCTCTTCCTCGACATCTGCGACACGGTCGTGGTGGGCCACGGCGACGGGCGCGTGGAGGTGCGCGACATCAACGAGGGCCGGGTCGAGGAGGACAGGATCGATTTCGCCGAGTCCGAGAACATGTTCCGCGAACTCGACGACTGACCGCCTGCCGCGCCACGCGCGGGACCGCGCGCCGGGAACCGGGCTGGCCAACCCTGACGGCACGCGGTAGGGACGCGCCCGAACAGCACACGGGGAAAGGGCCATGGCCTTCGACTACGACCTTTTCGTCATCGGCGGCGGATCCGGTGGCGTGCGCGCGGCGCGTGTGGCAGCGGGCGAGGCGGGCGCGAAGGTCGCGCTTGCCGAAAGCAGCCGCTACGGCGGCACCTGCGTGATCCGCGGCTGCGTGCCCAAGAAGCTGATGGTCTTCGCCTCGGAATATGCGCCCGCGATCGCCGACGCCCGCGCCTATGGCTGGGAGATAGAGGCGAAGGGCTTCGACTGGCCCGCCTTCCGCGGCCATCTGGAGGCGGAACTCGACCGGCTGGAAGGCGTCTATCGCAAGCTGCTGTCGAACTCCGGCGTCCAGACTTTCGACCAGCGCGCGCGCCTTGCCGATCCGCACACCGTGGAACTGGCCGACGGCACCCGCAAGACCGCGCGCCACATCCTGATCGCCACCGGCGGCTGGCCCGTGAAGCCCGAGATGCAGAACGCCGATCTGGCCATCACCTCGAACGAGGTGTTCCATCTCGACAATCTGCCGAAATCCATGCTGATCGTGGGCGGAGGCTATATCGCCTGCGAATTCGCCGGCATCTTCAACGGTCTGGGCGTCGAGGTCACGCAATACTACCGCGGCGCGCAGATCCTGCGCGGCTTCGACGACGAGGCGCGCGGCCTGGTGTCCGAAGAGATGCAGCAGGCCGGCGTGGACCTGCACCTTGGCACCAATGTCATCGGGATGGAGCGGCGCGACGGGGGTATCTGGATCAAGGCCACCAACGGCACCGAAAAGGTCTTCGACCAGGTGCTCTTCGCCACCGGCCGCGCCCCCAACACCGCCGACATGGGGCTGGAAGAGGCGGGCGTGACGCTGGGCCGGCGGGGCGAGATCGTGGTGGACGGCTACTCGCAGACCTCGGTGCCCTCGGTCTACGCCATCGGCGACGTGACCGACCGGATGAACCTGACGCCGGTGGCGATCCGCGAGGGCATGGCCTTCGTCGAGACGGTGTTCCGCGGCAATCCCACGCCGGTCGATCACGAATGCGTGCCCACGGCGATCTTCACTCAGCCCGAGATGGGCACCGTCGGCCTGTCGGAGGAAGAGGCGCGCGACCGCGGGCCGATCGAGGTCTACTGCACCTCGTTCAAGCCGATGCAGACCGCCTTCGCCGGGCGCCCCGACCGGGTGCTGATGAAGCTTGTGGTCTGCGCCGAAACGCGCCGCGTGCTTGGCTGCCACATCGTGGCGCCGGGTGCGGGCGAGATGATCCAGCTCGCGGGAATCGCGGTCAAGATGGGCGCGACGAAAGAGGATTTCGACCGCACGGTTGCCGTGCATCCCACGATGTCGGAAGAGATCGTGACGATGCGCGCGCCCGTGCGGCGCGGCTGACGGCGGTTTCGCTTGAAATCGGGACCGGATCGCACAGGTTAGGGACAGTGAATTCCGAAGCGCATATGCGAAGGATGAAAGCGGATGGCAGGACATAGTGGCGGCCCCTGGGGAGGGGGCGGCGGCAACCGCGGCGGACGCGGCGGCGACGATGGCGGTCGCAACAACGGCGGGGGCGGCGGCGGGCGCAGGCCCGGAGAGGGCGAAGGCCCGCAGATTCCCGAAATCGACGATCTGGTGCGCAAGGGGCAGGAACAGCTGCGCGTCCTGATGGGCGGCCGTGGCGGCGACGGTCAGCGCGGCGCCGGTGGCGGTGGCGGCGGTCCGCGCTTCAATCGCTCCACAGTCGCGATCGGCGCGCTGGTCGCCGTCGGTCTCTGGGCGTTTTCCAGCTTCTACACAGTCCGGCCCGAGGAGCAGTCGGTGGAGCTTTTCCTCGGCGAGTTCCACGCCATCGGCAATCCTGGTCTGAACTTCGCGCCCTGGCCGGTGGTGACGGCCGAGGTCGTCAACGTCACTTCCGAGCGGACAGAAAACATCGGGGTCGGTACTCGGGGGCGTGACGAGGGCCTGATGCTGACCACGGACGCCAACATCGTGGATATCGAGTTTCAGGTCGTCTGGAACATCAACGATCCCGCGAAGCTGCTGTTCAATCTTCGTGACCCGCAACTGACGGTGGAGGCGGTGTCGGAAGCGGCGATGCGCGAGATCATCGCCGCCTCGACCCTTTCGCCGATCCTCAACCGCGACCGCGGCATCATCGCCGACCGCGCGCTGCAGAACATCCAGGAAACGCTCGACGAGTACGAAAGCGGCATCACCATTGTCCGCGTCAACCTCGACCAGGCCGATCCGCCCGAGGAGGTCATCGACGCCTTCCGCGAGGTGCAGGCCGCCGAGCAGGAACGCGACCGGCTGCAGCGTCAGGCCGACGCCTACGCCAACCGCGTGATCGCGGAGGCGCGCGGCGAGGCGGCGCAGACGCTGGAACAGGCAGAGGGCTACCGCGCCCGCGTGGTGAACGAGGCCATCGGCGAAGCCAGCCGGTTCCTCGCCGTCGCGCAGGAATTCGACGAGGCGCCCGAAGTCACCCAGCGCCGTCTGTATCTCGAAACCATCGAGCGCACGCTCGGGTCCGTCGACAAGTATCTGATCGACAGCCCGCAGGGCGACGGCGTTCTGCCTTACCTGCCGCTGAACGAGTTGCGCCGCAACGTCCCGGCGGACTCCGGGGGAACGAACTGATGCGGAAATCGACTTTCCTTATACCCGTCATCGTCATCGTGGCCGTGGCCATCTGGTCCTCGCTCTTCGTCGTGGACGAGCGCGAGAAGGCTCTGGTCCTGCAGTTCGGCCAGATCAAGCAGGTCCGCGAGGAGCCCGGCCTCGGGTTCAAGCTGCCGATCATCCAGGAGGTGGTGAAATACGACGACCGCATCCTGTCGCTCGACACCGCCACCATCGAGGTCACGCCGGCCGACGATCGCCGCCTCGTCGTTGACGCCTTCGCGCGCTACCGCATCAGCGACGTGGTGCAGTTCCGGCAGGCCGTCGGCGTGGGCGGCCTGCGCGCCGCGGAGGATCGCCTGCAGTCGATCATGAACGCGCAGATCCGCGAGGTCCTGGGTGCCGATCAGGTCACATCGGACAGGATCCTCTCGGCCGAGCGCGGGGAACTGGCCCGCCGCATCCGCGACAGTGCGCGCGAAAGCGCGCAAGGTCTGGGCCTGGACGTCGTGGACGTGCGGCTCAAGCAGACCAACCTGCCGCAGCAGAACCTTGAAGCCACCTTTGCCCGGATGCGGGCCGAGCGGGAACGCGAGGCCGCCGACGAGATCGCCCGCGGCAACGAGGCGGCGCAGCGCGTGCGCGCCATCGCCGACAGGACGGTCGTCGAGACGCTGTCGGATGCCGAGCGCGACGCGCAGATCACACGCGGCGAGGCGGATGCCGAGCGCAACCGGATCTATGCCGAAGCCTACGGCGACAGCCCGGACTTCTTCAGCTTCTACCGGTCGCTGTCGGCGCTGGAGCAGTCGCTGCAGGCCGAAAGCTCGACGCTCGTCCTTGCGCCGGACAGCCCGTTCATCCAGCCGCTCTTCGATGCGATCCGCGCCGACGGGCTCGATCGCGCCGAGGCGGGACTGATGTCGCCGGACGACCTGCGCGACCGTGCGCCGGAGCGGACTCCGTCCGAGGAACTGCCCGACGAGGTGCGTGAACGGCTGGAGGAGGATGTCGAAGCCGAGACCGAGACCGAGGACGGCGCGGGCGGCTGATCCCGGCAAGGGGCGGAGACCTGAATGGAATACGTTCTGCTCGGTCTTGGCCTTGCCCTCGTGCTCGAGGGGCTGGTCTATGCGCTGGCCCCCGGCATGATCGAACAACTGCTGGAGGCGCTGCGCGCTCTGCCGCACGAGACGCGGCGCCTTCTGGGCCTCGGCGCGATCGCGCTGGGGCTCGCCTTCGTCTGGCTGGCCATGCAGCTGGGCGTCTGACGGCGGGTTTCCGCCGGAGCATGTCACACCGCATCACATGGGCTTGATCCGCCGATAATGCGTTTGTGCTGTGGTCTCGCGGCCATAGATTGACGTCATCCGCAGGCGGCGGCCCGCCGCCGCGCCGGGGATCACGAGCAGAAGAGGGGAGAGATTTCATGCAAGCCAAGGCACTTACAAGGTCAGCCGAACAGCTCGCGCCGTTGCGCACGTTCTGGCTCGCCATGCTGGCTATGGCCTTCGTCCTGGCGCAGGCACTGGGCGCCCACGCCCGCGCGGCCCCGGAAAGCTTCGTCGATCTCGCAGATCAGGTGAGCCCTGCGGTCGTCAACATCACCACCTCCACCACCGTCGCGGGACCCGACGGCCCCGGCATCGTGCCCGAAGGCTCGCCCTTCGAGGATTTCTTCCGCGAATTCCAGGATCGCAACGGCCCGATGCCCCCGCGCCGCAGTTCCGCCCTGGGCTCGGGCTTCGTGATCTCCGAGGACGGTTTCATCGTCACCAACAATCACGTGATCGAGCGCGCCGACGAGATTCTCGTCGAGTTCTTCGAGGGCTTCGAGCTGAAGGCCGAGGTCGTGGGCACCGACCCCAATACCGACATTGCGCTGCTCAAGGTCGAACCGGAAGAGCCGTTGCAGTTCGTCAGCTTCGGCGACAGCGATGCCGCCCGTGTGGGCGAATGGGTCATGGCGATGGGCAACCCGCTGGGGCAGGGCTTCTCGGTCTCGGCGGGCATCGTCTCGGCCCGCAACCGCGCGCTCAGCGGCACCTATGACGACTACATTCAGACCGACGCCGCCATCAATCGCGGCAATTCGGGGGGGCCGCTGTTCAACATGCAGGGCGAGGTCATCGGCGTGAACACGGCCATCCTGTCGCCCGACGGCGGCTCGATCGGCATCGGTTTCGCGATGGCCGCGAACGTCGTCACCGGGGTCGTCGATCAGCTGAAGGAATTCGGCGAGACGCGCCGCGGCTGGCTTGGCGTGCGCATCCAGGATGTCACCCCCGATCTGGCAGAGGGCATCGATGGACTGGACGAGGCGCGCGGCGCGCTGGTCACCGATGTGCCCGAAGGCCCCGCCCGCGAGGCCGGGATGGAATCGGGCGACGTGATCCTGGCCTTCGACGGTAACGAGATCGAGGACACCCGCCAGCTTGTCCGCATCGTCGGCAACGCGCCGGTGGGCACGACGGTACGGCTGCGCGTCCTGCGCGACGGCAAGACCCAGACGCTGGCCGTGACCCTTGGCCGCCGCGAGACCGCCGAAGGTGCGGTACCAGCGGCCCAGCCGGGCGGCGAGCCGGCCGAGCCCGAGACGCTCGAGGTGCTGGGGCTGACCGTCAGCCCGATCACCGACGAGCTGCGCGGCGAGCTGGAACTGGACGACCGGGCGCGCGGCCTTGTCGTGACCGACGTGGACCCGGCCTCGGAAGCCTACGAAAAGGACCTGCGCGCAGGCGACGTGATCGCCGAGGCCGGGCAGGAGCCGCTCGACGAGCCCGCGGAACTCGAGACCCGCATCGAGGAGACGCGCGATGCCGGGCGCCGCTCGCTCCTGTTGCTGGTGCGCCGCGCGGGCGAGCCGCGCTTCGTGGCGTTGTCGGTCGATCCGCAGGACTGACCCGTCGCCGCGGCACAGCCGGCAAGGGGCGCCCGATACGGGCGCCCCTTTTTCATTCCGCCGCCGGACGGCGCAGCGCGACCAGCCCCAGCGCCTCTGCCGTCGCGCGCGACGGCACCGGGCTGTCCGGACCGCCCCGCGCCACCTGCCAGCGCCGCAACGCCGCGCCCGTGGCGGCGTCCAGCCGTCCGGTGACCGGCCCGTCGTAGGCGCCGCGCGCCTTGAGCGCGCGCTGCAGCGAGGCGGCGAAATCGGGTGTCAGCGCGTCGGGGCAGGGCCGCTCGAACCAGGCCACCTCGCGCTCGCGCAGGATGCGCTGGCGCGTCTCGGTGCGGAACTGCGCGGGGACCGTGACCGTGCCGTCGGCACCGCGGGTCTCCGGCCGGAGCAGCACCTGTTCGGTCACCGTCTCCACCATCGCCGGCCGCGCCGCGCGGGCCCAGCAGGTGCCGGGCGGCGCGCCCTCGGGCGCCTCCGCCGTGTCGAAGAGCCTCGCATCGAGGCCGGGGCCGGGCGCGGGCGCACAGGCCGCTGCCAGCGCAAGCGCGCCGCCGGCGAGGGAACGGAAGGCTCGGATCATCGGCTGCTCGGGCCTCTGTGGGCGGGACTTGTGCGCAAACCTACCGCTTGCCGCGGCCGCGGAAAACCCCATGTGCCGGCCAGCGCGCGGGCGCGCGCCGCTCCTCGGTCGTGCTGCCGGGCTGGTCGGCGGCGCGGCAGATGTCGAAGGCCAGGAGCGAATCGAGCATCTCCGAGATGTCCTCGATCCCCTCGGCGATCACATGGGTCACGCCCGCCTCGCGCTGCAGCCGGCCGGTGACGCGCAGCATCCGCCCGGCGATCACCGCCCGGCGGAAGCGTTCGTAGAGCGCGCGCCAGACCACCACGTTGACCACCCCGGTCTCGTCCTCGAGCGTGATGAAGATCACGCCCTTCGCCGTGCCGGGCCGCTGGCGCAGGATGACGAGCCCCGCCACCGTGACACGCGCACCGGCAGGCGGCAGCGTCAGCGCCTCTGCCGGCGTGGCGGCGGGCGGCCGCGGCCAGCGGCGGCGCGGCGGGGCGGAAGGGGGCGCGCTCATGCGAACGGAAATAGAACATTGTGCAGAGGGCGCAAGCGCGGCACCACGTCGCCGCCCGCTCCGCGAATCAGACTGGCGGCGACGATCCGCCTTCGCTAGGAAGAGCGCCGAGACCGAAGGAGGGACTGGCCCGGCATGGCGAAGATCACCTACATCGAGCACAACGGCACCGAGCACGTCGTCGAGGTCCCCAATGGCCTCACGGTGATGGAAGGCGCACGCGACAACAACATCCCCGGCATCGAGGCCGACTGCGGCGGCGCCTGCGCCTGTTCCACCTGCCATGTCTACGTGCATCCCGACTGGGTCGCGAAGCTCCCCCCGCGCGAGGACATGGAGGCCGACATGCTCGATTTCGCCTACGAGCCCGACCCCGACCGCTCGCGCCTGACCTGCCAGCTCAAGGTCACCGACGCGCTCGACGGCCTCGTGGTGCAGATGCCGGAAAAGCAGATCTGACCATGCGCGCGCGAGCGGTTCCCGCCGCGCGCGTGCTCCT
>NZ_JBKHAQ010000193.1:0-2531 GCF_046542825.1 Rhodosalinus sp. | reverse complement strand
GGCTACGGCCCCGACCGCATCGTGATCGACCCCTCGGTGGTGCGCGGCCTCGGCTATTACACCGGCCCGGTCTACGAGGCCGAGCTCACCTTCGAGATCACCGACGACAAGGGTCGCCCGCGGCAGTTCGGCTCGGTCGCGGGCGGCGGGCGTTACGACGACCTGGTCAAGCGCTTCACCGGGCAGGCGGTGCCGGCCACGGGCGTCTCCATCGGCGTGGACCGGCTGCTGGCCGCGCTGCGCGAGAAGGGCCGGATACGGACCGCCGAGCGCGGGCCCGTCGTCGTCACCGTGATGGACCGCGAGCGCATGGCCGACTACCTCGCCATGGCGTCGGAGTTGCGCGCCGCCGGCATCCGCGCCGAGGTCTACCTCGGCAATCCGAAGAACTTCGGCAACCAGATGAAATACGCCGACCGCCGCGGCGCGCCGGTGGCCGTCATCGAAGGCGAGGACGAGCGCGCGCGCGGGGTGGTGCAGCTCAAGGACCTGATCCTTGGCGCGCAGATCGCCGAGAGCGCGACTCTGGAAGAGTGGAAGGAGCGCCCCAGCCAGATCGAGGTGCCGCGCGGCGAGCTGGTGGCGAAGGTCCGCGAGATGCTGGCGTCCCACGGCCTCGGCCCCTCGGAATGACCCCCGCGCGCGCCGAGACCCGCGCCGAGGCCGCCCGCCTCATGGCGCGCTTCGAGGCCGCGGGCGCGCGCGGCGTGGACTGCGCGATCCTGCAGCCTGCCGACACGCTGCTGGACCTTTACGGCGAGGATATCCGCGCGCGGGCCTACACCACCCACGACCCGCTGCGCGGCGAACAGATGCTGCGCCCGGACTTCACCGTGCCGGTGGTGCAGATGCACATGGCCGAGGGCGCGGAGCCCGCGCGCTACACCTATGCCGGCGAAGTGTTCCGCCGGCAGGAGGACGACCCAGACCGCGCCAGCGAATACATCCAGGTGGGCTACGAGGTCTTCGACCGCAGCGATCCGGCAGGGGCCGAGGCAGAGGTCTTTGCGCTGTTCGCCGCGGCGCTGGCGCCGCTTTCCCTGCGCGCCGCGACCGGCGACATCGGCCTCCTGACCGCGGCGGTTCAGGGCCTGACCACCACCGCGCCACGCAAGGCGGCGCTGATGCGCCACATCTGGCGCCCGCGCCGCTTTCGCCAGCTGATCGAACGCTTCGCGGGCCGCGCGCCGGTGCCGCCCGCGCGGCTCGCCCTGCTCAAAGATCCCGACCCGCTGGCCGAGGCCGGCCCGATGATCGGCCTGCGCTCGGAGGATGAGATCGCGGCCCGCATCGCCGCGCTCCGGGAGGATGCGGCAGCGCCCCCGATCGCGCCCGAAGAGGTCGCCTGCCTCGACGCCGTGCTGGGTGTCCGGGGGGCGGCGCCACGGGCGCTGGAGCGACTGCACGAGGTCGCGCGCGACATGCCCGCGATCCTGCCCGCCGTCGAACGCCTGACCGCGCGGCTGGGCGCGCTGGAGGCGCAGGGCATCGACCCCGCCCGCCTCGATTTCGAGGCGAGCTATGGCCGCACCTCGATGGAATACTACGACGGCTTCGTCTTCGGCTTCTACGCCGAGGGGCGCGACATGCCGCCCGTGGCATCCGGCGGGCGCTACGACGCGCTGACGCGCCAGCTTGGGCAGGGGGCCGAGATTCCGGCGGTGGGCGGCGTGATCCGGCCCGGCCTGACGCTTGCGCTCGGGGGGGGGGCATGACGGTGAAGCTGGCGGTGCCCTCGAAGGGCCGGATGATGGAGCAATGCGCCGACTGGTTCGCCGCCCGTGGCGTGCGCCTGTCGCGCAGCGGGACCGAGCGGGAATATTCCGGCGCCGTCGAGGGGGTCGAGGGCGTGGCCCTGGTGCTGCTTTCGGCCGGTGAGATCCCGCGCGAACTGGCCGCGGGGCGGGTGCACCTGGGCGTCACCGGCACCGATCTCGTGCGCGAGAAGCTGGCGCGCTGGGAGCGCCGGGTGGAGGCGCTGGCGGGCCTGGGGTTCGGTCGCGCCGACCTGGTGATCGCGGTGCCGCAGGCCTGGGTGGACGTGGACACGCTCGACGATCTCGACATGGCCGCCGCGGCGTTCCGGGAAGCGCACGGGCACCGGCTGCGGATCGCGACCAAGTATCACCGGCTGGTGCGCGAGTTCCTTCGCGCACACGGCGTCGCGGACTATCGCCTCGTGGACAGCCAGGGTGCCACGGAAGGCACGGTCCGCAACCTGACCGCGGAGGCGATCGCCGACATCACCTCGACAGGCGAGACGCTGCGCGCCAATCACCTGAAGATCCTCTCCGACGGGCTGGTGCTGCAAAGCGAGGCCACCCTCTACCGGTCACGCGCGGCACCGCTCGACGCAGTGGACGGCGAGTCCATGGCCGCACTTCTGGGAGCGCTGGGGCTCGTCTGAAAAGCGGCCTCCGACAATATCGCGGGATACTCCGGTTCCTGATTGCCAGGCGCTTTCTGGATGTTGTTGCGAAACCACACTCGCTTTTGCTGGCCCCACATTGGCACCACCCAAGGCTTCACAT
>NZ_JBKHAQ010000192.1:0-2536 GCF_046542825.1 Rhodosalinus sp. | reverse complement strand
TCCATCGGCATGGACCCGGACGACCCGAAATAGCCCCACGGCCCGCCCCTACCCTCGCCCGGCGGAATCGGCCATAACCCGCCGCGACAGATCGAGAGGGCGCCCATGCACGACATCCGCTTCATCCGCGAAACCCCCGAAGCCTTCGACGCCGCGCTGACGCGCCGGCCGGGGGAGGCGCCGGCCTCGGCGCGCCTTCTCGCGCTCGACGCGGCGCGGCGCGACGCCATCCAGAAGGCCGAGGAAGCGCAGGCCGAGCAGAACCGCGCCTCGAAGGAGGTGGGAAAGGCGAAGGCCGCCGGAGACGAGGCGGAGTTCGCGCGCCTGCGCGCGCTGGTCGCCGAGAAGAAGGCCGAGGTCGCCGCGATGCAGGCCGAGGCGAAGGCGAAGGATGCAGAACTGCAGGACGCCCTCGCCCGCATCCCCAACCTGCCGCTCGACGACGTGCCCGAGGGCGCGGACGAGGGCGACAACGTCGAGATCCGCCGCTGGGGCGAGCCCCGCGCCCTCGACTTCGCGGCGAAGGAACACTTCGAGATCCCCGCCGCCGCCGCCGGCCTCGATTTCGAGGCCGCCGCGAAGCTCTCCGGCTCGCGCTTCGTGGTGATGTCGGGCGCCGTCGCGCGGCTGCACCGCGCGCTCGCGCAGTTCATGCTGGACATGCATGTGACCGAACACGGGCTGACGGAGACCTGGACGCCCGTTCTGGTGCGCGAGGAGATGATGTTCGGCACCGGGCAGCTGCCGAAGTTCGGCGAGGACAGCTACCGGACCGAGGAAGGCTGGTGGCTGGTGCCCACGGCCGAGGTGACGCTGACCAACCTCGTCGCGGGCGAGATCCTGGACGAGAGCACCCTGCCCCGCCGCTACGCCGCGCACACGCAGTGCTTCCGCTCGGAAGCCGGCAGCGCGGGCAAGGACGTGCGCGGCATGCTGCGCCAACACCAGTTCGAGAAGGTCGAGATGGTCTCGATCACGCGGCCCGAGGAGAGCCTCGAGGAACACGCGCGGATGACCCGCTGCGCGGAAGCCATCCTCGAGAAGCTGGAACTGCCCTACCGCACGGTCGTCCTCTGCACCGGCGACATGGGCTTCGGCGCGCGGAAGACCCACGACATCGAGGTCTGGCTGCCGGGCCAGGGCACCTACCGCGAGATCAGCTCCGTCTCGGTCTGCGGCGACTTCCAGGCGCGGCGCATGAACGCGCGCTTCCGCCCCGAGGAGGGCGCGCGCCCCGAGTTCGTGCACACGCTGAACGGCTCCGGCCTTGCCGTGGGGCGTGCCCTGATCGCGGTGCTGGAGAACGGCCAGGAAGCGGACGGCTCGGTGACGCTGCCCGCGGCGCTCGCGCCCTGGCTGGGCGGCGCGCGACGGATCGATGCGGAGGGGCGGCTGGGCTGACCCCCAGCCGTTCTGGTTCGCGTGGTTGACGAGCGCTGAGTTTTGACTTGGCTGGGGCACGGTTTCTTGAGACAGTTCTGAGCGCTACTTCCAGAAGGCAGGGGAGTAGAACATGTCTGACAGAACCAGGGATGAATCTGGCGCGTCGGAGGCCACGGCCCCGTCGGCGCGCGCCCATGACGCTGGCGACGGCGGGGCGGTGGCCGGTGGCACGAAGCGCTTTTCTGCGAAACGAAAGCTGGCGGCGGTGCAGCGGCTGATGCGCGGGGAGAGCCAGGAGGCGGTGTCGCGGGACCTGAACGTCCCCGTTCATCGTCTGCCGGAATGGCGTGACAAGGTGCTTATGGCGGCGCAGAGCGCGTTGAAGGAGCGCGAGCGCGACTCACGCAATGACGAAATCGCTCGGCTGCAGGCGAAAGTGGGCGAGATCACCATGGCCAACGAGCTTCTCTGCGCCAAGATCGACAAGCTGGAGGGTGGCCGCCCTTTGGCCCGGCGGAGGTCGAGGACATGAGCCGGGCGCACTCGATCTCCACGCGCAGGGCCTTTGGGATGGCGCGCGTCTGCCAGGTTTGGGGCGTGCCCCGGGCGACGGTCTACCGGCATCGTGCTCCGGCCGCCGGCGCCCGAGCCGCCAATGCGCTACGCCCACCGGGAACGCCCGGAGCTCCAGATAATCGACGACGATCTCTGGAACGAGGTACAGACGCGGCTCGAGGCGATCTATGAGCAGTACGCCAAACCCGAGCCGGACCGCCGCTCGCTCAACGGGGCGCACCGGGCGAAGTATCTTCTGGCGCGCCTGATCACTTGCGACTGCTGCGGCGCAGGCTACACCATCGTCGCTGAGGATCGCTACGGCTGCTACGGCCGCAAGACGCGAGGCGTATCGGTGTGCTCCAACTCGAAGACGATTTCGCGGTTCCGGCTCGAGGAGCGTGTCCTCGCGCGGCTTCGCCAGGGCCTTCTGACGCCGGAGCTGGCGGCGCAATTCGCGGCGCAATTCGCGGCGGAGGTTCAGCGCCTCTGGCGAAGCGAGGACGCGGCGAAGGGCGCGGCGCTGCTGGAGAGCGCGAGCGTCATGCGGCGGCCAGAGAGGACGAGCCTGGCACCGACGCGGAGCACACGTTCGCGC
>NZ_JBKHAQ010000191.1:0-2538 GCF_046542825.1 Rhodosalinus sp. | reverse complement strand
GTGAGCGTCAGCACCTCGTCGACGATGCCGGGCAGTTCGAGCCCGGTCTTCGATCCGTCGATCTGCGGGACGAAGACCTTGCGATTGAAGTCGTCGAGTTTCTCGTCGAGGATCCCGACGAAGATCACGTTCTTCGCCCGCGTATGCTGCAGATGCGTGAGCCAGGCGATCATCTCTCGCCCGTGCAGCCCGTAGGCCCCGCGGACGTCCGGCTTGCCGGTCTTGTCCGAATGCGCCTCGGGCTGGCCCTTGCACCATTGGAAGCAGAGCCGCCCCGCCACGGTGATCGAGTCGATGAAGACCGTGTCGTACTTCTCCAGCACCTTCGGATCGCCGTACTTCTGGCAGATCGCCTGGTAGTGGTCCTCGCTGTAGGGCTGGTCCTTGCGCAGCGCCGGGTTCGGGCCGCCGATGAACACCGCGAAGTCACGGCATTCCCGCCAGGTGCGCGGGCGGATCGTGTCGATTGCCAGCCCCTCGATGGCGAGATCGCCGGCCTCGAGGTCGAAAAACAGCGAGGTGGTCGAATTGAGCGTGCGCAGGAGCGTGGTCTTGCCGATGCCCGGAGGTCCGAAGATGGCGGCCTTAACGCCGCGCACCTCGGCCAGCCGCTCGTCGGCGGTGATGATCGGGAGCGCGGATGTCATGCCGACACCCCGCTGGGCATCGGGCCAGCACCGGGCCGCTGGAACCAGGATGGGACCGGCTCACCGCCGTCGCTCCTCGCGATGACCGCCTCGTAGAGGACGTCGAGACGATCGGCCTCCGCGAGACATTCCATGCCCTTGCGCCGCATGAACCGGCGGGCGGCATCGAGCTCGTGCGGGGCCGCGATCAGTTCGGGAACAGGCACCTCTTCCTCGCGCTCCGGCACGTAGTAGGAGGGGCGCTGAAGGGGCGCGACATAGGGCCGGAACGACGGATCGATGTCGTCGAAAGCGGACTGAGCCTCGTCCTGCGGCCTGGTGCGCAGCACGCGCTTGACCTCGGAAATGCAGCCGGTGCGCAGAATGGTTGCAGCACCCTCGGCATCGGCCGCGTCGGTCGTCTCGGGGAAAACATCGCGCAGGATGTGATCGACGATCCGCGGGGCGCTGCGGCCAAGCTGCGCGGCAGCCTGCCAGACATGAGCGGCGAATTCGGGGGAATGTTTATCGGGCATCGGCGGCCTCCAGGAGGGTGGTGAGAACGTCCCGGCCGCGGCGCATCTTGGCGATGCTGCGCTCCTGCATCGCGTGGTCCACGTAGCCGGACAGGATGAATTCGGTGCCATGGGCATCGAACTGCTGGGCGATGCGCGTGCAGCAGCCGTCGATCGCTGCGACCGCGTCGAAGGCGGGGTTGGGCTGGTGATGGGGATTGACCGGACGGCGGGCGCTTCCACCGCCGCGCAGCCCCCGCATGGCGGCATCGACCACCATCTTGCGCAGGGCCGCGCGGGTCGGTTCCTCGCCGCGTTCGAGGCGCTCATCGAGGGTGCGGCGCACGAGGCCGGGCTCTGCAGCCTCGGCGTCCCGGATCTGGCGAGCCTCATGGATCTGGTCGCGGCGAAGGCCAAGTTCAGCAGCAGTCGCCGGACAAACGTTGGTCTTCTCGACGTTTGCCCGTTCATACTGGCCAGCCTTGGCCACCTCCCCGCGTGCTTGCGCCGCATCGTATTCATCCGCCAGTCGGCGTTTGGCACGCGCCTCGATCTCGAGGGCATGCGCCTGCGCGCGATGCGCCGCCGCGACGAGATCGTCATGGGCGTTCTTTGCGCGCTGCAGCCGAGCGGCGCGTTTGGCGACATCGTAGGCGAGGCCCGCCATGTCGCGCGCCTCAAGCACCTCTGCGGCGGTCTTCGCCCCCGTGAGCATTGTGGCGGCGCGGTCGATCAGACTGGGCAGATCCTGCGTGTCCGGGGAAATCGGAGCGAGGGAGGTCATTGCCCATCCCCCTGCGGCCGGATCTCGACCTTCAGCGCGCCGGTCTTCACGGTCCGCGCCGGCTCGAAGCCCTGGCGGATCGCATCCGGCCAGGCCGCGTATTTGCGCTCGGGCACCTTGAAGGCGATGTCGACATACTCGGCCGGGTCGTCCCCGGCCGCGCGGATCCGCTCGACCATGGCCGCGAGCCGGGACTGGTCCCACTCGACGCGTTTCGGCAGGTCGGCGACCACGGCGAAATCGCCGTCGTCGAACCGGACCGTGCCGGTATCCTTGGCTTGCGCCTGCCGCTCTTCGGCGGCGCGGGTGGCGTAACGGACCGTCAGCGCGGCATCGAGCCGGGTCTTTGCGGCCTTGTCGCGTTTCAGGCGCTCGTCGATCTCGCGCTGGAGGATGGCCAGCAGTTCGACGGGCAGCGCGGCGATCTCCTGCGGGCTGAGGCCCGGCAGGTCATCGGGCGTAGGGGTGTTCTCGGGATAGGGCATTGGGGTCTCCGGGATGGGGGATGAGGATCAGGCGGCCTCGAGCAGGCGCATCGAGAGCGCCGCACCGGGCGGGCCGGGCTTCGGGCGGGCGACGGCGATGTAGGCGAAGGCGTCGGGGCCGAGCCGGG
>NZ_JBKHAQ010000075.1:0-14185 GCF_046542825.1 Rhodosalinus sp. | reverse complement strand
GTCCACGTCTCCGAGATGAGCTGGACGAAGAAGAACGTCCATCCGGGCAAGATCGTCTCCACCTCCCAGGAGGTCGAGGTCATGGTGCTCGAGATCGACCAGGCCAAGCGCCGCGTCTCGCTCGGGCTCAAGCAGACCATGCGCAACCCCTGGGAGGTCTTCGCCGAGACGCACCCGCCGGGCACCGAGGTCGAGGGTGAGGTCAAGAACATCACCGAGTTCGGCCTTTTCGTCGGCCTGCCGGGCGACATCGACGGGATGGTGCACCTCTCGGACCTCAGCTGGGACCAGCGCGGCGAGGAGGCGATCCAGGAGTATCGCAAGGGCGACGTCGTCCAGGCGGTGGTGCAGGAGGTCGATACCGAGAAGGAGCGCATCTCGCTCTCGATCAAGGCGGTGGGCGGCGACAAGTTCACAGAGGCCGTGGGCGGCGTGAAGCGGGGCTCGGTCATCACGGTCGTCGTGACGGCGATCGAGGATGGCGGTATCGAGGTGGAATACGAGGGGATGAAGAGCTTCATCCGCCGCTCCGACCTCAGCCGCGACCGCTCCGAACAGCGCCCGGACCGCTTCAGCGTGGGCGACAAGGTGGACGTGCGCGTCACCAACGTCGACCCCAAGACGCGCCGGCTGGGCCTGTCGATCAAGGCCCGCGAGATCGCCGAGGAAAAGGAGGCCGTCGAGCAGTACGGAAGCTCCGACTCGGGCGCCTCGCTGGGCGACATCCTTGGCGCCGCGCTCAAGGGCGACGACTGAGCGGACCGGGACGCGAATCGATCACGAAGGGGTCCTCTGCCGCCGCGCAGGGGACCCCTTGCGTTCCGGCAAAGGGGCGTCGGCAGCTCTGTTCGTCCCAGCGCTTCGCAGGAAATTTCCGCGAATCGGTCCTCGCACGCGCCTGATGTGTTTCCGCTGCGCCCGCTTTGTGCCTATAGTCGGCGCGAACCAGAACACAGGATCGCTCCGCGGGGGACCGGACCAATGATCCGATCGGAACTTATCCAGAAGATCGCGGACGAGAATCCGCACCTCTATCAGCGCGATGTCGAGCGCATCGTGAACACCATCTTCGAGGAGATCACCGCGGCGCTGTCGCGCGGTGACCGGGTCGAGTTGCGCGGCTTCGGCGCCTTCTCGGTCAAGAAGCGCGATGCGCGTGTCGGCCGCAACCCGCGCACCGGCGAGTCGGTGCAGGTTGACGAAAAGCACGTGCCGTTCTTCAAGTGCGGCAAGATGCTTCGAGAACGCCTCAACGGAAAGCAGTCCTGAATGCGTTACCTCCGCTACGCCATCCTCGCCGTCATCGCGATCGGCCTGGTTTCGGTCGCGCTCGCCAACCGCAGCTTCGTGACCCTGACGCTGTTGCCGGAGGCGTTGGCCGATCTGTTCGGGTGGAATCTCTCGGTGCAGATGCCGCTTTTCCTCGTGATCCTCGCGGGCGTCGCGGTGGGACTGCTTGTCGGTTTCGTGTGGGAATGGATCCGGGAGCACAAGCACCGCGCCGAGATGGCCCGCCAACAGGCCGAGGTGAAGCGGCTGCAGCGCGAATTGCGGCGGGCGAAGGTCAAGGGCGAGGAGGCCGATGAGGTGCTCGCGCTCGTGGACCGCAAGAAGTCGGGCTGAGCGCGCCGGTGACCGCCCCCGACGTGCGGGTCAAGATCTGCGGGCTGACCCGGCCTGCTGACGTTGCTGCGGCCGTGGAGGCAGGAGCGGCCTACATCGGCTTCGTGTTCTTCCCGCCAAGCCCCCGCAGTCTGTCGCCGGAGGACGCGCGCGCGCTGGCGCTCGAGGTTCCGGCCGGGGTCGCCAAGGTGGCGCTGACGGTGGATGCCGACGACGCGGCGCTGGGCGCGCTTCTCGACCGGGTGCCTGTCGACCTGCTTCAGCTGCACGGCCGCGAAAGCCCGGAGCGCGTGTCAGACGTGCGCGCGCGCTTCGGCCTGCCGGTGATGAAGGCGGTGGGGCTGCGCGAGGCCGCCGATCTTGAGAGCATCGACGCATACGCCGTGGTCGCGGACCAGGTGCTGGTCGACGCGAAGCCGCCTGCGGGCGCGGCGCTGCCGGGCGGCAACGGGCTTGCCTTCGACTGGCGGCTGCTGGCGGGGCGCCGCTGGACGGGGCCATGGATGCTGGCGGGCGGGCTGACGCCCGAAAACGCGGCCGAGGCGAGCCGCCTGACAGGGGCGCGCCAGCTGGACGTCTCTTCCGGCGTGGAATCCGCACCGGGACGCAAGGACCCGGACCGCATCCGCGCGTTCCTCTCCGCCGCCGGTGCCGGATAACGCGCGATTAACCGTGTTCGGCGAGAGTGCGGGCATGCCGATGCCCGACCATCTCACGCCCGAACGCTGGCTCGCGCAGGTCTTTTCATCCGGGGAGGCGGCGCGCGGCGGCATCGTGAAGCGGCAGATCGCCGATGTCGACCGGATCGCCGGGCGCGATGCCTTTCTGGCCGAGGTCGAACGGCGCGGGTTCCAGGCGGTGCAGAACGGGCGCCACTACGTGGTGTTCTGCAACGCCTGGCCCATACGGCGCCTGCGCTGAAGCGTCGCGCAAGCCGCTTCGAAGCGGCTTGCAAGCGGTTTGGAAACCGCTTGCAAGGCGTTTTGCAAACGCCTTGCGCTTGTTGCGCGCGCTGCGCCCGGCTAGAAACGGAAGGCAGAATGGGGAGAGCGCGCCATGCCGGACGATCGGACCAACAGCTTCAGAAGCGGACCGGACGGTCAGGGCCGGTTCGGCGATTTCGGCGGGCGCTTCGTCTCCGAGACACTGATGCCGCTCATCCTCGAACTCGAGGCTGAATACGAGCGCGCCAAGACCGACGAGAGTTTCTGGGCCGAGATGGACGATCTGTGGACCCATTACGTCGGCCGTCCCAGCCCGCTCTATTTCGCGGAGCGGCTCACCGCGCACCTTGGCGGCGCGAAGGTCTACATGAAGCGCGATGAACTCAATCACACCGGCGCGCACAAGATCAACAACGTGCTCGGGCAGATCCTGCTTGCCCGCCGCATGGGCAAGTCGCGCATCATCGCCGAGACGGGGGCAGGGCAGCACGGCGTCGCCACCGCCACCGTCTGCGCGAAGTTCGGGCTGGAGTGCATCGTCTACATGGGCGCGCACGACGTGGAGCGGCAGGCGCCCAACGTCTTTCGCATGAAGCTCCTCGGCGCGGAGGTGGTGCCGGTCACCTCGGGCCGCGGCACCCTCAAGGACGCGATGAACGACGCCATGCGGGACTGGGTCACCAACGTGCGCGACACCTTCTACTGCATCGGCACGGTGGCCGGCCCGCACCCCTACCCGGCGATGGTGCGCGATTTCCAGTCGATCATCGGGCAGGAGGTGCGCCGCCAGATGACCGAGGCCGAGGGCCGGCTGCCCGACACGCTGGTGGCCGCCATCGGCGGCGGCTCGAACGCGATGGGGCTTTTTCACCCGTTTCTCGACGACCCCGAGGTGTCGATCGTTGGCGTCGAGGCCGGAGGGCGCGGTGTCAACGACAAGATGGAGCACTGCGCCTCGCTCACCGGCGGGCGGCCCGGCGTGCTGCACGGCAACCGCACCTACCTGCTGCAGGACGACGACGGCCAGATCCTCGAGGGTTACTCGATCTCGGCCGGTCTCGACTATCCGGGCATCGGCCCCGAACACGCCTGGCTGCACGAGAGCGGGCGCGCGCAATACGTCTCGGTCACCGACGACGAGGCGCTGGAAGCCTTCAAGCTCTGCTGCGAGATGGAAGGCATCATTCCCGCGCTCGAGCCCAGCCATGCGCTGGCCCATGTCATGCGGATCGCGCCGGAGCTGCCGCGCGATCACCTGATCTGCATGAACATGTGCGGTCGCGGCGACAAGGACATCTTCACCGTCGCCCGCGCCCTCGGGGTCGAGATCTCGGGTTGACCTTACAGCATCCCGTGGCCAGGCGGACCGCCTAGCTCTCGCTCATCGCGTGGCTTTCGAGGATCTCCAGCGGCACGATTTCCAGTGCGCGGGCATGGGTGGCGGCAAGGTCCACCCGCGGGGCGCAGCCCTCGTCATGCGCCTGCAGGAAGCGGCTGGCGCAGAGGCACCAGCGGTCGCCGGGCTTTAGTCCGGGAAAGCGGAACTCCGGGCGCGGCGTCGAAAGGTCGTTGCCGACGTATTTCGAGTAGGCCAGGAACTCGGCGGTCATCACGGCACAGACGGTGTGGCTGCCGTGGTCGGAGGCGCAGGTGTTGCAGTGCCCGTCGCGGAAAAAGCCGGTCAGCGGGCTTGTCGAGCAGGGCTCCAGCCGCCGGCCAAGCACGTTCTCCGAGGGGTCCATTTCCATGGCATAGCTCCCGTTCGCATGAGGTGCAGTCTAGCGGGCAGAGACGTCAGGGCAACCCAGCCGTGTCACAGCGCCGCCGCGATGGCGCGGAACATGCGATGTTCGAGGCGAGAACGCGCTCCGGTCGCGGAACGCGGGGTCGGCCGCGTTGACCGCGATCACGACGCCGTGCTGGCGGTGAACCCGGACATACTGGTCCCAGACATACTGGGGCATCTGCCGCCCGGCCAGAGCCTCAGAGTCGGCGCGGCGCCCTCCGGATCGCCGTTCGCCTCCATTCCCAGCCAAACGCTTCCATCGGCCGCGCCATCACGGGCGAGCCGAGCCGGGCACGGGACAGCCCCTGTGCCCGGATCGCGCCCGGAATGTTCACTTGAAGCGGTCGATCAGCTTCTGCAGCGGCGAGCGGGAGTCGGGCTCCGGCGGCTGGGGCGCGGACTCTGCCGCTTTCGGCGGGGCCTTCCGCTCGTTGCGGGCCGGCGCCACGCGCTGCGCCACGGCGTTCTGAAAGCGGTTCTCGTCGCCCTCGGCCAGATGCGGTGCGCCGTCCGCGATCCCGCGCAGCAGATCGTCGAGCCAGTCCTCGTCGGCCTTCGCGAAATCGTGCAGCACATAGGCCGAGACCAGTTCCTTGCGCCCCGGATGCCCGATGCCCAGCCGCACGCGGCGATAGTCTGCCCCGATGTGCTGATGGATCGAGCGCAGCCCGTTGTGGCCCGCGTGCCCGCCGCCGCGCTTGACGCGCAGCTTGCCGGGCGCGAGGTCCAGTTCGTCGTGAAAGACGGTGACGTCGCCGGGCCCGAGCTTGTAGAAGCGCATCGCCTCGCCCACCGACTGGCCTGACAGGTTCATGTAGGTCTGCGGCTTGAGCAGCACGACCTTCTCGCCGCCCAGACGCCCCTCGGCGAGCTCGGCCTGGAACTTCGCGCGCCATGGCCCGAAGCCGTGGGCACCCGCGATCCGGTCCACCGCCATGAAGCCGATGTTGTGCCGGTTGCGCGCGTATTTCTGCCCCGGGTTGCCGAGGCCCACGAAAAGCTGCATCGCCTCGCTCCTTGCTGGCGGACAGGCGGGAGTCTAGATGCCTGTAAACTGCGGAAAAGGCCAGAACGGGAGTGGCGCGATGTATCTGACGATGAACCGCTTCAAGGTGAAGCAGGGCGAAGAGGCAACCTTCGAGGAGGTCTGGGCCAAACGCGACAGCCACCTGAAAAGCGTGCCGGGCTTCAAGGCCTTCCACCTGCTCAAGGGGCCGGAGAAAGACGGCTACCGCCTCTACGCCTCGCACACGGCCTGGGAGAGCGAGGCGCATTTCCTCGACTGGACCCGGTCGGAGGCTTTCCGCGAGGCGCACAAGGGCGCCGGCGGGCACAAGGATCTCTACCTTGAGCCGCCGGAACTCGAGGTCTTCGAGACGGTGCAGAAGCTCGACTGACACGAAAAGGGCGGGACCGGCCGGTCCCGCCCGAACTTTGGCGCGCGTCGCGGCATCAGGCCTCTTCGGCCTCGCCCTCTTCCGCTTCGCCGCCCTCGGCCGCCTCTTCCGAACGCAGGCCCGAGGGGGCAGAGATGTTCGCGATCACGAAATCCCGCTCGATCGTGGGCTTCGCCCCGGTTGGCAGGTCGACGGCCGAAATCGTGACGGTATCGCCGATGTCGAGGCCCGACAGGTCCACGGTGATCTGCTCGGGGATGTCGCCCGCCGTCACCAGCAGTTCCACCTCCGGGCGCACGACGGTCAGCACGCCGCCGCGCCGCAACCCCGGCGCGGACTCGTGGCCCACGAACTCGACCGGGATGTAGAGGTTGATCTTGGTCGTCCGGCGCAGGCGCAGGAAATCGACATGCGTGGGCAGGTCCTTGACCACGTCGCGCTGCACCGCGCGGCAGATCACGCGCACGTCCTCGTGCCCCTCGACCTTCAGGTTGAAGAGCGTGGACAGGAAGCGCCCCTTCTTCAGCCGTTTCATCAGCTCGTTGAACGGCATCTGGATCGACAGGGGATCGGCTCCGCCGCCGTAGACGACTCCAGGAACGAGGCCCGCGCGGCGGGCCTGACGAGCGGCGCCCTTGCCCGACCCCGTCCGTTCCTGGACAACAAGATCCGGAATTTCTCCAGCCATGTGTCACTCCAATCTGGCATGTGCAGGGTGCCTCCAAGGCTGTCACCCCGCGTGAAGCCGCGCCGATAGACCGGATCGCGCGGCTTGACAAGGGACAATCAGGGCTCTTGTGGGCTCCGGAACCCCATGCAAGGAGCCTTTCCATGCAGATGCTGGCCGATCTCCGCCTCACGCGCGCACCGGCGGCGGCCTTCGGGGCGATGGCGCTTTTCTGGGGCACGCTGGCCGCCACCGTGCCCGCGCTCAAGGCGCGCGCCGGCATGTCGGACGTGGAACTGGGCCTTGCGATCCTGATGGCCACGACGGGCGCGGCCGTGACGCTTTTCGTGGCCGGCTGGGCCGACCGGGTGGCGGGCCTGCGCGCGACCCGCGGCGCGGCGCTCGTTCTGGTCGCGGCCATCGCCGGGCTGGCGATCGCCCGCGACCCGCTGGCACTGGCCGCCGCGCTCTTCGTCGCGGGGATCGGCTCGGGGCTGATGGATGTCTCCGTCAACCTGCGCATCGCGCGGATCGAGGCGGCCGAGGGACGGGGGCTGATGAGCCTCGCGCATGCGGTCTATGCTCTGGTCTACGCGGGGGCGGCCCTTTGCGCGGGCCTCGCGCGGCAGGCCGGCGTGCCGCTCGAGATCACGCTGGGCGCGGCCGCCCTTGCCGCCTTCGTCATGTCACAGCTCGTCACGGGCACCATCGGCGATGCCGGGGCGCAGGACGCACCGGTCCGCGGCGGCGGGCCGCGCCCCGTCTCGCTGATCGCGGCGGGCGGATCGGTGCTCTTCGTGGGGTTCCTGGCCGAGGGCGCGGCGGACGGCTGGTCGGCGCTTCATCTGGAGCGTTCGGCGGGCGCGGGCGCGCTGGCCGGCGCGATGGGTCCCGTGGTGCTGGGCCTCACGCTGGGCCTGGGGCGGATCGCCGCGCAGGTCGCGCTCCGCTGGGCCGACGAGGCGCGGCTGCTCGCGCTGGCCGGCACGCTCGCCGCCGCCGGCACGGCGCTCGCGGCCTGGGCGCCGGGGTTGGCGGCCACCTACCTGGGCTTTGCCTGCATGGGCCTCGGCGCCTCGGTCCTGCTGCCGCTGGGCCTTGCACTCATCGGGCGCGGCGCGGCGCCTGCGGCGCGTGCGAATGCCATCGCCGGGGCCTCCTTCATCGGCTACGGCGCCTTCATGGTTGGGCCGCCGGTGATGGGCGGGCTCGCCGACTGGCAGGGGCTGTGGCTGTCCTTCGCCTGGATCGCGGCGTCGATCGCGCTGGTCCCGCTGGTGCTTGCCCCCTGGCTCGCCCGCGCCGCCGCCCGCGGCTGACCGCACAGGCGCGCCTCCGGGACCCCGGCCGGCTTCCACCTCCAGGCGCGCTGCAGACGGCGCGCGCCACGACCCCCGCAGACCGCTACCGAAGGGCCGCCAGAGCCGCCTTCAGATCGAGTTTCCCGTCATAGAGCGCCCGCCCCGAGATCGCGCCGGCAACGACGCCGGTGTCCCTGAGCGCGATCAGGTCCTCCAGCGAGGACACCCCCCCGCTCGCGATCACCGGGACCCCGACCGCACGCGCCAGCGCCTCGGTCGCGGCCACGTTGGGTCCGCCCATCGCGCCGTCGCGGTCGATGTCGGTGTAGATGATGGCGGCCACGCCCGCGTCCTCGAAGCGTTTCGCGAGGTCGGTCGCCTCCACCTCCGTCTCCTCGGCCCAGCCGCGGGTGGCCACCCGGCCCGCGCGCGCGTCGATGCCCACGGCGACCTGCCCGGGGAACCTCTGCGCAGCCGCGCGCACCAGTGCCGGATCTTCCACCGCGACGGTGCCCAGGATGACGCGCGCAAGACCCTTTTCGAGCCAGCTCTCGATGGTAGCCATGTCGCGGATACCGCCGCCCAGTTGCGCGGGCGTGCCGGGGCAGGCCGCGAGGATCGCCTCGACCGCGCCCGCGTTCACCGGGCGACCGGCGAAGGCGCCATTGAGGTCGACCAGATGCAGCCAGTCCGCCCCGGCCTCGACGAAGGCGCGCGCCTGGGCCGCCGGGTCGTCGTTGAAGACGGTGGCCTGCTCCATCGCGCCGCGCAGCAGCCGGACGGCCTGTCCGTCCTTGAGATCGATGGCGGGGTAGAGGATCATGACGCCGGGCTCCGCTGGTTTCGGCGCGTCTGTGCCCCGGAGCCGCGGCAATTGCAAACCCGCAACGCCGGGTCAGCCTCGCAAGAAGACCGGCCCGGCGCGACGCCGCCGGCACGCAAGAGGGCGAAGATCGTGCGACACCTGCTGCGGGCCGGTCTCCCGGCGCCGGGTCCGGCGACACCTGCGGCCGCCGATCCGGTGCCCGTCACCCGGCGGACAGGGATGGACGACGGCGCCCATGGCCATGTCGGGATGCGGCTCGGCGATCTGCGGCCCCATCGCGCGCGCCTTCGACGAGGAAGGGCGCGAGATCACCGCGCCGAACGTCGGCAAGCGCGTGTTCCGGGACCTGCGCCCGGTGGGCGCGCGGCACCACGAGCGCCGCGCCTATGTGCCTGCTCAGGATCGGACCCGGGATGGCGACCGCGGGCGCTCGGGCGACAGGCCGACGGTCAAGGGCAGCCTTGGCGCGGTCTGCAAGAGCCGGGACTGGCGCCGCTGGCGCTAGGGTCGCCAGCACAGGAAATTCGCGATCAGGCGCAGGCCCGTGGCCTGGCTCTTCTCCGGGTGGAACTGGGTGCCCAGGATGGTGTCGCGCCCCACGATGGCGGTGACCGGCCCACCGTAGTCGGCATGCGCCAGCAGATGCGCGGGATCGGAGAGCCGCATGTGATAGGAATGGACGAAATAGGCGTGATCGCCTGTCTCGATGCCGTCGAGCAGTGGATGCGGCCGGTCGATCACAAGGTCGTTCCAGCCCATGTGCGGCACCTTCAGTAACGGGTCGGAGGGCACGATCCGCTCCACCGTCCCCGCGATCCAGTCGAAGCCCGGCGTCTTCTCGTATTCCATCCCGCGGGTGGCAAGCATCTGCATCCCGATGCAGATGCCGAGAAAGGGGCGCCCGCGCGCGATGGCCGCCTCCTCGATCGCCGCGAAGAGGCCCGAGTGATCGAAAAGCGCCCGCCGGCAGGCCGGAAAGGCCCCGTCGCCCGGCAGCACCACACGCTCGGCCCGCGCCACCACCTCCGGGTCCGCGGTGACAACCACGGCGCCCGCCCCCGTCTCGGCCGCCATGCGCTGAAAGGCTTTCTCGGCCGAATGCAGGTTGCCGCTTTCGTAGTCGATGATGACGGTGGTCAAGGCGCGCGCCTCCGGCCTCGCTGCAACGCAGGCTCCCTAGCCCAGCGGTGGCGGATTGCCAAGCCGCGCGGCCATAACCCGCTGTGCGCAGGCCCCGTCGGTCTTCCTGGGGTCGTATACCTTCCTGGGTGAATGCGGCGACAGCGGCAGCGGTGTGCAGACAGCCCCCTTGCCGCCGTCCGGCAGCTTCGCTCAGATGCGTTCCACCGTCACCTGGTCGCTCTCGTGAAAGGCCACATGCCCCGCGATCTCGCCCGCGCCGTCGATTGGCGCCTCGTAGCTCCAGGCCGCATCGGGGATCGTGGTCGATTTCGTCACGATCGAGAACCAGCTCGCGTCGCCCTTCCAGGGGCAATGGCTGGCCTTCTCCGAGGGTTCGAGGAAGGCCATGGCGAGATCGCCGCGCGGGAAATAGATCACCGGCGCGTGGCCTTCCTCGTCCAGTTCCAGCGCGGCAGAGCTTTCGCCCAGAACGGCGCCGCCTGCGCGGACGCTCCACTTGCCCTCGGCGGGTCGGATGGTGATGCGCTTGGCCATGTCCCTCTCTCTCCTTCAGATCGGCGCGGTCGCGGCCTCCAGCCAGTCCCGGGCCCGTGATCCCAGCCGCTCCGCCAGCTTCCGCCGGCAGAGCGCGTGATAGGCGTCGAGCCAGGCGCGCTCGGGCCCCGTCAGCATCTCCGACACGATCAGCCGCCGGTCGAAGGGCACATGGGTCAGCGTCTGGAACCGCAGCATCTTTGCCACCGTGCCGCCCGGCAGCGGCGGCGCCTCTTCAACCACGACCAGGTTCTCCAGTCTTATGCCATAGGCGCCCTCGCGGTAGAAGCCGGGCTCGTTCGACAGGATCATGCCGGGCTCCAGCGGCACCTCGCCGCTGCGGGCAAGCCGCTGCGGTCCCTCGTGCACGGACAGGTAGCTGCCCACGCCGTGCCCCGTGCCATGGGCGTAGTCCTGCCCGGCCAGCCAGAGCGGCATCCGCGCCAGCGCGTCCAGATCGCGCCCGGCAAGGCCCTTCGGCCAGCGCAGCCGCGAGACGGTGATCAGCCCCTGCAGGACGCGGGTGTAGGCGGCGCGCTCCTCTTCTCCGGCCGGGCCGATGGGCACCGTGCGGGTGATGTCGGTGGTGCCGTCGGGATACTGTCCGCCGCTGTCCACGAGGAACAGTTCGCCCGCGCCCAGCGTGCGGTCGGTCTCTTCAGTCACGCGGTAATGCACGATGGCGCCGTTGGGGCCACTGCCCGCGATGGTGTCGAAGGAGATGTCGGCGAGTTCCGGATTGGCGCGGCGGCACTCTTCCAGCTTCGCGGCGGCGGCGATTTCCGTCACGTGTCCCGGCGGCTGCGCGTCCAGCCAGCACAGGAACTCGACCATCGCCGCGCCGTCGCGCAGGTGCGCGGCTTCGGCGCCGCGGCGCTCTGCCACGTTCTTGCGCGCCTTGGGCAGCACGCAGGGATCGCGCCCGCGCACCGGCTCGGCCGGACCGGCCCGAAGCGCGTTCAGCACCGCGACCGGGGCGCTGGCGGGATCGATCCGCACCCGCCCCTCCAGCCGCTCCAGCGCCGGGACGAAGGTATCGGGCGGGGCGATCCGCATCCCGTCGCGCAGATGGTCGCGCACGGCCGCGAGCTTTTCCTCCGCCATGAAGAGGTCCACGGCGCCGTCCGCGTGCAGCACGGCGAAGCCGTGGGCCACCGGGTTGCGCGGCACGTCACTGCCGCGGATGTTCAGCAGCCAGCAGATCGAATCGGGCAGGGTGAGCACCGCCGCCGCCTCGCCCGCGTCGTGCAGCGCGCGGCCCAGCCGCGCGCGCTTGTCCTCTGCCGCTTCGCCCGCGAACTCCAGCGGATGCGCCACGACCGGACCGGCGGGCGGCTCGGGCTGATCCTGCCAGATCCGGTCGATGAGGTTGGAGACCGGCAGCAGGTGAATGCCGCTGCGGTCAAGCGCCTGTTCCAGCTTCTCGATCTCGTCGACGCCGTGCAGCCAGGGGTCGAAACCCACCGCGCCCCCGTTGGGCAGTTGTTCGCGCAGCCAGGGGCCCAGCTTTACCTCGGGCCAGTCGACGGGCGTGAACTCCTCCGCCACCTGCGCCCGCACCTGCACCCTGTAGCGGCCGTCGACGAAGACGCCGGCGACCCGCTGCAGCGCCGCGCAGAAGCCCGCCGAGCCGGTGAAGCCCGTGAGCCACGCCAGCCGCTCGTCGCACGGCGCGACGTATTCGCCCTGATGCGCGTCCGCGCGCGGGACGAGGAAGCCGTCCAGCCCCTCGCGCGCCATCTCCTCGCGCAGCAGGCGCAGGCGCGGCGGCCCCTGTTCGGGCCGGCTGGTGGCCTTGAAGGACTGGAACATGCGCCGCTCCCCGAACTCGCCCGCGTGCAAACAACAGGCTGCCGCGCCGGGATGCAAGCCCGCGCGGCGTTTCTCTCGCGGCTGCAGTGTGCCGCGCGCTCCGTAGGGTGCGTGCTTTGCACGCACCCATCTGACACAATCGCCGGGTCACGGTGCGTGCCAGTACGCACCCTACGATCAGCTCGCCTTGCGGATCCCGACCATCCGGGCGCGGGCGCGCGGATCGCTGTCGAAGAGGCTGGCCAGCTGCTCGGTCATCGCGCCGGCCAGTTGCTCGACGTCGGTGATCGTGACGGCGCGCTTGTAGTAGCGCGTCACGTCGTGACCTATGCCGATGGCGATGAGTTCCACCTGTTTCCTGCGCTCGACCATCGCGATCACGTCGCGCAGGTGCTTTTCGAGGTAGTTGGCCGGGTTCACGCTGAGCGTCGAGTCGTCCACCGGCGCGCCGTCGGAGATCACCATCAGGATCTTGCGGGCCTCGGGCCGCACGACCATCCGGCGGTGCGCCCATTCCAGCGCCTCGCCGTCGATGTTCTCCTTCAGCAGGCCCTCCTTCATCATCAGGCCCAGGTTGTCACGCGCCCGGCGCCAGGGCGCATCGGCGGGCTTGTAGACGATGTGGCGCAGGTCGTTCAGCCGCCCGGGCGCCAGCGGCCGGCCCTGGCCCAGCCAGGTCTCGCGGCTCTGTCCGCCCTTCCACGCGCGCGTGGTGAAGCCCAGGATCTCGACCTTGACGCTGCACCGCTCAAGCGTGCGCGCCAGCACGTCGGCGCAGATCGCGGCGATCGAGATCGGGCGCCCCCGCATCGAGCCGGAGTTGTCCAGCAGCAGCGTGACCACCGTATCGCGGAACTCGGTGTCCTTCTCGACCTTGAAGGAGAGCGGCGTGGTCGGGTTGGCGACCACGCGGGCAAGGCGGCCCGCGTCGAGGATGCCTTCCTCGCGGTCGAACTCCCAGCTGCGGTTCTGCTGCGCCTGTAGCCGGCGCTGCAGCTTGTTGGCCAGCCGGCCGACCGCGCCCTTCAGCGGTTCGAGCTGCTGGTCGAGATAGGCGCGCAGGCGCTCCAGCTCGATCGGCTCGGCCAGGTCCTGCGCGCCGATCTCCTCGTCGAAGCTGCGGTCGAAGACCTTGTAATCGGGGTCGGCCTCGGACACCGGGGCAGGGGGCGGCGGTTCGAGCGGGGCCTCGCCCTCGGGCAGTTCGGCCTCTTCGCCCTGTTCCTGATCGGCCAGATCCTCCATGCTGACCTGCGCCTGGCTTTCGTCCTGCGTCTCGTCCTGGCTCTGCTCGGGCGAGGCGTCTGCCTCGTCGCTGCTGTCCTCCTCGCCGGTGCTGTCGGGCTCTTCCTCTTCCTCGGCGCCCTCTTCGGCCTCGTCCTGCTGATCCTCCTCGAGGTCCGGGTCGTCGCCCAGCTGGTCGCCGTAGCCCAGGTCCTCGATCACCCGGCGCGCGAAGCGGGCGAAGGCCGTCTGGTCGGCCAGCGTGTTCTCCAGCCGGTCCAGCGTCTCGCCCGCCTGCTCCTCGATGAAGCCGCGCCAGAGGTCCATGACATTGCGCGCGCCCTCCGGCAGGTCGCGGCCGGTGGCGAGGTGCCGGATCAGGTAGCCCGCCGCCGCCGGCAGCGGCGCTTGGGAAGGATCGGTGATGCCGGCATAGCCCCGTCGTGCGGCGTCGGCGCCGATCTTGGCGTCGATGTTTCCGGCCGTGCCCGGCATGTCGCGCGCGCCCATCGCCTCGCAGCGGGCGATCTCCATCGCCTCGTAGAGGTCGCGCGCCATGTCGCCGCGCGGCGCGTAGCGCGTGTGCGTCCCGGCGTCGTGGTAGCGGCGGTGCAGCGCCAGCGCATCGGCCGTGCCGCGCGCGATCAGCACCTCCTCGCGCGTCATGCGGCGGCTGATCTGCGGCAGGCGCATGGTGTCGCCCGATATCCCCGAGGGATCCACGGAATAGCTGACCGTCAGATCGGGATCGTGCGCCATGACCCTGGTGGCCTCGGCGAGCGCCTTCTTGAAGGGATCGGCTGGGTTGTCGGAGCTTTTCGTCATGCGGGCGTCCCGGCGCTGGGCTTCGCGCGGAAGCTAGTGCGTCGGCCGGCAAATGGCCAGTGGGTCGGCCGGACCCCGGCTGGATCGGCGCGCGGCAGGCGTC
>NZ_JBKHAQ010000074.1:0-14272 GCF_046542825.1 Rhodosalinus sp. | reverse complement strand
AGTCGACGGCTCGCCGGGCTCGAGGCGCAGATGAAGACGCGGCTGATCATCCGCAGCGGCGAGGAATTCACCCTCACGCCGGCAGGCGAGGAAACCTATCGGCTCGGCCGGCGCATGGTGTGGGCGGCGCAGGAGGCCGAGGACAGGCTGCTGCGCAAACGGCGCGACATCGCCGGACAGGTGGTCCTCAGCGTCGCGTCGATGCTCGCGCCGCGCCTGCCGGGCTATGTCGCGGGTCTGCTCGACGCGCATCCGCGCCTGTCGCTTGCGCTCGAGGTCTCGGAGCGCGATCCCGATCCGGCCGGCGACGCCAACGACCTCATTCTGCGGGCACATTCCTGGAGCCTGCGCGACTGCGCGCTGATCCAGCGCCGGATCTGCCGAAACCCCGCGATCCTCGTGGCCGCCCCCGCCCTGCTGGAGCGGCAGGGCGTGCCGGAACGCCCCGGCGACCTTGCCGGGCTCGACGTGCTGGCCTTCGGCGGCGACCAGCGGCAGAAAGCCTGGACGCTCGACGGGCCGGAGAACCGTGCCGAGGCGCTTCCCGCCGCGCCGCGGATGATTTGCGCCAACACGGAGGTTCTGGCGGCGTCCGCCCTGCTGGGAAAGGGTGTCGCCCTGATGCCCGAATTCGCCGTGCGGGAGGCGATCTCGCAGGACCGGCTGCAGCGCATCCTGCCGGACTGGACCGGCCCGGCGGTGGCCGTGACCCTGCTGACCCCCTCGCGGCAGAGCATGAACGCGACCCTGCGTCTGGTGGCGGATCACATCGCAGCGCAGGTCAAGGCGGACGTGCTTTCGCCGCCTCGGCGGGGGACAGGTCCCCGGGGTGTTCCGAAACGGGAACTCGGCGTCCCGATATTGCCTCTGGCATCTGTTACAGAACCGTCGCTTTCGGTGAGCACGCTCGGCGTGCGTCGGGACAGGATCAGTCGCCCGGCGCCCTTCCCGCAGCGACCTGAAAGCGAGATGCCCATGACCCCCTTCCAGACAACCCTCGGCTCGGCGGCCCTGACCGCTGCCGCCGCGTTTTCCCTGCCGGCCGTGGCGCAAGATGCCGCCGGCCCGCTTGTCCTGTACACCAACGACTTCGAAGGCGCGATCACCGAGCGCTTCGAGGCCGATACCGGCCGCGAGATCGACGTCGTGCAGATGTCGGGCGGCGAGATCCTCGCACGGATCGCCGCAGAGGCCTCCAACCCGCAATGGGACGTGCTGATCTACAACGGCTCCTACACGTTCCACATGCTTGACGAGCAGGGCGCGCTGCTGCGCGACCTGGAGCCGGCCAATCTCGACAATCTCAACGACGTGGGACAGCGGTTCCTCCCCGAGAACCGGTCGTGGTTCCCGATCGGGCTGGCCGCCTCCTGCGTGATGCTCTACCGGACCGACCTCGTGGACGAACCGCCTGCGGAGTTTGCGGATCTCGCCGATCCGCGGTTCAACGGGCAGTTCGGCATGGCCGATCCCGCCGTCGCGGCGCCCGCCTACCCTTGCGTGGCGCAGTTCTTCGAGCAGCTCGGGGAAGACGGTGCGCGCGAATTGTTCACCAGCTACTTCGAGAACGGCATGCGGGTGTTCCGCACCAACGGCCCGACCGGTGCCGCGCTGGCGTCGGGGGACATCTCGCTGGCGCTGATCACCTCGCAGGTGGCCTATACCGTCCTTGCCGACGGCGAGGTGCCCGTGAGCGTGGTCTGGCCCGAGGACGGCGCGCCCGGCGTCGTGCGCGGCGTCGGCATCCAGGCCGAGACGCCACGTCCCGAAGCCGCGCGGGCCTTCGTCGAATGGCTGCTGGAGCCCGAGACCCAGAGCCACCTTGCCGCCGCCATCCCGTCCGACGGCAAGTTCGAGCCGACCGTCACCGGCGCGGAGCGCCGCCCCGACGGCCCGCCCGAGGGGCAGACCTATCTCGTCGCCTCCGACGCCTTCGCGGTGGAGCATGAGGCCGAGATCAAGACCTGGTTCGCGGATCAGGCGCTGAACTGACCCGCAGCCCGGGCCGGTATCGGGGATCGCCGGGCGCACGGCGATCCCCAGCCCCTCCCCCCCGTCCTGCCGGAGGCCGCGATGAGCCAGATTTCCCTTGACGTCGCCGCCCGCGCGGCGCGGCCGCGACAGCGGCTTTCGGCCGAGGACTGGCTCGGCATCGCGGTCGTCGCGGCGCTTGTCGTGCTGGTCCTGGCGCCGATGGCGGCGGTGCTGCTGCAGGCCTTCCTGCCCGGCGCGTTCTCCGGCCAGCCGCGCGGCTTCACGCTCGGCGGCCTTCTGGAGATCTTCGAGCGGCCCCTGTGGCGGCGCGCGTTGTGGAACTCGATGTTCCTTGCCACCATCGCGGCCATCGTCGGCGGGCTGATCGGCAGCGGGCTCGCGATCCTGCGCCATTCGTCCCGGCTGGCGCTGGGCCCGGCGCTCGATGTGGCCGCCTGGGCGATCATCGTCCTGCCGTCGTTCATCCTGGCGCAGGGATGGATCCTGTTCGCCAGCCGCGGCGGGCTGGCCAACCAGTGGTTCGGGCTCGACTTCGTGCCCGATCTCGTGTTCAACCCCTGGGGCCTTGCCGTGGTGATGAGCCTCAAGGCCTTTCCCTTCGCCTACCTCACCGTCTCGGCCGCGCTGCAATGGCGGATGGACGACTATGTCCACGCCGCGCGGCTGAACGGTGCCGGTCCGCTGCGGGTGCTGCTGACCGTGCGGCTGCCGATGCTGCTGCCGGCGGTCCTGTCCGGCGCGCTCCTGATCTTCATCGACGTGCTGGGCGATTTCGGCCTGCCGGCGGCGCTCGCCACCACCTACCGCTTTCCGACCCTGACCTACGCGATCTACGTGGCGATCAACCAGTCGCCGATCCGCTTCGATCTTGCCGGGGTGATGGCGTTCTATGTCACCGTCATCATGCTGCTGGCGGTGGTCGCCTATTTCCGCGTGCTGCGCAGCCGGCGCTACGATTTCCTCGGCGCCCGCGCCCGGCTGGCGCCGGTCGAGGGGCGCAACCTGGCACTCTTGCCGAACGCGATCGCCCTCGCCGCCCTGGCGCTGGCGCTCGTGATCCCGATCGGCGCCAGCGTCATGGTCTCCTTCACCGACACGATTTCCCGAGGCATCGGCGCGGACAACCTGACCTTGCGCAATTACGGCTACGTGCTGGAGACCGGCGGCAAGTTCCTGAGCGCCTTGCGCACCTCCACGGGCATCGCCGCGCAGGCCGCGATCGGTTCGGGCCTGATCGCGGCGGCGGCGGCCTATGTCCTGACCTTCTCGGGCTTCCGGCTGAACCGGCTGATCGACCTGACCTGCACGCTCAGCCTCGCGGTGCCGGGGGTCGTGCTCGGCATCGGCTACATCTTCATCTGGAACGCGCCGCTGGTCGATCGCGCGGGCCTGTCGCTCTACGGCCATCCGTTCATTCTCGTGCTGGCCGGGATCGCGGGGGCGGTGCCGATCGCGGTGCGCGTCCTGCTCGGCGCGATGGCGCAGGTGCCGGCCTCGATGCTGCAGGCGGCGGCGCTGCAGGGCGCGGGGCTGGGGCGGCGCATCGCGACCATCGTCGTGCCGCTGATCGCGGCGGCGCTGGTCTCGGCCACGCTGACGGCCTTCGGCGCGGCGATGTTCGACCTCGCGATCAACTCGATCCTGCGGCCGCCCCGGCTCGACGTGCTGCCGGTCTATGTCAACCGCGCCTTCGAGCAGGGCCAGTTCGGCGCTGCCACGGCGGCGACGCTCCTGGCCGGCGGGCTGACCGTGGCGATCATCGCCGGGATCAGCACCGCATCGAGGCTGGCGCTGACAAGGATGCTCCGCACCCCCGACCCGAAAGGACCGTCCGATGCTGCAACTTGAGGGACTGAGCCGGAGCTTTGACGGCCAGACCGTGCTGAACGCGGTCTCCCTCGACGTCCCGCGGGGCAAGGTCGCCTGCATCGTCGGCCCCTCGGGCTGCGGCAAGTCCACGATCCTGCGCCTCGTTGCCGGTCTCGACGTGCCCGATGCCGGGCAGATCCTGCTCAACGGCACCGAGTTGTCCCGTCCCGGCTGGGCGCTCGAGGCGCGCAAGCGGCGGCTGAACATGGTGTTCCAGGACTACGCGCTCTGGCCGCACATGCGGGTGGCGCAGATCGTCGGCTACGGCCTCGCCCATCTGACCCGCGCCGAGCGCGACGCTCGGGTGGCGGCGCTGCTCGACCAGATGCAGATCGGGGCGCTGGCCGACCGGCTGCCCTCGCAGATCTCGGGCGGGCAGCAACAGCGCGTGGCCATCGCCCGCGCGCTCGCCACGGACCCCGACGTGCTGCTGCTCGACGAGCCGCTGTCGAACCTCGACGTGCAGCTGCGCCTCGACATGCGGATGGAGTTCGCCGATCTTTTCGCGCGCGTCGGCAAGACGGTGCTCTACGTCACCCACGACCCGCTCGAGGCCTGTTCCTTCGCCGATCTTCTGGTGGTGATGCGCGCCGGCGAGATCGAGCAGTCCGGGGCGCCGGTGGATCTCTTCGCGCGGCCGCAATCGGCCTGGATCGCGGCGCTCGCGGGTTACGACACGCGTATGGCGGGGCAGCTGCTGCCGGCCAACGACGCCGCGACGATCGCGGTGTCGATCGGCACCCAGCCCGTGACCCTGCCGCGGAGCGCCCTCGCGGGCAAGGCCGTCCCCGGCGACGCGGTCACGGTGATGCTGCATCCGGGCTCGATCTCGCTGGATGCAGGGACCGGCGCACACGATGCCAACCGGCTGACCGGGACGGTGCGGCGATGCCTGTTCGAAGGGCGCGACTGGCGCGTGACCCTGGCCCTGGGCAAGCAGGGCGAGGCCGCGCTGTCCCTGATGTCGCCGCGCCGGGTGGCCGAAGGCGAACGGGTCGGAATCCACTTTCCCCATGACGCCGCCGTCGTCTTTCCTCATGGCTGACGGGCCCGGTCACAGGACGCCGCCGCAGATCATGTCGATCCCGCCCACGCTCGCCTTTCGTCCACTGCACTTCGACATCCATCCGCGACCGCTGGGCGCGGTCCCGCTTTCCGTCGCCGCGCACCTGGTGGCGCGCGGCCTGCTGCGGGACGACGCGCACCATGTCACGCTCCCGTCCCGGGACCCGACGGACGCGCTGGAAGATATCCGGGACGAGCTGTTCCGCTGCGGCTGGATCGAGCCGCCGCGCGGCGAGGCGATGGCGGTCACGGACGGACCCGCAGGGACCGAGCTGGCGCGGCTGGATCGCAGCGCCCTGCGCATCCTCGGGTTCTGGGTGCAGAAGGTGCACATCAACGGGCTGGTCGAAGGGGCCGGGCGGCAGCCCTTGTCGGTCTGGATCTCGATGCGCTCGGGTCATGCACTCTCCAGTCCGGGCAAGTGGGACACCCTGATCGCAGGGGGCCGCGCCGCCGGGCGCAGCGTCGCCCAGACCGCGGCACAGGAAGGCTGGGAGGAAGCCGGGCTGGACGCCCGGCTGCTGGCGGGTCTTCGGCCGGTGGAGGAAACGGCGGTCACCTATGTCTCGGATCGCGGGCTGCACCAGGAATTGCTGATCGTCCACGACCTGACGCTGCCGGCGAATTTCGAGGCCGTCTGCCACGACGGCGAGATCGCCTATTCCCGCTGCCTTCCGTTGCCAGATCTGGAGGCACGCCTCGCCCGGTCGCGGGACTTCAAACCCGGTTCCTACCTCGTGCTGTCCGGGCTCGTCCGGCGGCTGCGCAATGCCGGCCCGGCACATTGGTGATCGCGCTCTTCCCGCCGGACGAGACCTTCCGAAATCGCCAGGCGAAGACCCCCTGCCGACACGAGGCTGTCGTTGCGCGCCCGATCGTGACCCGGCGACCCCGTGGGCCGACCGGCGGAACCTGTCCCCAAGCGGGTCATCCTGGAAAGACCGGGGGCAGGGATCGGGGAAGTTCGTCTCGATCCGTGACCCTGTTGCAGGCGTTGCGCCTCCCTCGGCCCGGTGGCGCCTGTCCGAAGCCCGGTCGCCGTGCACCGGCCAAGCAGTCGCGCGCCTGCGGCGCACCGGTGCGATGGCCCGCCAGACCGCGGTCCAGCCGGCACCATTCCCGTCGAGGATCGTGCCCGCCGGCATGCCGTCCCTGGTCGCGGCCCGCTGCACGGCGACCGCCGCCTGAGCCAACCGGGACGCGCATGGCCGCGGCGCGCCGACACGCGCCGGCAACGCCCGGCCTGCCGCTTGTGCACGCCACCCGCGCCCTTGGGCATCGCGGCGGGATTGGCCCCGGTTCCAGCCCCTGCGTTCCGTCGTCTGCCTTTGCTCCAGGGTCGGCTCCAGGGTCCCGAACGGCGGGGCGCTGCCGGACGAGCGCGACAGGCGGTGCCCCTGAACGGCCCTGTGCGCCAAGGGCTTACGGGACGGCCCCCTGCGTCGGATGACAATCTGTCACGCATTTGCTACATTCGAGGGCTAGCTCGCCTCCATGAAGCATTACACGCCAAACGCCCAGTCCGCGATTACCGCTGAAGGCATCACCAAGACGTTTGACGGCAAGGCGGTGCTCGACGGCATATCGATCGATCTGGCGCCGGGGGAGGTGATCGCGCTTCTCGGCCCGTCGGGCTGCGGCAAGACCACGCTTCTGCGCATCGCCGCCGGTCTGCTGGCGCCCTGCGCGGGGCGTCTGCATGTCAATGGCCGGCTGGTCGCGGACGGGGCGAATCATGTCGCGCCGCCCGAGGCGCGCGGCCTTGGGATGGTGTTTCAGGATTACGCGCTCTGGCCGCATCTGAGCGTGGTCGACAACGTCGCCTTTCCGCTGCGCATGCGCGGCATGAACAGGGCCGATCGGCGCGCGCGGGCGCTGCGCGCCCTGGCGCGGGTCGGGCTCGATCACATGGCCGATCGCGCGCCGGGCACGCTCTCGGGCGGGCAGCAACAGCGCGTGGCACTCGCGCGCGCGGTCGTGGCGGAGCCGCCGCTGGTGCTCTTCGACGAGCCGCTGTCCAATCTCGACCGCGAGCTGCGCGAGAGCCTCGCCATCGAGATCGGCGCGCTGCTGCGCGACCTCGGGTTGTCGGCGCTCTACGTCACGCACGATCAGGCCGAGGCCTTCACCATCGCCGACCGGGTCGCGGTCATGCACGACGGGCGCATCGTCCAGCTCGACAAGCCCGAGGGCCTTTACAGCAACCCCGCAACGCTCGCCGTGGCGCGGTTCCTCAACACCGGCGCAATCCTCGAGGGAACCGTCGCCGACGGGCGGTTTCGCGGCGCGAAGGGGTCCCTGGACGTGACCGCGCCGCAGGCCGCACCCGGCGCGGCGCATCTGCTGGTGCCGCGCGCTGCGCTCGCTCCGGCATTGCCGGAGCACGGCGCACTCACCGCGACAGTCGAACACTGTCGCTTCCAGGGCGACCGCTACCTGTTGAGCCTCGCCCTCGAGGGAGAGGCGACGCGCCTGACCTGCACGGCCGCTCGGCCTGCCCGCGTGGGCGCGACGATCGGCCTCGACCTCGATCACGACCGGTTGCGGGTCTTCCCCGCGACCGCATGAAGCCTGCCACAGACAAGGAAATCCCCATGCTTCGAACGACGACTGCACTCACCGCCCTGATGCTCGCCCCTGCGCTGGCGAGCGCCGACAGCATCACGGTCTATTCCGCCGGCCCCGCCAGCCTTGCCGAGGCGCTGCAGGATGCCTTCGAAGCCGAGACGGGCATCGAGGTCGATCTGTTCCAGGGCACGACCGGCGACGTCATGGCGCGGCTCGAGGCCGAGGAGTCCAATCCGCAGGCCGATGTCGTGATCTCGGCAAGCTGGGCCTCGGCGCTCGATCTCCACGACCGCGGGCTGCTCATGGAATACACCTCCCCGAACGCGGAGACCGTTCCCGACTTCCTCAAGCATTCGCATTACGTCGCGCAGGCGGTCTCGGCGCTGGCCATCGCATGGAACACCGAATCGGGCACGCCGCGCCCGTCGGATTGGGGCGACCTTGCCGATGACGACTACACCGATCTCGTCACCATGCCCGACCCGTCGCAATCGGGATCGGCGTTCGAGCTGGTCGCGGGTCTGCAGGAAACCATGGGCGAGGACGCCTGGACGCTGTTCGGCGATCTGGCCGACAACGGCATGATCGTTCCCGGCGCCAATGCCGCCGCGCTGAACCCCGTCCTGCAGGGCGCGGCCGCCGCCGTCTTCGGCGCGGTCGACTACATCTCCTACGGGCGGGCCGAGTCCGGCGAGAGCATCGAGGTCATCACCCCCGAGAGCGGCACGGTGATCGCGCCGCGCCCGATGATGATCCTGGGCTCGACCGACGCGCCCGAGAGCGCACAGGCCTTCATCGACTTCGTGCTGTCCGAGGCCGGCCAGGAACTCGTGGCCGAGGTGTTCCTGATGCCCTCGCGCACCGACGTGGAGGCGCGCCGGCCCGGGCTGAACGAACTCGACATCATCGAACTCGACCCCGAGGAACTCGACGCGCAGCGCACCGAGATCCTCGAGCGCTACAACGAGGTCGTGCTTGGACGCTGATTCCGGCGCCGACACGCCCCCGCGGGGCCGCCCGTGCGGCCCCGCGCTGCGCTTCCCGATGCCCCGCGCGCAGACGGTGATGACGCCGATCGCCGCCGGAATCCTGATCCTGCTGATCGGGGTGCCGGTGCTGTTCATCCTGTTGCAGGCGGTGTTTCCCGATTTCGCGCGCGGCGGCTCTCTCGCGGCCCCGTTCTCGCGGCTCGACGTGCTCACCGAGAACGACCGGCTGCTCATTCAGGCGCGCAACACGCTCCTGCTCGCAGGATGGGTGATGATCGGCTGCGTCATCCTGGGGCTACCGACCGGCATGCTGCGCGGGCTCTGCCGTGTGCCCGGGGCGCGCATCTGGGATGTGATCTTCCTCATCCCCTTCGTGATCCCGCCCTTCATCGCTGCGATCGCCTGGATGATGACGCTGCAACGCGGCGGCTACCTCTTTCAGATGACGGGCATCGATCTCGGTGGCCTGCTGTTCACTTTTGGCGGCGTCGCCTTCGTGATGACGCTCAACCTCTTTCCGCTGGTCTATTTCGCCGTCTCGCGCGGCGTGGAGGCGGTGGGTGGGCGCTTCGGCGCCGCGGCGCGGGTCGCGGGCGCCGGGCCGGTGCGCGCCTTCGTGCTGATCACGCTGCCGCTGTCGATCCCGGCCATCGCGGCGAGCCTGCTGATCGTGTTCGCCCTGTCGATCGAGGAATTCGGCACCCCCGCCGCGCTGGCCGCACGCACCGGCTTCGACGTGCTGGTCACCGGGATCTACACGCGGCTGTCGGATTATCCCATCGACCTGTCCGGCGCGGCGGTGGGCTCGGTGATCCTGATGGCACTGGTGCTGGCGGCATTCGCGGCGCAGAACTGGGTCGCGACGCGGCGTTCCTACATCGCGCAGACCGGCAAGCCCGCCAGTCTCGAAAGGGCCGAACTCGGGCGCTGGCGCTGGCCCGTACTGGCGCTGTTCGGCGTCGTCGCGCTGATCGGCGTGGTGATCCCGCTTGCGGCAATCGTGGCGACCTCGCTGACCGGCACGATCTCGGGCGGGCTGACCTGGAGCAATCTGAGCCTGCGCCACTACGCGCCGATCTTCGCGCCGGGCAGCCGCGCCGCGCAGGCTCTGGTCACCAGCGGCTGGCTGGCGGTGGTCACGGCGCTGCTCGCCGGGGCGATCGGCGCCGTGGTCGCGATGATCGTGGTGCGCGGCACCGGGCGCGGCCGGAAGGTGATGGACGCGCTGTCGATCCTGCCCAACGCGATCCCGGCGATCGTGCTCGCCGTGGGGGTGATCCTCGCCTGGAACAGCCCGTTTCTGCCGGTGACGCTCTACGGGACGATCGCGATCCTGCTGGTTGCCTATACCGCGATCCTGCTGCCCTACCCGATCCGCTACGCGGTGGCCCGGCTGCGCCAGCTTGGCGGCAGCCTCGACGACGCCGCGCGCGTCTCCGGGGCAAGCCCGGCGCAGACGCTGCGCCATGTGCTCGCCCCGCTGATGGCGCCGTCGCTGATCGCGGCGATGATGCTGGTCTTCGCGATCGCCTCGCGCGAGCTTGTCGCCTCGATCATGCTCGCCCCCGCCGGCGTGCGCACCGTGGGCACCTTCGTGTTCAGCCAGTTCGAGCAGGGCTCGGTCCAGACCGGCATGGCGATGAGCGTGATCGCCATCGCCGCGACCGGCAGCATCCTGCTTGCCGTCAATCTCTGGCTCGCCCGACGGGGCGCGGCCGCCTTGTCGGGCTGACCCGGCCGACCGGCGCCTGCCACGCATCCTGCGGCGCGAGGGCGCCTCACACCGGAAGACGCGCCCGACCCACCGGGAAGCCGACGAAGCCGCGGGCGGGAAGCGGCGGGCGGGGCGCCGCGCCGGACAGTCGCACGCATGCGGCGGCGCCCTCGATTTCGGCTGATGCGGCATCAGGCCCTTCAGCACCCCAAGAGGGGCGCAAGATTCCGTTGACCGGGCCGGTCGCAGAACTCCCGCCGAACGGCCTGGGTGTCAAGGGCGGCATCCATCGGGCTTTTCTGTTCTGTTCGAACGCTCCGGGGCCGGTCCGGCATGAGAGGCGCCGGCCCGAAGACGAAGGGGGCCGAAAGGACATCGGCGGTTCGGGAGAGGCAGTCTCGCCCGGAGCGCTCAGCGGCAGTAGGCGCCGCCGCGGTGGCGCGCGGTGTCGAAGTGAAAGTGGCCTTGGTGCCAGCGGTCCGAGGCCGGGCCCAGCACCGTGCCGAAGATGCCGCAGGCAGAGGCGTGCATCTGCCGCAGCGCGCGGCCCTCGGCCCCGCCGCCCCAGTGATCCAGAACGGTGATCCAGCGCCCGTCGCGCAGGCGCACGGCGGAGATGTCGATCGCCCGCCCGAAGCTGTGCTCGGACAGCGGGGCGCCACTCTGGTGGTTGCGTGTGCGGCAGACGAAATGCGCCGCCACACGGATCCGGTCCACGCCCCCGCCCCTGGTGCCGATCGCGGGTTTCAGTCCCTGCCGCACCCATTGCTTCAGCGCCTGCGCGGTCGGGCAATCGAGGAGCGCAGGCTGCGTCAGCCCGATTCCCATCACCGAATGAACCTGCACCGCCTGCTCGATGCCGCAGGCGGACAGGTGGCCCTTGACGCGCCCGACCACGACACCCTGCAGATCGCGGTCCCCGCAGACAGAGTTGCTGTCGAGCGCGCGACGACGCGCCATGACCCGTTGCACCAGCGCCTCGCCGCGCACCTGCGGCCGCAGGGAACGGGCGAGGCCCGGCACCTCGGGCGAGATCGGCGCGGCACCGCGCACGACGGCCCGAGCCGCGATTACCGGCCGCACGCCGGGGTGCGGCACGGCGCGGGCGGACGTGGCGATGGCGATGCCGTCGGCCGGGCGCGCGGCAGCGGGCGCCGCGGCGGGGAGCAGCGTGGCCGGCCGCACGATGGGACGCGGCCCGGTCCATGCGATCGCTTCGGCCGGACCCGTGCCCCGCGCCTCCTGGCGCGACACCGGGCGATGCGGCTTCGTCGTCTCGGCCGTAGTGACGCGCGTCACGGGACGCAGGGAACTGTCGGGCGCGCCCGCAAGCGGAGCCGCGACGAGCAACGCCGCGACAAACGACAGGGACCGCAGCGCGCCTCTCACGCCTCTGCCTTCGCCCGGCCGAAGTCCGGCGCGTCGGTGTCCTGTCCCGCCTCGATGATGCCGCGCCGGATCGCGCGGGTGCGCGTGAAATAGTCGAAAAGCATCTCGCCGTCGCCGGTGCGGATCGCGCGCTGCAGCGCGAAGAGCTCCTCGGTGAAGCGGCCGAGGATCTCGAGCGTGGCGTCCCGGTTGGTCAGGAACACGTCGCGCCACATGGTCGGGTCGGAGGCCGCGATGCGGGTGAAATCGCGAAAGCCCGCCGCCGAATACTTGATCACCTCGCTGTCGGTCACGCGGCGCAGGTCGTCTGCCACGCCGACCATCGTGTAGGCGATCAGATGCGGCGCATGGGAGGTCACGGCCAGCACCAGGTCGTGGTGGTCGGCATCCATTTCCTCGACGCTGGCGCCCATGCCTTCCCAGAGCGCGCGCAGCCGCGCGGTAGCCTCGGGGTCGGTTCCGGGCCCGGGAACCAGCAGGCACCAGCGGTTGCGGAAGAGCGTGGCAAAGCCCGAGCGCGGGCCGGAGTGCTCTGTCCCGGCCAGCGGGTGGCCGGGGATGAAATGCACGCCCCGGGGGATCTGCGGCGCCACCGCCTCGACCACCGCGCGCTTGACCGATCCCACGTCGGTCACCGTCGCGCCGGGGGCCAGGTGCGGGCCGATCTCGCGCGCCACCGCGCCCATCGCGCCCACCGGCACGGCCAGCACGACAAGGTCCGCGCCCTCCACTGCCTCGGTCGCCGTCTCGGTGACGCGGTCGCACAGCCCGATCTCGCGCGCGGTCCTGCGCGTTTCGGCCGAGCGGGCGGTGCCCACCACCTCGCGCGCGAGGCCGGCCTTGCGGATCGCCCAGAACATCGACGAGGCGATGAGGCCCAGCCCGATCAGCGCGACGCGGTCGTAGACCGGCGCCGTCATGCCGCCTCCGCCCGGAAGCGGCCGACGGTGTGGGCGACCCGGCGGCAGGCGCTTTCGTCGCCCACGGTGATGCGCAGGCATTCGGGCAGCTTGTAGCCCGCGACGGGCCGCACGATCAGCCCCTCGGCCCTGAGAAAGGCGTCGCAGGCGCGGGCCTCTGCCGCATCGGCGAAGCGCGCGAGCACGAAGTTGGCATGGCTCTCGTCCGACGGGACACCGTGGGCGGCCAGCGCCTCGGCCAGGAAGGCGCGCAGGCGCGCGTTCTCGCGCCGGCAGCGCTCGACGAAGACGGTGTCGCCCAGCGCCGCCTCGGCGGCCGCGAGCGCCGGCGTCGACAGGTTGAACGGCCCGCGGATGCGGTTCAGCACGTCGGCCACATGCGCCGGCGCATAGCCCCAGCCCACGCGCAGACCGCCCAGCCCGTAGATCTTCGAGAAGGTGCGCGTCATCACCACGTTGTCGCGCGCATCGACCATCGCCGCGCCGCCGTCGAAACCCTCGACGTATTCCGCATAGGCCCCGTCCAGCACCAGCAGGACGTGCGCCGGCAGCCCGTCCGCCAGCCGCGTCACCTGATCCGCGCCGATCATCGTCCCGGTGGGGTTGTTCGGGTTGGCGATGAAGACGAGCCGCGTGGCCGGCGTGACCGCGGCCAGGATGGCGTCCACATCGGTGGTGCGGTCGCGCTCGGGCACCTCGACCGGGCGCGCGCCGGAGGCCAGCGCGCTGATGCGATACATCGAGAAGCCGTGCTCGGTATGGATCACCTCGGCCCCCGGACCGGCGTAGGCCTGGCAGAGCAGCGCGATGATCTCGTCGCTGCCCACGCCGCAGACGACGCGCGCGGGATCCACGCCATGCGTGGCACCGATGGCCGTGCGCAGCGCGCCATGGTCGGTGGGCGGATAGCGATGGAGCCGCGCGGCGGCGCGCCGCACCGCTTCGATCGCGGCGGGGGGCGGGCCGTAGGGATTCTCGTTCGAGCTGAGCTTCACCGGGTTCGCCACGCCCTCCGCGGTGGAGGCGCCGCCCTGGTAGGGCGCGATCTCGAGGATGCCCTCACGGGGCTGGATAAACTCGGTCATCTGCCTCTCCGCTCTCTCGCCTCTCATAACGGCCGGGGCGCGGCGGGACCAGAGACAAGATGCCCGTCTCTGGCCACTGGCGCAGGATCGCCGGGCGGCCCGGGCGCCCGGCGCGCAAGTCGGCCCGGGAAACGCGAAAGGGCCGCGCCCCGGGCGCGGCCCCTCTTCCGGCACGCCGCCGGGATCAGTTCTGCGCGTAGAATTCGATGACGAGGTTCGGTTCCATGACCACCGGGTAGGGCACGTCCGACAGGCCCGGCGTGCGCACGAAGCGCGCGGTCATCTTGGAATGGTCGACCTCGAGGTAGTCGGGCACGTCGCGCTCCGGCGACTGCACGGCCTCGAGCAGCGCGGTCATCTGCTTCGACTTCTCGCGCACCTCGATCACGTCGCCCTCCTTGACCCGGTAAGACGGGATGTTGACGCGCTTCCCGTTGACCAGGACATGGCCGTGGTTCACGAACTGCCGCGCGGCAAAGATCGTCAGCACGAACTTGGCACGATAGACGACGGCGTCGAGCCGGCGCTCCAGGAGGCCGATCAGAAGCTCGCCGGTGTCGCCGCGCAGGCGCTCCGCCTCGCGGTAGATGCGGCGGAACTGCTTCTCGGTGATGTCGCCATAGTAGCCCTTGAGCTTCTGCTTGGCGCGCAGCTGCAGGCCGAAATCGGACATCTTGC
>NZ_JBKHAQ010000190.1:0-2583 GCF_046542825.1 Rhodosalinus sp. | reverse complement strand
CATACAGGATGCCGAAGCGGCCGAAGCCGCTGAAGCTGACGTCTGCGGCGGCCATGCCGGTGGTGGCGACCAGCGCAGTCGTCGCGAAGAGAACTTTTTTCATGGTTTTTTCCCTCGACTTTGTTGTCATGCGCCCCAAATCAGGGTGTCCGACTTGGGTATGAGATGTGTTTCGCCCTTTTCAGGGACGCTTTGCAAGCGAAGGGGGCGGCACTGAGGCAAAGAGGGCGCGGATGGTGCGGCGATGCCACACATGCGTCCGGCGCGCGTCACGCCCAGGCTGCAAGGCGGCGCCGGCGACGCCGCCTCGGCGAAACCCCTTGCCGAGCAAAGGCGCCTTGGGTAGGTGTTTGGCGACGTGAGGGACGGGGCAGGCATGACGGTTTCGCGGGCAGTGACGATGCTTCTGGCCGGGGTCGCGGTGGCGGCGCTTGCCGCCTGCGGGCCGCGCGACGCGCCCGCCGACCGCACCGGCGGCACGGCCTCTCCGCCCGGGCTGCCGGAAAACCACCCCGACTATGCCGGCCCCAACCGCTCGACCGTCTGGGACATCTTCCGCCCGAACCGGAACGAGAACGTCGTCGCGGTCAACCGCTACATCTGGAACGGCGCGCTTGACGTGCTGAGCTTTCTCCCGGTGGAGTCAGTGGATCCCTTCACCGGCGTGATCACCACGGGCTACGGCACGCCGCCGGGCGGCGGGGCGGCCTATCGGGCGACGGTCTACATCTCGGACCCGGCACTTGACGCGCGCTCGCTCAATGTCGCGCTGCAAAGCCGCAGCGGCCCGGTCGCCGCCTCGACCCAGCGCGCGGTGGAGGATGCGATCCTTGCCCGCGCCCGCCAGCTTCGGGAGCGCGACGGCCGCTTCTGACCGCCCGGTGCCGCGTGGGCGTCAGGCCCGCGGCGCCCGCGGGTCCAGTCGCGCCAGGCGGTCCACCCAATCCAGCTGCACCGGCAGGCAGTTGCGCCGCAGGTCGTAGGTGGCGACCGCGTGGGCGCGCGCGGCCGTGCCCAGCCTTTCGCGCAGCGCCGCGTCGTCCAGCAGCCGCTCCAGCCGGTCGATCAGCCCTGCGCGGTCGAAGAAGTCCACCATCAGCCCGGTCTCGCCGTCGGTGATCGCCTCGCGCACCGGCTCGGTGTCGCTGGCCACGATCGCCGCGCCGCTGCTCATCGCCTCCAGAAGCGACCAGCTGAGCACGAAGGGATAGGTGAGATAGACATGCGCGCGGCTCACGCGGATCAGCGCGAGAAAGCGGTCGTATGGCACCCGGCCCGGGAAGTGCACCCGCGCCCAGTCCGCATCCGCGATCTGCCCGCGCACCTCGTCGATGAAGATCTGCTTCCATGTCCTGCCCTGCGGCGGGCGGGCGCCATAGCTCGTCTCGTCGCCGCCCAGCAGGACCACCTGCGCCGCGGGCCTGCGGCGCAGGATCTCCGGCAGGGCGCGCATGAACACGTGATAGCCGCGATAGGGCTCGAGATTCCGGTTGACGAAGGTGATCACCTCGTCGTCGCGCGTCAGCACGCGGCCGCCGTCCAGTTCCAGCCGCGCGTCCGGCGTGGGCACCAGAAGGTCGGTGTCGATACCGTCATGCACCACGGTGATGCGCTCGCGGAAGCCTGCCGGAAAGGTGTTCGCCTGGAATCGCGTCGGGCTGATGCCGGCATCGCCGATCTCGAAATGCAGGCGGTTGTTGAGGTTCTTCATCCGCAGGCGCAGCGGCTCGCGCGGGCCTTCGCGGCTGGGAAACTCCGGGTCGAAGGCTACGTCGCGCCCGCCCGCCTGATGGTAGAGTTCGCAGTAGAGGCCCAGCCGCGCCGCGGGCCAGATGTCCTTCAGAAACAGGCTCTCGCCCCAGCCGGGATGGGCGAGAATGACATCCGGCTCGAACCCGGCCTCGTGCAGTTTCGTCGCGGCCGCGTGGCAGGCCTCTGCGCGGATCAGCTTGGTCTCGAAGTCCACGAGCCAGGGATGAACGTTCTGTCCGTTGCCCCGGTGCACCGCATAGGGCAGCACGCGCACGCCCTGCCACGTCGCGGGTTCCTTCACGCGCAGCGTCAGCGCCACGACGCGGTCGCCGCGGGCCGCAAGTGCCGGGGCCAGGTGCTTGTACTGGCCCGGAAAATTCTGGTGGATGACAAGGATATCCATTCAGCCCGCGCCCGTCCGCCCCCTGCAGGGTCTAGCGTCCGGCGCCCGCCGCGCCAACCGTTTCCTGCGGCGGCTTTTTGCGGTGCGGCACTGGACCCGCGCGCGGCCCTCGCCTATCACCCCGGACGCATCCGCACGGCAACCCCGAGGACCGGACATGGCCCGCTACGCCCCCGCCGAGATCGAGCCGAAATGGCAAGCTGCCTGGGACACGGCCGGCGCCTTTGCCGCGCGCCACGATCCGGCGCGCGAGAAATACTACGTGCTCGAGATGTTCCCCTACCCCTCGGGGCGCATCCACATCGGGCACGTCCGCAACTACACGATGGGCGACGTGGTCGCGCGCTACAAGCGCGCCCGCGGCTTCAACGTGCTGCACCCGATGGGCTGGGACGCCTTCGGGATGCCGGCCGAGAACGCGGCGATGG
>NZ_JBKHAQ010000073.1:0-14489 GCF_046542825.1 Rhodosalinus sp. | reverse complement strand
TCAAGCGCATCATGCGCACCGGGACGGTCGCCAGCGTGGACAACCGCAACTGGGAATTGCGCGAGCACACCGGTCCCGTCCAGCGGCTGAGCCAGTCCCGCGCCATCGCGCTGGACATGGAAAGCGCGACCATCGCCGCGAACGGCTTCCGTTTTCGCGTGCCTTACGGCACGCTGCTCTGCGTTTCGGACAAACCCTTGCAGGGAGAGCTGAAATTGCCCGGCATGGCATCCGGGTTCTACACCACGCAGGTGGCCCGTCACCTGCGCATCGGCGTGCACGCGATGGAACTGATCGCGGCGATGCCGCTTGAACGAATCCACAGCCGGAAGCTTCGCAGTTTCGACGAGACCGGTTTCCTGTAACGCAGCGAGGGCGCCGCCCCGCACCACTTTTGCAAGTTTGGCCTTGCGAAAATCCACTATTTGTTGTGTTTGATACCCATATGCAGTTAAAACGGGCCAATGAGGCCCAAGCATCAGGGGCAGCGAAGGGAGACCAGAAATGGCCAAGGCGATGAACAAGACCCAGCTTGTGGCCGCGCTTGCGGAGGAGATGGGCAGCGACAAGAAGACCGCGGGCGCGGCGCTCGACGCGGTCTGCAACGTCATCACGCGCGAAGTGTCCGAGGGCGGCGCGGTGACCCTGCCGGGCGTGGGAAAGTTCTATCTGCGCGAGCGTCCCGAGCGCATGGTGCGCAATCCCGCCACGGGCGAGCAGTTCAAGAAGGACGCCGACAAGCAGGTGAAGGTCACCATCGCCAAGGCGCTGAAGGACAGCGCGAACGGCTGATCCGTCCCGGTTTCCGGCAAAAGGGCTGCCCATGGGCGGCCCTTTTCATTTCCGGCGGCCCGTGGCATCGCGGCAAGAAGAATTTTCGGACGAAAATTCTTCGTTTCCGGCGCGAGATCCGAAAATCTTTCGATCGAAAGATTTTCTGTCCCATCGCGCGACGCTTGGGAGGCAGGGCATGGACGTTCGCGCGATCGGCATGGGACTCGCCTTCGCGCTCATGTGGTCGTCCGCCTTCACGGCCGGGCGCGTGATCTCGACCGCCGCGCCGCCGCTCACCGCCCTCTCGCTGCGCTTCTTCATCGCCGGCGCGATCGGCGTGGCGCTGGCGCGGGCCCTTGGCCAGAGCTGGCGCCTGACGGCGCCGCAGTGGCGTGCGACGATTGTCTTCGGCATCTGCCAGAACGCGCTCTATCTTGGTCTCTATTGGGTCGCCTTCCAGACGGTCGAGGCCTCGCTCGCCGCGATCATCGCCTCGACCATGCCGCTTCTGGTGGCGGTCTTCGGCTGGCTCTTTCTGGGGGAAAGGGTGCCGGCGCTCGGCGTCGCCGGGCTTCTTGCCGGCTTCGCGGGTGTGGCCATGATCATGGGCGCCCGGTTCCAGGGCGGCGCGGATCCTTTCGGCGTCGTGCTTTGCGTGATCGGCGTGCTGGCGCTGGCGGTGGCCACGCTGACGATGCGCGGGGTCAGTTCCGGCGGCAACTTCCTGATGGTCGTGGGCCTGCAGATGTTCGTGGGCGCGGTGGCGCTCCTGCCCTTCGCGCTGCTGCTGGAAGAGGTCGCGATAGACTGGTCCTGGCGGCTTGGTATCGCCTATGTCTACACGATCTTCGTGCCGGGTCTGGCAGCCACGCTGGTGTGGTTCCTGCTCGTTCACCGCATCGGCGCGGTGAAGGCCGCGACCTTCCACTTCCTCAACCCGTTCCTCGGCGTGGCCATCGCGGCGCTGCTGCTGGGCGAGCGGCTGGGGCCCCTGGACATCCTCGGGGTCACGGTGATCGCCCTCGGCATCCTCGCCGTGCAGCTTTCGAAACGACGGGTCGCGGAGGCGGCGAGACCCTAGCTCAGCAGTGCCAGAAGCCCGGTCAGGGTGAAGAAGGCGCCCGCCGTCGCCCCCAGCAGCGCGAGCGAGGCGATGCCCTCGTGCCCGTAGTCCTGCGCGAGCAGGGCGTAGATGCCGAACATCGGCATGGCAGCCGACAGGATCACCGCCAATTGAAGATCGGGGTTGGTGAGGGGCAGGCCGGTGGCCATGGGCAGGAACACCAGTGCCAGCGCGGTCAGGGCCGGATGCACGAGCAGCTTGCCGGCGACGATCTCGGCCGCCAGCATCCGGTTGCCCCTGATCGGCGTTCCCACCAGCGCGCCTCCGATGACGAAGAGCGCGATGGCCCCTGTGGACTGCGCCAGAAGGTCCAGAAGCCGCGTGAACCCCGAGGGCAAGGAAAGACCGGCGAGCGAGGCGGCCACCCCGGCGATCAGCCCCAGAACCATCGGACGCCGCAACACGTCCAGGATCAGCCGCCCGAGCTCCCTGCCGATGCCGGCGCCGGTCCGGGGCCGCGAGCCTTCGAGCAGCAACAGGGTCAGCGGGATCAGCACGAAGTTCTCGATGACAAGGTTCATGGCAAGGATCATGCCCGCCGCGTCCGGCAGCAGCAGCAGCATCAGCGGATAGCCGACGAAGCCCGAATTGGGACAGGTGGAGCCCATCACGGCGATCGCCTTGCGCGCCGGGCGCGTGCCGCGGGCCGTGTGCCAGATCCAGGTGACCACGATGGTCGCAAGTCCCCCGGCCAGGAAGATCGACAGATAGGCCGGGCTCAGCGTCTCGGTCAGCGACCGGCCCGCCACCGCGTTGAAGAGCAGCGCGGGCAGCGCCACGTTCATCACGAAAAGCCCCAGTGCCCGCATGTCCGAAGGCTGGAAGGCGCCGAAGCGGACAGAGCCGTAGCCCAGCGCCACGAGCGCGAAGATCGGGAAGGTGATGGCGAGGATTTCCAGCAAGGGCTAGCCGATCGGGCCCCGCGCGCCCCCCGTCTGCGCCCGGTCCAGAAGCAGATGATCGAGCAGCACGCAGGCCATCATCGCCTCTGCCACGGGCACGGCGCGGATGCCGACGCAGGGATCGTGCCGCCCCTTCGTCACGATCTCGGTCGCCTCTCCGGCCGTGGTGATCGTGCGCCGGGGCGTCAGGATCGACGAGGTGGGTTTCACCGCGAAACGCACCACAAGGTCCTGCCCGGTGGAGATGCCCCCGAGGATGCCGCCCGCGTGGTTCGAGGCGTAAGCGGGCTGCCCGTCGTTGCCCATGAAGATCTCGTCGGCGTTCGCGCTGCCGGTGAGCGCGGCGGCGGCCATCCCCTCGCCGATCTCCACGCCCTTGACGGCGTTGATGCTCATCATCGCGGCGGCAAGGTCGGCATCGAGCTTGGCGTAGACCGGCGCGCCAAGGCCCGCGGGCAGGCCGCGGGCCACCACCTCGATCATCGCGCCCGCGCTGTCGCCGGACTTGCGCAACCCGTCCAGGTAGTCGGCCCAGCCGGCCGCCGCCTGCGCATCCGGGCACCAGAAGGGGTTGCGCGCGATCTCTTCCGCGTCGAAGCGGTCGCGCTCGATGGGGTGCGGACCGATCTGCACCATGTAGCCCCGAACGGAGAGCTCCGGCGCCAGTTGCGCCAGCGCCGCGCGCGCCACCCCCCCAGCCGCCACCCGCGCGGCCGTCTCGCGCGCGGAGGACCGCCCGCCGCCGCGATAGTCGCGGATGCCGTATTTCTGCCAATAGGCGATGTCGGCATGACCGGGGCGGAACCTGTCGGCGATCTCCGAGTAATCCTTGCTGCGCTGGTCCGCGTTGCGGATCATCAACTGGATCGGCGTGCCGGTGCTCTGCCCCTCGAAGACGCCTGACAGGATCTCGACCGCGTCGGGCTCGCGGCGCTGGGTGACATAACGGCTCTGGCCGGGCTTGCGGCGGTCGAGCCAGACCTGCAGATCGGCCTCCGCCAGCGGCACGCCCGGCGGACACCCGTCCACGACGGCACCCAGTGCGGGACCGTGGCTTTCACCCCAGGTGGTGACGCGAAACACGTGACCGAAGGTGTTCAGGCTCATCGCCGCTCTCCTCTGGCGCGCGGTCTAGCCCCCGGGGGCGCCGCTCACAACCCGTTTCGCCCGCCGTCAGGCGCGGCGCCGGAGCGCGCGGGGGCCCGTCCTGCGCCCGTGTCTTCCTCTTGCCGGAAATACCCCGGGGGAGTCGCGCGGCTCCCGCGCGACGGGGGCAGAGCCCCCGCCGCGGCCCGACGGGACGCGCCCCTTGCCCTCGGCGCGCCGCGGGACTAGCCTTCCGTCTACCTCGGGGTGCCCCACACGGGCTGAGATGCGCAGGCGAACCCGTTGAACCTGACCCGGTTCGGACCGGCGGAGGGAAGGTAGGGGAACACGAAACCCATCCCCCGACTTGCTCCGCCCGTCGCAACGAAAGGAGCAAGACCATGCGAGCCCTTCTGATTGCCGCGGGACTGACGACCGGCGCCGCCGCGGGCGCCCAGACGGCCGAAGAGAGGCCGGAACTCACCGTCTACACCTACGACAGTTTCGTCTCCGACTGGGGACCCGGCCCGCAGATCGAGCCCGCCTTCGAGGCGGTCTGCGGCTGCGAGTTGAACCTCGTCGCCGCGGGCGACGGCGCCGCGCTTCTGTCGCGAATCCGGCTCGAGGGCGAAAGGACCGAGGCCGATGTCGTCCTCGGGCTCGACACCAACCTGGTGCACGCCGCGCGCGAGACGGGGCTCTTCGCCGAACACGGGCTTTCGCCCGAGTTGGACCTGCCGGTGGAGTGGACCGATCCGGCATTCCTGCCCTTCGACTGGGGCTTCTTCGCCTTCGTGCACGGTGAAGGCTTCGATGCGCCCGGCTCGTTCCGCGAGCTTGCCGAGAGCGATACCAGCATCCTGATCCAGGACCCGCGCGCGTCGACCCCCGGCCTTGGCCTGCTGATGTGGGTGAAGATGGCCTACGGCGACGAGGCCGGCGCGATCTGGGAGGGGCTGGCCGACAACATCGTCACCGTCACCCCCGGCTGGTCCGAAGCCTACGGCCTGTTCCTCGAGGGCGAGGCCGACATGGTGCTGAGCTACACCACCTCGCCCGCCTATCACCTGATCGCGGAGGACGACCCCACCAAGGCCGCCGCCCCCTTCGACGAGGGGCATTACATGCAGGTCGAGGTGGCAGGGATGCTGGCCGGCAGCGACCAGCCCGACCTGGCGCGGCAGTTCCTCGACTTCATGACGGGGCCGGAATTCCAGTCGGCGATCCCGACGACCAACTGGATGTATCCCGCCGTCACGCCGCCCTCCGGCCTGCCAGAGGGGTTCGAGACGCTGACGGTCCCCGAAACCGCGCTGCTTTTCGCGCCGGAGGAGGCGGCCGAAGTGCGCGACGCCGCGCTCGAGGAATGGCGTGACGCCCTCTCCCGCTGAGGCTCAGGCGCCGGGGCTGACCACGCGCCCGGTGCCCGCCAAGCCCGTGAGCCCCGGGACGGCGGCGCGCTTGGGGATGCCCGCGCCGCTGGCCCGGCTGGCGATGGCGCTGGTCGCCATCGCCGTTGTCGTTCCGCTTGGCGCTGTCCTCTGGCGCGCGGGCGGCGCGGGGTGGCTTGGCCCCGCCGACTGGGCCGCCGTGCGCTTTTCGCTGACCCAGGCGGTGCTTTCGGCGCTGCTGTCGGTTGCGCTGGCGGTGCCGGCGGCGCGCGCGCTGGCGCGGCGGCGCTTTCGCGGACGCGGCGCGCTGGTGACGCTGCTGGGCGCGCCCTTCATCCTGCCGGTGGTCGTGGCGGTCCTGGGCCTGCTCGCGGTCTTCGGTCAGAACGGGCTGGCCAGCCGGGCGCTGGGGCTTGCCGGTCTGCCGCCGCTCTCGATCTACGGGCTGCACGGCGTGGTGCTGGCGCATGTGTTCTTCAACCTGCCGCTCGCCACGCGGCTGATCCTGCAGGGCTGGCTCGCCATCCCGGCAGAACGCTTCCGGCTGGCCGCGACGCTGGGCCTGCCGCCGGGCGCGGTGTTCCGCCTGCTGGAGGCACCGATGCTCGCCCGCGCGGTGCCCGGTGCGCTGGTCGTGATCTTCGTCATCTGCCTGTCCAGCTTCGCGGTGGCGCTGACGCTGGGCGGCGGGCCGCGCGCGACGACGGTGGAGCTGGCGATCTATCAGGCGTTCCGCTTCGACTTCGACCTGGGCCGCGCCGCCATGCTGTCGGTCGTGCAGCTGGTGCTCGCCGCGGGCGCGGCGGCGCTGGCCGCGCGGCTGGCGCTGCCCTCCGCCATGGGCGCGGGGCTCGACCGTGTGACGCCGCGCTGGGACGCGGACCGCCCTTGGCTGCGGGCGCAGGATGCGCTCTGGCTGACGCTGGTGGCGGTCTTCCTGCTGCTGCCGCTGGCGATGATCGTGGTGCGCGGGCTGCCGGGGCTGCCCGACCTGCCGGTGCAGGTCTGGCGCGCGGCGGGTTTCTCGCTGAGCGTGGCGCTTGCCTCGACCGCGCTGACCCTTGCGCTCGCCCTGCCGCTCGCCTCGCGCGGGGGCGAAGTGCTGGCCGTCTCGGCGATCGCCGTCTCGCCGCTGGTGCTGGGCACCGGGCTTTTCCTGATCCTGCGCCCCGCGGTCGCGCCGGGCGATGCCGCGCTGCCGGTGACGGCGGCGGTCAACGCGCTGATGGCGCTGCCCTTCGCCCTGCGGGTGCTGCGCCCCGAGCTGGAGGCGCTGCGCGCGGACTACGGTCGGCTCTGCCTGTCGCTCGGGCTGACGGGTCGGTGGTTCTGGACCCGCGTGGCGCTGCCGCGCCTGCGCCGGCCGCTGGGCTTCGCCGCGGGGCTGACCGCGGCGCTGTCGGCGGGCGATCTGGGCGTCATCGCGCTTTTCGCCGACCCCGAGCGCGCGACGCTGCCCTTGCAGATGTATCGCCTGATGGGCGCCTATCGGATGGAGGCCGCGGCGAGCGCCGCGCTTCTGCTGCTGGCGATGAGCCTCGCGCTTTTCTGGGTCTTCGACCGTGGAGGCCGGATTGCTCACGCTTGAGGGGCTGGTCCTCGAGCGCGAGGGCTTCCGCATGACGGCGGACTGGAGCCTGCCGGACGGGAGCATTGCCGCCGTTATCGGCCCCTCGGGCGGCGGCAAGTCGACACTGCTGGACGCCGTCGCAGGGTTTCTGGCGCCCGCGTCGGGCCGGGTGCTGTGGGAGGGACGCGACCTGACGGACCTGTCGCCCGGCGCGCGGCCGGTGGCGATGCTGTTTCAGGACAACAACCTCTTCCCGCATCTGACGGCCGCGCAAAACGTGGCGCTGGCACTGACGCCGAAGCGGCGGCTGACGACAGAGCAGACGCGCGCGGTGGAGGACGCACTGGCCCGCGTGGGTCTTCCCGGGCTGGGCCTGCGCCGGCCCGCACAACTCTCCGGCGGGCAGCAGGGGCGGGTCGCGCTCGCGCGCGTGCTGCTGCAACGAAAGCCGCTCTTCCTGCTCGACGAACCCTTCGCCGCCCTGGGCCCCGCGCAGCGGGCCGAGATGCTGGACCTCGTGGCCGCCCTCGCGCGCGAGCAGGGGGCAAGCGTTCTGATGGTCAGCCACGCGCCGGAGGATGCGCGACGGATCGCGGACAGCGTCGTTCTGGTTGTGGAGGGCCGCGCGGAGGCCCCCGCAGAGACCGCGAGGCTCTTCGCCGACCCGCCGCCTGCGCTGCGCGCCTACCTGGGCTAGCCGCTGCCGATCAGAACGCCCGCAGCGAGGACCAGCGCGCCGCCCAGCACGACCTGAAAGGTCGCGCGCAAGAAGGGCGTATCCATGTAGCGGTTCTGCAGCCACGCGATCGCCCAGAGTTCGACGAAGACGACCAGCACCGCGATGCTCGTCGCGATCCAGAAGGCGGGGATCAGGTACGGCAGCGCGTGCCCGAGCCCGCCCAGCGTGGTCATGACGCCGGAGGCGAGGCCGCGCTTGACGGGCGAGCCGCGCCCCGAGAGCTGGCCGTCGTCCGAGGCGGCCTCGGTGAACCCCATCGAGATGCCCGCGCCGACCGAGGCGGCGAGGCCCACCAGAAAGGTGGTCCAGGTGTCCTGCGTGGCGAAAGCGGTGGCGAAGATGGGCGCAAGGGTTGAGACCGAGCCGTCCATCAGGCCCGCGACCCCCGGCTGGACCCAGGTCAGGATGAAGCGGCGCCGCGCGGTGCGCTCCTCAGCCGCGCTGGCATCCTGGTCAAGATGCTGTTCGGCAAGTCGCCCGGCGACATGCCGATGCGCGGCCTCCGCAGCCGCGAGATCGCCCAGCAGCCTGCGCGTCTCGGCGTCGGACGCGCGCTGCGCGGCGAGGTGGTAGAAACGCTCTGCCTCCTTCTCCATCATCGCCGCCTCGTCGCGGATGCGCTCGATGCCGAGGGTCTCGACAAGCCAGACGGGACGGCGGGCATGGTAGCCTGCCACATGCTCGCGCCGGATCAGCGGGATGGTGGGGCCGAAGCGTTTTTCGTGCAGGGCGATCAGGCGCTGCCTGTGGCGATCCTCTTCCTCGGCCATGCCCTCGAAGACACGCGAGGTGTCAGGATAATCCGCGCGCAGCCGCTCGGCGTAACAGCGGTAGATACGCGCGTCGTCCTCCTCTGACGAGATGGCGAGCGCGAGCACCTCGCGCTCCGAGAGATCGCCGAAGTGTCGCCGCTGGCTGAAAAAGCGCATCGCATCATCCTTGGAACTCTACCTTAGAATTAGAATAATTCCAGAATAATGCGTCCGGCAGGAACGGCAAGCCCCCGGCACGCATTGCCGGTACTGAACCGTTCGGTTTATATTCCTCTCGAAGGAGACGCTGCATGAACGCACCCGCCCGGCCGGCGCGCAGCCCTGCGCAGAAGGGCCGCAAGTACGATCAGGTGATCGATGGGGCGCGCCGCGTCTTCCTGAGCGAGGGTTACGAGCGCACCAGTGTCGATGCCATCGCGCGCGAGGCAGGCGTCAGCAAGGCCACGCTCTACAGCTATTTCGCCGACAAGCGGCTGCTGTTTCTCGAGGTGGCGCGGCTGGAATGCGCCCGGCAGGCCGAGGAATCGCGCGACATGATCGACCCTGCCGCGCCGCCGCGCGAGGTGCTGCACTTTGCCGCCACGCGAATCATGGCCTTTCTTCTGTCGGACTTCGGGCAGCGCGTGTTCCGCATCTGTCTGGCGGAGGCGGACCGCTTTCCCGAACTGGGGCGCGAGTTCTACCAGAGCGGACCGGCGCTGCTGCGCGAGCGCATGAAGGACTACCTGCAGGATGCCGCGGCGCGCGGCGAGCTGCAGATCCGCGATTTCGACCTCGCCGCGGACCAGTTCGCCGAGCTCTGCAAGGCGGACCTGTGGCCGCGGCTGATGTTCGGCATCGACCGCAACTTCCCCGAGGCCGAGATCGCCCGCGTGATCGACGGCGCGGTCGAGACCTTCCTGGCTCGCTACGGGCGTCACGATTTTTCGTCCGAAAAATCGTGACGCAGACCGGAGGCAAGAAGAAGATTTTTCGATCGAAAAATCTTCGTCAGTCCACGCGCCGCACCAGAAGCTGGTTGTTCGGCCCGCGCTTGGTCTCGAAGACCTTCAGATCGGCCACGAGATCCGAGAGTTTGCGCTTGCCGTAGGTGCGCGTGTCGAAATCCGGGTGGTCGGCCTGGATCTGCTGGCCGATGCGGCCGAGGGGGAACCATTCGTCCTCGGCGTCGAGCTTCTCCATCGCGTCGAAGAAGAGGTTGCGCGCCGCGGCAAGCGACGAGCCGGTGAGTTTCTCGGCCGCCTTTTCCTGTGCCGGCGTGCTCTCGTCCTCGTAGATGTTCTCGATCGCGACGAAGCGATTGCAGGCGTTCTTGAGCGAATCCGGCGCCTTGGCCTCGCCGATGACGATCACCGTCAGTCCCTGCTCGCGGATGCGGCTGGCCAGGCGGGTGAAATCGCTGTCGGAGGAGACGAGCACGAAGCCGTCGAAGTGCCCCACATGCAGGATGTCCATCGCGTCGATCACGAGGCCGATGTCGCTGGCGTTCTTGCCCCTCGTGTTCGAGGTCTGCTGATGCTGGACAAGGCCCAGCTCCTGCGCCGTCCGGGTCCAGCCCGACAATCGCTGGTTCGACCAGTCGCCGTAGACCCGGCGCAGGCCGGGTTCGCCATATTTGGTGATCTCCTTCAGGATCGCGCGGGCGTATTTCGCCGGCACGTTGTCCGCGTCGATCAGCACGGCGAGCAGTCGGGTCCGGTCGTCACTGGGCATGAAGCCTCCGCTTGGTCTGACCGCCACAATCGCGCATCCGGCGCGCGGGCACAATGCACGCTCAGAGACGGCGGTGCATCACCAGCGCATCCACCCGGCCTTCCCTCGGGTGGCGAAAGGCGCCCGGGAGCCGGCCTGCCACATCGAAACCCGCCTGCACCCATGTGTCGATGGCACGGGTATTCGTTTCGACCACGAAATTGAACTGCATGGCGGCGAATCCGCGCGACCGCGCCTCTTGCAGCGAATGCGCCAGCAGCGCGCGCGCGATGCCACGGCCCCGCGCCTCAGGCGCGGTGCAGTAGCCGGCGTTGGCGACATGCGCGCCGCCGCCGGCGTGATTGGGCTTGAGGTAGCAGGTGCCCAGGATGCGGCTCCCGATCTCGGCCACGAAATTCTCGGCGCCCGGAGGCCGCCAGTAGGCGAAGGCGCCCGCGCGCCCGCCTCCCGGATCGGCGGCAAAGCTGTCGCCTGCCTCGATCGCCGGCTTCAGGATGGCCCAGATCGCGTCGTCGTCGGCCGGTGTGGCGGGCCGGATCGTTATGCCGGGGACGGGATCGGGCAGTGGCGGCACCTCGGGCGCGGCGCGGCGCTGCAGGAGGCTCAGTGCCGCCTCGGCCCGGGCAGCCGGCACGAAGAGGTGGTCGTGCCGGGCGCCCGCCACCACGTTGCACGGGATGCCGGCCGCGGCGAGGGCCTGCGATACCGCTGCCGTCAGCCCCACGCCGTCGAGCGCGGACTGCACCGTCAGCGTGATGCAGGCCATCGGCAGCGACGTGTCGAGGCCCGCGTCAGCCGCCAACCCGACCGGCAGGATCGCCGTGGTGCCCTCGTCCTCGCGCACCACGGCGAAGGCACGGGCGAGCAGCGCCGCGTCCTGCGTCTCGACAAAGGCGAAGCGCCCCTGCCGCAGCACCGGCGCCATGCCGGCGATCATCGCGGCGGTGTCGCGGACCGGTCCACGCATGGCTTCAGTAGACGACCACCGAGCGGATCGATTCGCCCGCGTGCATCAGGTCGAAGCCCTTGTTGATCTCGTCGAGCGAAAGGGTGTGGGTGATCATCGGATCGATCTCGATCTTGCCGTCCATGTACCAGTCCACGATCTTCGGCACATCCGTCCGCCCGCGCGCCCCGCCGAAGGCCGTACCCTTCCAGACACGCCCCGTCACCAGCTGGAAGGGCCGGGTGGAGATCTCGGCCCCCGCTGGCGCCACGCCGATGATGACGGATTCGCCCCATCCGCGATGCGTGCATTCCAGCGCCGCGCGCATCACCTGCACGTTGCCCGTGCAGTCGAAGGAATAGTCGGCGCCGCCGATCTGGTCCGCCCTGGTCTTCGTCAGGTTGACGATCTCCTGCGTGACGTTCTCGACCTCGTTGGGGTTGATGAAGTGCGTCATGCCGAAATACTCGGCCTTGGCCTTCTTGTCGGGATTGACGTCCACCCCGATGATCATGTCCGCGCCCGCAAGCCGCAGCCCCTGGATCACGTTCAGTCCGATGCCGCCCAGCCCGAAGACCGCGGCCTTGGCGCCGATCTCGACCTTGGCGGTGTTGATGACGGCGCCCACGCCCGTCGTCACGCCGCAGCCGATGTAGCAGACCTTGTCGAAGGGCGCGTCCTCGCGGATCTTCGCCACCGCGATCTCGGGCAGGACCGTGTGATTGGCGAAGGTCGAGCACCCCATGTAGTGATGCAGGATATCGCCGTCGAGCGTGCGGAAGCGCGAGGTGCCGTCCGGCATCAGCCCCTGCCCCTGGGTCGAGCGGATCGCGGTGCAGAGGTTCGTCTTCTGACTGAGGCACGAAGGGCAGGCCCGGCATTCCGGCGTGTAGAGCGGGATGACGTGGTCGCCCGGCTTCACGCTGGTCACGCCCTCGCCCACCTCGACGACGACGCCCGCGCCCTCGTGGCCGAGGATCGAGGGGAACAGCCCCTCGGGATCGGCGCCCGACAGCGTGAATTCGTCGGTGTGGCAGATGCCGGTGGCCTTGATCTCGACCATGACCTCGCCGGGTTTCGGCCCGTCGAGTTCGACCTCCATGATCTCCAGCGGCTTTCCGGCCTCGACGGCCACGGCGGCTTTGGTGCGCATGCATGTCTCCATCCTGTTTCGCGGCGGAGCCTGCGCCAGCCTGCGTGCGTTTGCAACGCGGGAACGGACCTCTGGCGCAGCTTCGCGACAGGGGCCGCAGTCAGCACAAGGAGACATCCGATGCCACGTATCCTTGCCGCTCTCGCGCTGCCCGCGCTGCCCGCGCTGGCCGCCTGCGCGGTCGTGCAGGCCGAGGGGGGCGACCTCGCACCCTGTGACGCGCAGCACCTTGCCGTGCTGATCGGCGAGCCCGCGGAGAAACTGGAAGAGGTGCCCCTGCCCGAATCCACCCGCATCGTCCGGCCGGGCGAGGCGGTGACGATGGAGCATCTGCCCGGGCGGTTGACGGTGCGCATCGGCCCGCGCGGGCTGATCCAGGAGATGCGCTGCGGCTGAGAGGGGGCGCGCAGCGCCTCGTGCCGCGAGCGGGCGGGCGTCCCCCGGGGGGTGTGCCTGCGCGGGTCGGCGCGGCAGATCGGGTGCCGCAGAGGCAGCGACGGGGGGCTGGTATCGCGGCGGAATTGGCGTTGCCCGGATGCTCTCGGAGCGTTGGAAAATGCAGGGTCGAAAGCTTCCGCGCCCGGCACGGGCTGGCGGGCGGCGAAGGCGTGTCGGCGCGACTCGACTCCGCTCTTTCGGCGTTCTAGAACCCGGACTGAACAAATAGCGAACATCTTGCTGCCCTCCGATGCCCGCCCGCCGCATCCTGTCGATCTGGTTTCCCCGGCTCGCCGCCGAGCGCCTGTTGCGCCTTGGCGCGGCGGAGGCGGACGCCCCCTTCGCCGTCGTCCGGGACGAGCGGCAAAGGCAGGTGGTGGCCGCGCTCTCCGCCGCGGCCGAGGCGGCGGGGATCGCCCGCGGCCAGCCGCTGGCCGACGCGATGGCGGTTTGCCCCGATCTGGTCACGCGCCGGGCGAGCCCGCCGGCCGAGGCGGCATTTCTCTCGGCGCTCCGGCGCTGGGCGGGGCGCGTCAGCCCCTGGGTGGCCGAGGCGCCGCCCGACGGGCTGGTGGCCGACATCACCGGCTGCGCGCATCTCTTCGGCGGCGAAGCGGCGCTGGTCGACCGGCTGGCAGAGGACTGCGCGGGCTTCGGCCTGACCATGCGCTGCGCCATCGCCGACACCCAGGGCGCGGCCTGGGCACTGGCGCGTTACGCTGGCGGCGGTCCGGTGCCCACCCGCTCGGGCGACGCCATCGAGCAGGAGGCGCGCGCGACCCGCTCGAAGGCCGCCAGGCGCCGCAGGGAAAGCGGCGGCACGCTGAAGAACGGCGGGCGCATCGCGCCGCCGGGGCAGACGCGCAGCGCGCTCGCCCCCCTGCCGGTCGCCGCGCTGCGGATCGAACCGGACGTGGCCGAGCAGCTTGCCCGCCTCGGCCTGCGCGCCATCGGCGACCTGACGGGGCAGCCGCGCGCGGCGCTTGCCCGCCGCTTCGGCCCCGGCCTGGTGGCGCGGCTGGATCAGGCGCTGGGCGCGGCGCCAGAGCCCGTCTCGCCCGCGCCGCCGCCCCGGACCTTCGCCGCGCGGCTCTCGCTGCCCGATCCCATCGGGCTGGAGGCCGACATCATGGCCGGGCTCGACCGGCTGATGGACCGGGTCTGCGCACGGCTGCGCGAGGCGGGGCGCGGCGCCCGGCGGCTGCGGCTCGAGGCGCATCGCAGCGATCACGCGACCGAGGTGGTGGAGGTGGGCCTTGCCCGCGCCTCGGACGATCCCGACCGCATCCGCCCGGTCCTTGCGCTGAAGGTGGGCGGGATCGACGCGGGCTTCGGCATCGACATGTTGCGGCTCGAGGCGGTGCAGACCGAACCGCTCACGCCGCGCCGCCCGGCGGGGCATCTCGACGCCTCGGAGCGCGCGATGCGCACGCCCGCGCCCGAAGACGCGGTGGCGGACCTGATTGGACGGATGGGCGCGCGCATCGGGCTCGAGGCGATCACCCGCCGCCACCCCGCCGACAGCCACATCCCCGAAAAGACCGCCACCACGCTCGCCGCCGCCTGGTCCGAGCCCTGCCGCGAGGCCTGGCCGCGCCCGCCCGCGCCGCGCCCGCTGTTGCTGTGGCGGCCCGAACCGGTGGGCGCGCCGGACGATCCCGCCCCGCCCGCGCGCTTCCGCTGGCGGGGCCGCGACCTGAGCGTGGCGGCGGCCGAGGGGCCGGAGCGGATCGCCCCGGAATGGTGGCTGGACGATCCCGACTGGCGCACCGGGCAGCGCGATTACTGGCGCGTCACCTGCGCCGAGGGCGACCGGCTGTGGCTCTACTACGCCCACGGTGCCGCGATGTCGCCCGGCTGGTTCTGTCACGGGGCCTTTGC
>NZ_JBKHAQ010000189.1:0-2618 GCF_046542825.1 Rhodosalinus sp. | reverse complement strand
GCGCCCTGCCTCTGTCCGCTCCCTGATCCGTCCTCTTGCAAAAGCCGGGGGTCTGGGGCCTGCGCGCAACGCGACCGGCTGCCTCAGGCCGACTTCCGCAGTGCCCCGGCGCCCGGCGTATAGGCGAGGTTTGGCGCCAGCCAGCTTTCGACCTCCGCCAGTTCCATGCCCTTGCGCGCCGCGTAATCCTCTGCCTGGTCGCGGCCGATGCGGCCGACGCCGAAATAGGCGGCCTCGGGGTGCGCGAAATAGAAGCCCGAGACGGCGGCCGCGGGCCACATGGCGCAGCTTTCGGTCAGCGTGAGGCCCGCCCGCCGCTCGGCGTCGAGCAGGTCGAAGAGCGTGCGCTTCTCGCTGTGATCGGGACAGGCCGGATAGCCCGGCGCAGGGCGGATGCCGCGATAGCCCTCGCGGATCAGTTCCTCGTTCGATAGCGCCTCGTCGGGCGCGTAGCCCCAGATCTCGCGCCGCACGCGCGCGTGCATCGCCTCTGCCAGCGCCTCGGCCAGCCGGTCGGCCAGCGCCTGCGCGAGGATCGCGTCATAATCGTTCCCCTCGGCCTTGTAGCGGTCGGCGATGGCATGCACCTCCTCGCCCGCATTGACGGCGAAGCCGCCGATCCAGTCGGGCGTGCCCCTGGGCATCACGAAGTCGGCAAGGCACATGTTGGGCCTGTCGCGGCGCTTTTCCGTCTGCTGGCGGAGCATGGGAAAGCGCGCGCGCTCGCGGCGCCGGTGCTCGTCCGTCCAGACGATCACGTCGTCGCCGTCGCGGTTGGCAGGCCAGATTGCGAGCGCCGCCTTCGGCGTGAACCAGCCCTCTGCCGCGATCCGGTCAAGCATGTCCTGCGCGTGGCCGTAAAGCTCGCGCGCGGTCTCGCCCCTGTGCGGGTCGTCGAGGATCTTCGGGAAGGTCTGCCGCATTTCCCATGTCCAGAAGAAGGGCGACCAGTCGATGTAGCTGCGCAACTCCTCGATCGTGGGCGGCGTGACATCGATCAGCCCGGTTCGCGCGGGCCGCTCTGGGGTGTGGTTGCCGGGATCGAAGGCGTTGGCGCGCGCCGCCGCCAGCGGCACGGTGGGCCGTTCCTTCGCGCCCGCGACCCCGTCGGCGAGGCCCTGATACGTCTCCGACACCTCCGCCAGGAATTGCGGCTTGCGCTCCTTCGACAGGAGGCGAGAGACCACGCCCACCGCCTTCGATGCGTCGTCCACATGCACCACGCCATGCGCATATTCCGGCATGATCCGGATCGCGGTGTGCTTCTTCGAGGTGGTCGCGCCCCCGATCAGCAAGGGCACGTCGAGGCCCTGCCGCGTCATCTCGGACGCCACCTCCACCATCCGGTCGAGCGACGGGGTGATCAGGCCCGACAGCCCGATGACGTCGGCCTTTTCCTCCTTCGCGCGGGCGATGATGTCCTCGGTGGGGACCATCACGCCCATGTCCACCACGTCGTAGTTGTTGCAGGCCAGCACGACGCCCACGATGTTCTTGCCGATGTCGTGGACGTCGCCCTTCACCGTGGCCATCAGGATCTTTCCCTTGGCGCTGGTGTCGCCGGCGCGCTTCTTCTCCGCCTCCATGTAGGGGATCAGGTGGCCCACGGCGGTCTTCATCACGCGGGCCGACTTCACCACCTGCGGCAGGAACATCTTGCCCTCGCCGAAAAGCTCGCCCACCACGTTCATGCCGTCCATCAGCGGCCCCTCGATCACGTCGAGCGGGCGTTCGGCCTTTTGCCGGGCTTCCTCGGTGTCGTCGATGACGTGGTCGGTGATGCCGTGGATCAGCGCGTGGGACAGCCGCTTCTCGACCGGCGCCTCGCGCCACTTCGGGTCGGATTTCTTCTGCGCCTCGCCCTTGTCGCGGTAGTCGTCCGCGATGGCGAGCAGCCGGTCGGTGGCATCGTCGCGGCGGTTGAGCAGCACGTCCTCGACCCGCTCCTTCAGCTCGGGCGGGATGTCGTCATAGACGGTGATCTGCCCTGCGTTCAGGATCGCCATGTCGAGGCCCGCGCGGATCGCGTGGTAGAGGAAGGCCGAATGCATCGCCTCCCGCACGGGATCGTTGCCGCGGAAGCTGAACGAGACGTTCGACAGCCCGCCCGAGACCAGCGCGTAAGGCAACCGCGCCTTGATCATGCGCGTCGCCTCGAAGAAGGCGACGGCATAGTTGTTGTGCTCATCGATCCCTGTGGCCACGGCGAAGATGTTGGGGTCGAAGATGATCTCCCACGGGTCGAAGCCTGCCTTTTCCGTCAGCAGGCGATAGGCGCGTTCAGAGATGGCGAACTTGTGCTCGGCCGTCTCGGCCTGCCCGCCCTCGTCGAAGGCCATGACCACCACCGCCGCACCGAAGCGTCGGACGATGCGGGCCTGTTCAAGGAACTCCGCCTCGCCCTCCTTGAGCGAGATCGAGTTGACCACAGGCCGGCCTTGCACGCATTTGAGCCCTTCTTCGATCACCTCGAACTTGGAACTGTCGATCATCACCGGAACGCGGCTGATGTCCGGTTCCGCCGCGATCAGGTTGAGGAAGGTGCGCATGGCGGCGGCCGAATCGAGCAGCCCCTCGTCCATGTTCACGTCGATGATCTGCGCGCCGTTCTCGACCTG
>NZ_JBKHAQ010000188.1:0-2645 GCF_046542825.1 Rhodosalinus sp. | reverse complement strand
CCGCAGGGCTTCGTGCCCGGGGGCATGAGCCTGCACAACATGATGCTGCCGCACGGACCGGACCGGACCGCCTTCGAGGGCGCGTCGAACGCCGAGCTGAAACCCGAGAAGCTCGAGAACACGATGTCCTTCATGTTCGAGACGCGCTTCCCGCAGCACCTCACGCGCTTCGCCGCGCAGGAGGCGCCGCTGCAGGACGACTACATCGACTGCTGGGCCGATCTCGAGAAGAAGTTCGACGGCACGCCCGGGCTGAAGTGAGCGTGCAAGGGGCTTGAAAGCCCCTTGCAAGGCTTTTCCAAAAGCCTTGCGCCGCGCGGGGTCGCGAGGGATGCGCCCCGCTCCGCAAGACCGGATGAAGGACACGCTATGCCGCTGATGAAAAGCTGGGTGGAAAGCGCCAACGCGGCCGACCATCCCTTTCCGCTGAACAACCTGCCCTGTGGCGTCTTTTCCACCGACACGCTGGCGCCGCGCTGCGGGGTCGCCATCGGGGACATGATCCTCGACATGGCCCGCGCCGAGGAGGCGGGGCAGATCGCGCTCGACGGCGGGCCGTTCTTCACGGAGCCTGCCTGGAACGCGCTGATGGAGGCCGGGCCGGGAGTCTGGGGCCACCTGCGGGCGCAACTCATGGACCTTCTGGCCGAGGGCTCGCCCGCGCGCGACAAGATCGAGGGGTTCCTCGTGCCGCAGGCAGGGGCCACGATGCACCTGCCCTTCCGTGTCGCCGAATACACCGACTTCTACGCCGGCCGGCACCACGCGACCAACGTGGGCACCATGTTCCGCGGCGCGGAGAACGCGCTGCCGCCCAACTGGCTGCACATCCCCATCGGCTACAACGGGCGCGCCTCCTCGGTCGTGGTCTCCGGCACGCCGGTGCGCCGCCCCTGGGGCCAGCTCAAGGGCCCGAACGACGACGCGCCGCGCTTTGCCCCCTCGGCGCGCTTCGACCTGGAGCTCGAGATGGGCGCCATCGTCGGCCAGCCCTCGGACGGGCCGGTAACGGTGGAAGAGGCCGACGCGATGATCTTCGGCTACGTCCTGCTGAACGACTGGTCGGCGCGCGACATCCAGGCCTGGGAATACCAGCCCCTCGGCCCCTTCCAGGCCAAGGCGACGGCGACCTCGATCGGTCCCTGGATCGTGACCAAGGCCGCGCTGGAGCCCTTCCGCGTGCCCACGCCCGCGCGCGAGGTGGAATTGCTGCCGCATCTGCGCGACGCGGGGCCGATGCTCTACGACCTCGACCTCCGGGTGACGCTGGCACCCGAGGGCAAGGGCGCGTCCGAGATCGCGCGCACCAACTACCGCGAGATGTATTACTCCTCGGCGCAGCAGCTGGCGCATCACACGACCGCGGGCTGCCCGATGCGGGTGGGCGACCTGCTGGGATCGGGCACCATCTCGGGCGCGGAGAAGCATCAGCGCGGCTCGCTTCTGGAACTCAGCTGGGGCGGCAAGGAGCCGGTGGAGCTTGACGGCGGCGAGACGCGCAGCTTCCTGGAGGACGGCGACACGCTCACGCTGCACGGCGCGGCGCATGGCGACGGCTATACCGTCGGCTTCGGGACCTGCACGGGCACGCTTCTGCCCGCGCTGGAGGATCCTTACGCGCGCTGAGGGCGCGGCGATCGACACGAGGACGCCGGGTCCGCACCCGGCCGGGACCACAGACGGAGCGACGACATGAGCAAGGCCTTCGCCAGCCAGGGCGACATGGAAGAAAAGCAGATCAGCTTCACCGAGATCGGCGAGGGGCTCTGGGCCTTCACCGCCGAGGGCGACCCGAACTCGGGCGTGATCATCGGCGACGACTCGGTGATGATCGTCGAGGCGCAGGCGACCCCGCGGCTGGCAAACAAGGTGATCGACAAGGTGCGCGAGGTCACCGACAAGCCGATCACCCATCTGGTGATGACGCATTATCACGCGGTGCGCGTGCTGGGCGCCTCCGCCTACAAGGCGCAGACGGTCATCATGTCGGAGATGGCGCGCGGCATGGTCGCCGAGCGCGGGCAGGAGGACTGGGAAAGCGAGTTCGAGCGGTTCCCGCGCCTTTTCCAGGGGCATGAATCGATCCCCGGCCTGACCTGGCCCAACACCACCTTCAACGACCGGATGACCGTCTACCTGGGCAACCGGCGCGTGGACCTCATGCACCTCGGCCGCGCGCACACGGCGGGCGACATCGTGGTGCATGTGCCCGACCAGAACGTGATGTTCACCGGCGACATCGTCGAATACCACTCTGCCTGCTACTGCGGCGACGGGCATTTCGCGGACTGGGGCGACACGCTGGACGCGATCCGCTGGTTCGACGTGGACGCCATTGCGCCGGGGCGCGGCGACGCGCTGATGGGGCGCGAGATGGTGAATGCCGCGATCGAGAACACCCGCGATTTCGTCGAAAGCACCTATCGCCCGGCGGCCCGCGTCGCGGCGCGCGGCGGCACGCTGAAGGAGGCCTGGGACGCCGTGCGCGCGGAATGCGACCCGAAGTTCTCGGACTACGCAATCTACGAGCACTGCCTGCCCTTCAACGTCGCGCGCGCCTACGACGAGGCGCGCGGCATCGAGACGCCGCGCATCTGGACCGCCGAGCGCGACAAGGAGATGTGGGAGGCGCTGCAGGGCTGATG
>NZ_JBKHAQ010000072.1:0-14833 GCF_046542825.1 Rhodosalinus sp. | reverse complement strand
CGGCACGCCAAGTCAGATCGAAGGCTCCGGCCCCGGAACGGCAGGCTCCTCCGGGGGCACGGCCCATGGCCGTGCGGTTCAGACCGGCATGTTGTCGAACTCGTCGTCGTCGTCGTCGTCGTCACCCGCCGCGCCGTCAAACTCGGCATTGGCGGCACGCAGCTTGCGCAGCGCAGCTTCGAGGTGGGCCTGAAGCTCGGCGCGGTCGGCGCCTTCGGCCGCCTCGATCTCGGCCTCGATCTCCTCGATCTGCGCCTCTATGCGCCTTATATCGTCGCGGTCCATGACGCCCTCCCGGGGCCTGGCGTTCAGTGCCTGGCGTTCAGTGCTTGGCTGCGCAGTCGGCGCAGAACGGTGTCGCCGGCAGCAGGTCGAGCCGCGCCGGCGCGATCTCGGCCCCGCACTCCACGCAGTAGCCGTATTCGCCCGTGCGGATCCGCTCCAGCGCGGCGCGGATGCGGCGCACCTCGGTCTGGGTCTGGGCCCCCAGCGCCTCCAGCACCTCGTCATCCTCCTGCTCGACGGCCGCCTCTTCCCAGTCCTTGGAAACCGGCACGTCGAGTTCCGCCTCGATCGCGTGCAGGCGGCTGTCGAGTTCGCCCAGACGGGCGAGCAGCGCCTCGCGGCGTTCTTCGAGCGTGGTCATCAGGCTCCTCCTCCTTGGTCGCGTTCGCGGTCGCGTCGCGGCACTGTGCCATCCAAGGCGATCACGAAGCCTTGATGCAGGTCAACACGCCAGCGACCCTCCGGGGGCATCATGGGCCTTGATACGTATTCAGTAAAACGTATATGTCGTCCCAAACGGAGGATACAGCATGAAACCCGACGTCAAGGCCTTCTTCGACGAAGCCACCAACACCATCTCCTACGTCGTGCGCGACCCGAACGGGAAAGCGGCGGCGATCATCGACAGCGTTCTGGATTTCGACTACGCGTCCGGCCGCACCGACACCCGCTCGGCCGACGAGATCATCGAATACGTCAAGGCAGAGGGGCTCGATCCGGTCTGGATCCTCGAGACGCATGTGCACGCCGACCACCTCTCGGCCGCGCCCTACCTGCAGGAAAGGCTGGGCGGCCGCATCGGCATCGGCGAGAACATCCGCATCGTGCAGGACACCTTCGGCAAGGTGTTCAACGAAGGGACCGAGTTCCAGCGCGACGGCTCGCAGTTCGACCAGCTCTTCAAGGAGGGCGACAGCTTTCACATCGGCCAGTTGCGCGGCGACGTTCTGCACACGCCCGGCCACACGCCCGCCTGCCTGACCTATGTCATCGGTGACGCGGCCTTCGTGGGCGACACGCTCTTCATGCCGGATTTCGGCACGGCGCGTTGCGATTTCCCCGGCGGCTCGTCCGAAACGATGTACGAATCAGTGCAGAAGATCCTCGCCCTGCCGGACGAGACACGCATCTTCGTGGGCCACGACTACAAGGCCCCGGGCCGCGAGGACTACGCCTGGGAAACGACGGTGGGCGAGCAGAAGGCAAAGAACGTCCACGTCGGCGCCGGCAGGTCGAAGGAAGAGTTCGTGAAGATGCGCGACGAGCGCGACGCGACGCTGAACATGCCCAAGCTCATCATCCCCTCGCTGCAGGTGAACATGCGCGCGGGCCAGATGCCGCCGCCTGACGACCAGGGCGACGTCTTTCTCAAGGTGCCGGTCAACAAGATCTGACCGTCACGCCACATGCGCCCCGGTGCGGTCCTGCGCGAACGGACGGACCGGGGCGGTTTCACTCCGAACGCAAGACAGGGATCATCTACACAATGGAACAGGACTGGATCTGGGGCCTGATCGGCGGCCTGCTGATCGGCTCGGGGGGCGCGGTATATCTGCTCGCCAATGGGCGCATCATGGGTGCCAGCGGCATCCTCGGCGGGCTGGTGGACGGCTCGGGCAAGTCGAACTGGGCGGAGCGCGCGGCGTTCCTCGCCGGCGTCTTCCTGCTGCCTATCGCGCTTCTGCCGCTCTACGGCGCGGTCGAGACCAATATCACCTCGAACTGGTGGGTTCTGGTGGCGGCGGGGCTTCTGGTGGGCCTTGGCACCCGGATCGCCAACGGCTGCACCTCGGGGCACGGCGTCTGCGGCATCTCGCGGCTGTCGTTCCGGGGACTTATCGCCACCGGTTTCTACATCTTCGCGGGCGGCGCCACCGTGCTGCTCTTCCGCCATGTCTGGGGGATCATCTGATGCGCAATCTCTTCGCATTCCTGGCCGGCGGCCTTTTCGGGGCGGGTCTTTTCATCTCGGGCATGACCGACACCGCGAAGGTGCAGGGCTGGCTCGACATCTTCGGCGACTGGGATCCCACGCTGGCCTTCGTGATGGGCGGCGCGATCATCCCGATGGCGATCGCCTGGCAGATCGCACAGCGGCGTGCGACCCCCGTTCTGGGCGGCACCTTCCCGCCGCCGCCGCCGGTGCGGCTCGACACGCGGCTGGCGCTGGGCTCGGTGATGTTCGGCGCGGGCTGGGGCCTTGCCGGGCTCTGCCCCGGGCCCTCGGTCGCCTCGCTCAGCTACGGCGGCGTGGGGCACTGGGTATTCTTCGCGGCGATGATCGGGGGCATGCTGGCGGCACCGCCGGTGCTCGCCCGATTGACCCGGCCGGCACAGGCCGCTTAGGAGGTCTCGTCATGGAACTGCGCCAGATCACCGATACCTACCACGTCTCGCCGCAGATCGACCCGGACGATGCGCCGGCGCTGGCAGAGGCCGGCGTGACCCTGGTCATCTGCAACCGGCCCGACACCGAGGTGCCGCCCTCGCACCATGCAGCAGAGGTGGAAAAGGCGGTGCGCGCGGCCGGCATGGACTTCGCCGCGGTGCCGCTCACCCATCAGACCATGACGCCAGAGAACGTGGCGCGTCAGGCCGAGCTGGTGGAGAGCGCGGAGGGCAAGGTGCTGGCCTACTGCGCGTCGGGCACGCGGTGCTCGGTGGTCTGGGCGCTGGGTCAGGCGGGCGCGCGCCCGACCGACGAGATCCTGGCGGCCACCGCGCGGGCGGGCTACATGCTCGACGGTCTGCGCCCGACGCTCGACGCGATGGCGACCGGACGAGGATGACGCGGGGCGCCCGCCGCGCGACCGCGCGGCATACCACGCCTGCACCCGTCGGCACCTGCGGAGCGCCGCCGCCCCGGGAGGGGTAGCGCCGCGGCAACTGCACCCTGCGATCCCGATACGGCGGTCCCGATGAGGGCCGCCCTGCGGCGCAGAGGCTGCCGAGCGCTACTCTTCCGCGCCGCCAAAGGGCGCGTCGATCTCCAGCGGCGGCAGTTCCGGCAAGGGTTCCGTGGCGGCCTTTGCCGATCTCTCCGCGAAGTCCTGTTTCGGTCTTTCGTCGACAGTGTGCCGCGCCGGGCGCGTCGATGCACTGACCGCCTCTTGCGCCGTGCGCTCCTCGTCCGGCGCCGCCGGCTGTTGCCGCGCCGTCCCGCGAGCCTGCGCTTCGCCGGCTGCAACCGCTCCACCCGAAAGGCGAAGGGCGCGCATCCCGTCGAGGCGGCCAAGGCTGACGGGGGTGACCGTCTGTCCGTCTCGCGTTGCGATGACGGCGCGGCTCAACACGTCCCCTGGCAGGGGCAGCAATGTGCCGGGCGCCAGGGCAGCCGCTTCCGTCAACGGCATGCGCAGGCGGTGCAGGATGGCGACGAGTTCGACAGGCGCCCTCGTCGCCGTCGCGGCCGGACCCTTCGGCGCCGCCGCGTCGGGCTCGGGGGTGTCCGGTTCGGGAGGCGCAGGCAGAGCCACGGCAAATTCGCCACGGCGCGCACCCGCCGCCAGTTCGACCGAGAACCCGAAGAGACGGAAGTCCGACGCGCGTAGCGCGAGCGCCAGAGCGCGCAGCCCGTCGAGCCGAGCCCCGAAGCGCAGGCCCGCGACCCAGTCCGCTTCCGGCCCCTGCGCCAGGTCGTCGGCCGCGCGCTCCAGCATGCCTTCGACCAGCGGGGCCACGATAGCCGCGTCGGTCGCCGTGAAGCGGCGCGGTTCGGGCGGCGCATCCGACACGCGGCCCGTGGTCTGGTGCTGCACCACGCCCGCCACGATCCCCGCATCCAGCACCATCGCGCCGGCCCGGCCATCCGGCCCTTCGATCAGTAGGATCATGCCGGACTCGTCCAGCGCTGCGATCAGCGCCTCCTGATCAAGCGACTGTTCCGTGGCTGACGTTACGACAAGGCCGAGGCGCAGGCGCGTCTCGGCGGTTCGCGCGAGCGCCAGGCGCAGCGCGCGTTTCGCCGAGGGCGCGCGCGCCTCCTGTTGCCGCCGCCCCGCGGTCGTCTTGCGGCGCAGAATCGGATTGGCCTGCTCGCCGCCCATCGTCTCCTCCGCGTGCTGCAGCTTCATGTCGAGGCAGACTAGGACCGCAGGGTTAACCGGCGCTTACTGCGCGGCCATCGCGGCGCGCGCCGGCAGCCGCACGCGGAACGCCGCCCCCCCCTGCCCCGGCAGATAGGCGATCGTCCCGCCCAGCCGCGCCATGATCTCGCGGCAGATGGCAAGCCCAAGGCCCGCGCCGCCCGCCTCCTGATCGCCGATGCGCGCGAACTTCTCGAAGATCACGTCGTGCTGGTCGCGCGGGATGCCGCGGCCGTTGTCGATGAAATCGACCGTGATCCAGTCGCCCTCCGCCCCGGTCCGGATCGTGAGCTGCGGCTCGGGCGCAGCGCAGTATTTCCGGGCATTGCTGACGAGATTGATGAAGACCTGGCTCAGGCGGTCGAGGTCGGTGACGAGGCGGATGCGCTCGGCCCCCCGCTCGCGCCGGACGCGCAGCGCCTGACCTTCGTCGCCGGCCGCGGCGGTGGCGACGGCATGGTCGAGCAGGTCGGACAGGCTGCCCTCGCTCACGTTCAGGCTGACCTGCCCGTTTTCCAGCACGCTGAGGTCCAGAAGGTCGTCGAGCAGGCGGGTCAGGCGGATTGCCTCGTCGTGGATGACGGAGGCGTATCGCGCCTGCGTCGCGCGATCGAGCGGCCGGTCCTCTCCCATGTCGCGCAGGATCTCGCTGAACGCGCGAATCGAGGTCATGGGCGTCCGCAACTCGTGGCTGATCTGGCCGAGAAAGGCGTCCTTCTGCACGGACAGGCGCGTCAGTTTCTCGTTGGCCTCGCGCAGTTGCCGCGCGGTGCGGGTGAGTTCCTCCTGCTTGGCTTCCAGCCGGGCGGAATATTCCATGATCTGCGCCGTCTCGTCGGCCACCGCGAGCAGATCCTGCACCGAGACCTGCATGCCGCCCACCATCTGCGCGAGCATGGCGTGCGCTGCGGCCGCGCCGACCGAGCCGGAGAGTTCGCGCTCCAGCACCTCCAGGAATTCGGGCGTCGCCTCGGGCAAATAGCCGCCCAATCCCTGCCGCGCGGCTTCGCGCCGGAAGAGCGTCAGCGCCTCGCCGGGGCCCAGGATGCGCTGTGCCATGACCATCAGGTCCTCTGCCTGCACGGCACCGCCCTGCCAGCTGCGCGCGCCACCCGGCGCGCCCAGGGCACTGACGAACTGCGCGCCCTGCAGCCGCTCCAGCGGTTCGGGAAAACTTGCCAGCGAGACGGTCAGGAACAGCACCGTGTTGATCGACAGGCTCCAGAGCGCGGAGTGGATCAGCGGGTCCAGCCCCTGGATCCCGAAGAGCGCGTAGGGCCGGAGCCAGCCGATGCCCAGGGGCCCCTCGGCCATGAGCGCGGCGGAGAGCACCACGTCCGGCCCGAAGCTGGGCAGGAAGAGCGTATAGAGCCAGAGCCCGAAGCCCGCGCCGATGCCCGCCAGAGCCCCCGCCCGGCTCCCGCCGCGCCAGAAGAGTCCCCCCATCATCGCCGGAAGCACCTGCGCGATGCCGGCGAAGGCGATCAGGCCGATGGCCGCCAGCGCCGTGCCGCCGCCCGACAGGCTGTAGTAGAGATAGCCGAGAAAGACGACGCCCGCGATCGACAGCCGCCGCGCCAGCAGCACGACGTGCCGCACGTCGCCCGCCACGCTCGCGCCGCGGCGCGCAAGCCGCAGCCAGACCGGCATGACGAGGTGGTTGGACACCATCGTCGCCAGCGCCAGCGCGGCGACGATCACCATGGATGTCGCCGCCGAAAAGCCACCCAGGAAAGCGAGAAAGGCCAGCCCCTCCTGCCCGAAGGCCAGCGGCACGGTCAGCACGAAGAGGTCGGGGTTGGCGCCCTCGGGCAGCGTCTCGATCCCGACGAGCGCGATGGGCACGACGAACAGGCTGATCAGGAAGACGTAGAGCGGAAAGGCCCATGAGGCGGTGCGCAGGTGCCGCTCGTCCTCGAGTTCCACCACCATCACCTGAAACATTCGCGGCAGGCACAGGAAGGCCGCGCCCGCCAGCAGCGTCAGGCCGGTCCACCGCGCCCCGTCGATGCGCCAGGCGGCCAGTTCCGGACTGGTCTCGATCCGCTCCACGATGGCGCCCGCGCCGCCGGCGATGCCCCAGACCACGAAGACGCCGACGGCGAGCAGCGCGAAGAGCTTGACCACCGCCTCGACCGCGATGGCCATGACGACGCCGTGGTGCCGCTCGTTCGCGTCGAGATTGCGGGTGCCGAAAAGGATGGTGAAGACGGCAAGACCCACCGCGACCCAGACCGCTGTGGCAGAGGGATGCGCAGGCACCGGCAGGGCCGGATCGGGTTGGGCGAAGGCCGCCACCGACAATGTCACCGACTGGAGCTGCAGGGCAATGTACGGGGTGGTGCCCACCACCGCCAGGATCGTGACCGTCGCGGCGAGCAGGCTGGACTTGCCGTAGCGCGAGCTGATCAGGTCCGCGATCGAGGTGATGCGCTGGCTGCGCCCGATATGGACCAGCTTGTTCAGCCCCCACCACCAGCCGACCATCACCAGCGTCGGGCCCAGGTAGATGGTCAGGAACTCCAGCCCCGAGCGCGCCGCGTAGCCCACCGCGCCGTAGAAGGTCCAGGCGGTGCAGTAGATCGACAGCGACAGCGTATATACCCAGGGGCTGCGCAGCCAGGCCGTTCGCCCTGCCGCCGCCGCGCGTTCTGCCGCGAAGGCCACGGCAAACAGAAAGGCAACGTAGCCCAGGCAGACGACGGCGAGCAGGTTGAGCGAGACCATCGCGCCCGTCCCCGTCAGCCGTCGCCCGGCGGGGCGGCAGGGGACTGCGCGGCGCCGGGCGGCTCGTCCCGGGCCAGCCGCCTTGCGATCAGGAAGGCCGACAGGATCAGGCCCGCCCAGACGGCGAGAATGTAGAGCAGCGTGCCGGCGGTGCCGACGCTCGCCCCCTCCTCGCTGCGCCACAAGAGCGGCAGCGCGAAAAGCGCCGCGCCGATAACCGGAAGCAGCCGCGAGGCATCCTTCAGCCGGCGCGAGCGATAGACATCGCGCGAGACGAAGAGGGGGCGGCGCCGGGACGTCATGCGCCTGCCAGCGCGCGCACTGCCGCGAGCACTTCGGCATTGGAAAATGGCTTCGTCATGTAGCGCGAGGCGCCCGCGCGCTCCGCGGTCTCGCGATCCTTGGCCGAGCCGCGCGCGGTCAGCATCAGCACGGGCAGTCCGGCCAGCTGGTCCAGACCGCGCAACTCGCGCAGAATGTCGAATCCCGACCGCCCCGGCAGCATGACGTCCAGGATGACGATGTCGGGCCGCTGCGCGCAGACCGTTGCCACCGCGGAGGCGCCGTCGGAATGGGTGTCCACCCGCCAGCCGTCCCGATGCAGGATGAAGCGGATCGCCTCGACGATGTTCGGCTCATCCTCGATCACGAGGACATGCTTGCCCATTGCGCAACACTCCTCCCCTGCGGGGCCTCCCACCCCGCGGACTCCGCGCCTGTGGGAAACTTAACACCAAGCTGCGCCGCCAAGTCAAAAGCCTGCGCTCAGAAGCGAGGGCTCGCGCCGCGCGGGGCACCCCTCGCGCGGGCAGATCCGGCAGGTCACGCCGACCTCGAGCGGCGGCGGGGCGGTCGCTTCAGGCGCGGCCACGACAAGCATGTGCGCTTCCATCAGCGGCGGCGCATCGAAAACGGCGGCGCGCGACGGTGCCGCGACGGCGAAGGCGCGCATCGGCCGTGCCTCGCCGCCCGCCTGCACCAGCAGGCGCATCACCGGCTGGCCGGGCCGGGCCAGCGCCTCGAAGAGCGGCCAGAGCGCGCAGCCGCCGCCGAAGCGCGGCAGCGGGAAGTCGTCCAGCGGCTTGCGAAAGGTCAGCGCCCCGGCGCTGTCGCAGATCGCGAGGCCGGCGGGCGCAGGCAGTGCCTGCGGCGGCAGCGACGCGAGACGGCGCATGGCACACGGCAGGTCGCAGCCGGCGGCGCGCGCCAGCGCGGCGGGATCGACGCCATGCTCTGCCACGACATCGCGCGCCAGCGCGAGCGGAACCTGCGCCGCGTCTTCCGCGTAGCGCTGCAACAGTCGCTCCGCGATCTGCCGCGCCGCTTGCGAGGTCAGCACGGCAGGGTCGAGCAATTCGGCCGGATCGGCGCCCGGGGCCTCGAGTTCGGCAAAGTGAAAGTCCCGGTCCGCGAGGAAGGCGTCGATCTCCTCCTGCGGCGAGGTCAGCGAGCGGCGCGCGTCTGCCGCACCGTCCAGATAGGTCACCAATGCCTGCGCGCCCTCGGCCAGCCGGCGGCTGTCCTCGTCGATGTTGCGATGGAAGCGGTCCTGCCACTCACGCTCCAGCCCCTCTGTGCCGGCAAGGATCGCGGCGGTCGAGCGGATCGCGGTGACGGTCGAGAGCACCTCGTGCAGCGAGGCGGCCAGATGCGGGTCGTGCGCCAGTCGGTCGCTCAGCGTCTCGACCGTGTCCTCCAGCGCGTCGATCCGGCGCCGGGCGTCCGCCAGCAGGTTGGCCCAGCCCGGGAAGCGGCCGGCGAACTCTTCGACCCTGTCCAGCTCGGCCTTCGTGCCGGGCTGCGCCGCTGCGGCCTCGCGCAGGCGCGCGAGCAGGGCCGCCTCCGCCCCTTCCGACAGCAGCGACGGCTCGACCTCCAGCGCCCCGGCGATCCGCATCAGGAGCTTGCCGCCGATTCTGCGGCGATTGTGCTCGATCAGGTTGAGGTAGGAGGCGGAGATGCCCACCCGGCGCGCCAGATCGGCCTGCCGCAGCCCCGAGAGCGCGCGGCGCTCGCGGATGCGGCTGCCGATCAGCGTGTCACGCGCCATGCCGAAAACCCTTCATCGTCAAGCGCTTTCTGCGCCGCCGAATAACTAATTTACAAAGCATACCATGGTATTGTGGAGAAATTTACAAAAAAAATTTTGCAAGGAAGGAGCTTGTTGCCAGCTTTACGTAGCGTAGGCGATATTCGCTTTGCACTTGGTGCGCCTTGCGCCGGCACGGAAGCCGGCCGGGGTCACTCAACGGGAGGAACACATGACCAAAGAAAAGCTCACGCGCCGCGGCGTGCTCAAGGGCGGTGTGGCCATGGCCGGCGCCGGCGTCGCGCTGCCAACGATTTTCACCAGCCGTGCCAACGCCTTCACCAACGAGCCCACGGGCGACACCGTCACCTTCGGCTTCAACGTGCCGCAGTCGGGTGCCTATGCCGACGAGGGCGCCGACCAGTTGCGCGCCTATGAGCTTGCGGTGGAGCATCTGAACGGGGAAGGCGACGACAACGGCATGCTCGAGACCTTCCGCTATGCCGACGGCTCGCGAACCCAGCTGACCGGCCAGGGCATCCTGGGCAAGCGCGTCGAATACGTCACCGGCGACACCCAGACCAAGACCGACGCCGCCCGCGCCTCGGCCCGCTCGATGATCGAGAAGGACGGCGCCATCATGATCACCGGCGGGTCGTCCTCGGGCCCCGCGGTCGCCGTGCAGGCGCTCTGCCAGGAGGCGGGCGTGATCTTCATGGCGGGTCTGACCCATGCCAACGACACAACCGGCAAGGACCGCCGCGCCAACGGCTTCCGCCACTTCTTCAACTCCTACATGTCGGGCGCCGCGCTCGCGCCGGTGCTGGCCGATGCCTATGGCACCGACCGCAAGGCCTATTACCTGACCGCGGACTACAACTGGGGCTACACCACCGAGCAGGCGATCAGCGAGGCGACCGAGGCCATGGGCTGGGAAACGGTGGACAAGGTGCTGACCCCGCTCGGCGCGGGCGACTTCTCGGCCTACATCACGCCCGTCCTGCAGTCGGGCGCCGACACGCTGGTGCTGGTGCACTACGGCGGCGACATGGTGAACTCGCTTACCAACGCCGTCGAGTTCGGGCTGCGCGAGGCACAGGCCAACGGCAGGGATTTCCAGATCGTCGTGCCGCTCTACTCCGAGCTGATGGCGCGCGGCGCGGGCGCCAACATCGCGGGCATCCTGGGCAGCCAGAACTGGGACTGGAAGCTCGAGAACGAGAGGGGCGACCGTTACGTCGGCACCAACGCCTTCGTGCAGTCCTTCGGCAGGAAGTACGGCTTCCCGCCGAGCCAGGCGGCGCACACCGGCTACGTGCAGGCGCTGCTCTATGCCGACGCGGTGGAGCGCGCGGGCAGCTTCGATCCCTGCGCCGTGGTCGAGGCGCTGGAGGATTTCGAGTTCGACGGCCTGGGCAACGGCCCCACGCTCTACCGCGCCGAGGACCACCAGTGCTTCAAGGATGTGGTCGTGGTGCGCGGCAAGGAAGACCCGGAGGACGAGTTCGACCTCGTCGAGATCGTCGAGGTCACGCCCGTCGAGCAGGTGACCTATCCGCACGATCATCCGCAGTTCGCCGGCGGATCGCTGGGCAGTTGCAACAACGAGGCCTGATCCGCTGCGCCTGACGAGAGCCGGGCGGCCGCGCCACGCGCGCGGCCGCCCCTTCCCCGCCGGGTCGCCGACACGGCCCCGTGCGCCCTGCGACTGCCGGAGCTTCACGCGATGGACGCCTTCCTGCTTCAAATCCTCAACGGGCTCGACAAGGGCTCTGCCTATGCTCTGATCGCACTCGGCCTCACTCTGATCTTCGGCACGCTGGGCGTGGTCAATTTCGCGCATGGCGCGCTCTTCATGCTGGGCGCGTTCACCGCCGTGTCGCTGAACCGCCTGCTCACCCTCTCGCACGAGGTGGTCGACGAAAGCCGGGTGGACTTTCTCGGCAATCCTACGCGGGTCGAGGTTCGATACGTCGAGGACTGGTTCGGAGAGGCGGTAGGCGGGGCCATCGTCGACTGGTCCGTGCCGCTGGCGATCCTGGCCGCGATCCCCATCATGGCGCTGATCGGTCTGGCGATGGAACGCGGGCTGATCAAGTATTTCTACAAGCGCCCGCACGCCGACCAGATCCTCGTGACCTTCGGCCTGGCGATCGTGCTGCAGCAGTTCGTCAAATACGTCTACGGCGCGAACCCGATCCCGATGCCCGCGCCCGAGGCCTTCCGAGGCTCCTTCGACTTCGGCGTGTTGCTGGGCTTCGATCCCTTCACCATCATGTATCCCTACTGGCGGCTGGTCTACTTCGGCTTCGGGCTTGTGGTGATCGCCGCGGTTTTCTCCTTCCTGCAGTTCACCACATACGGGATGGTGGTGCGCGCCGGCATGGCGGACCGGGAGACCGTGGGCCTTCTGGGAATCAACATCGGCCGGCGCTTCACCGTGATGTTCGCCATCGCCGCCGTCGTCGCGGGACTGGCCGGGGTGATGTACACGCCCATCGTCTCGCCCAACTACAACATGGGGATGAACTTCCTCGTGCTCAGTTTCGTCGTCGTGGTGGTCGGCGGCATGGGCAGCCTGCCGGGCGCGGTGCTCGCCGGCTTCCTGCTGGGCATCCTGGAAAGCTTCGCCTCGATGTCCGCAGTGACCAACGTGATCCCCGGGATCAACCAGGTCATCATCTACCTCGTCGCGATCGTCGTGCTTCTGGTGCGTCCGCGCGGGCTGATGGGCCGCAAGGGCGTGATGGAGGACTGAAACGATGCTGGGACTTACAAAGAAGGATCTGACGCTCTTCCTGATCGTCGTGGCGCTGGTGGCCTTCGCGCCCTTCCTGCTCAATCCGTTTCCGGAAGGATCGGGACTGTCGCGCTTCAACGCGGGCTACCCCGACCTGATGCAGCGCTTCGTGATCTTCGGCATCTTCGCCATCGGCTTCAACATCCTCTTCGGGCTCACCGGTTACCTGAGCTTCGGGCATGCGGCGTTTCTGGGCATAGGCTCCTACGCGGGCGTCTGGATGATGAAGCTGCTCACGGTGAACGTGGTGCCGGCGATCATCGCCTCGGTGCTGGTGGCGGGGCTCTTCAGCCTTGTCATCGGGTTCATCTGTCTTCGCCGCTCCGGGATCTACTTCTCGATCCTGACGCTGGCCTTCGCGCAGATGTCCTTCGCTCTGGCCTATTCGGTGCTGACGCCGATCACGGCCGGCGAGACGGGGCTGCAGCTGTCGCTCAGCGACCCCCGCATCCTCGAGATCGCGAACGACGGCGGCAGCATCCCCGCTGCCAACGTCTTCGGCCTCAGGATGCGCGACGGCTTCGACTGGTCTTTGGGCGGCTGGGTCTTCACCTTCAACTTCGGATACTACTTCTGCGCGCTGCTGATGCTGATCGCCTTCTACATCTCGATCCGCATCTTCCGCTCTCCCTTCGGCATGATGCTTCGCGCGGTGAAGTCCAACCAGCAGCGGATGAGCTACACGGGTCTGAACCCCAAGCCCTATACGCTGGCGGCCTTCGTCATCTCGGGGATGTACGCCGGCCTTGCCGGCGGGCTGATGGTGGCGGTCGATCCGCTGGCCGGCGCGGACCGCATGTTCTGGACCGCGAGCGGCGAGGTCGTGCTGATGACCATCCTGGGCGGTGCGGGCACGCTCATCGGGCCGGTCCTGGGCGCAGGCATGATCAAGTACTTCGAGAACATCTTCTCGCGCCTCAACGAGGGCGATCTCAACGCGCTCTTCGGCTTCCTCCCTGACCCGCTGCAGAACGCCGCCGTGGCGCTGGCGCAGATGTTCGTCGGCGACGGCTGGCTGCTCACGCTGGGACTGATGTTCATGCTGGTGGTCATCTTCCTGCCCGGCGGGCTGGTCGAGGGCGGCCAGCGGCTGGCGCGCCTGCGTCGTCGGGGCCGGAGGACAAGGGGCGCCGACGACCCCGAGCATCACCCCAGACCCACGCCGCATGTGGGCGAGTGAGGAGGCACTGCGCATGGGCATTCTGGAAGTCAAGGACGTCAACAAGCGCTTCGGCGGGCTCAAGGCCCTCTCCGAAGTCAATCTCTCGGTCCCCGAAAAGGCGGTTCACGCGATCATCGGGCCGAACGGCGCGGGCAAGTCCACCCTGCTCAACTGCCTCGTCGGCAAGCTCATTCCCGACACCGGCTCGGTGATGTTCGACGGGCAGAGCGTCCTGGGCCGCAAGCCGCACGAGATAAACCAGATGGGCATTTCCCGCGTGTTCCAGACGCCCGAGATCTTCGGCGACCTCACGGTGTTCGAGAACGTGATGATCCCCTGCTTCGCCAGCCGCGACGGCGCCTTCCGGATGCACGCCTTCGAGCGGATGCTGGACGAGGCCGAGCTGGTGGAACAGGCGGAAGGCATCCTGCTCGATGTCAAGATGCTGGAGAAGCGCGACACGCACGCCGCCTCGCTCTCGCGCGGCGACAAGCGGCGGCTGGAGATGGCCATGTGCCTCGTGCAGAAGCCCCGCTTGCTGCTGCTGGACGAGCCGACCGCGGGCATGAGCCGGGCGGACACCAACAACACCATCGACCTGCTGAAGGAGATCCGGGACACGCGCGACATCACCATGGTCATCATCGAGCACGACATGCATGTCGTGTTCAGTCTGGCCGAACGCATCACGGTGCTCGCACAAGGCACGCCGCTGGTCGAGGACACGCCGGAGAACATCAAGGGCCACCCCAAGGTGCGCGAGGCGTATCTGGGCGAGGCGGCCTAGGGAGACAGAACCATGAACGTCAAGCCCGACTTCTCGAAAAACGCCAACCTGGCCGAGACGGCGCCCGCCTTCCTCTCGGTCTGGGACATGAACGCCTACTACGGCGAAAGCTACATCGTGCAGGGCATCAGCTTCAACGTGCACGAGGGCGAGATCCTCGCCCTCCTGGGCCGCAACGGCGCCGGAAAGACCACCACGCTGCGCGCGATCGCGCGGCTCGACAGCCCGCAGCTCACGCATGGCGAGATCTGGCTCGATCACCAGCCGCTGCACAAGATGAAGAGCCACGAGGCCTCCACCAGGGGCGGCCTTGGCCTTGTCCCCGAGGACCGGCGCATCATCCCGGGCCTCACGGTCGAGGAGAACCTCAAGCTTGCCCAGATCGCGCCGCCCGTCGGCTGGTCGCTGGAGCGGCTCTACGAGCTTTTCCCGCGCCTCGGCGAACGGCGCAAGCAGGACGGCGTGACGCTCTCGGGCGGGGAGCAGCAGATGCTCTCGATCGCCCGCGCGCTGGCGCGCGACATCAAGCTGCTGTTGCTCGACGAGCCCTACGAGGGGCTCGCGCCCGTGATCGTGGACGAGATCGAGCGCACCCTGCACACCATCAAGAGCCAGGGCATGACCACCATCCTCGTCGAGCAGAACGCGGTGCGCGCGCTGCAACTCGCCGACCGGGCGGTGATCCTTGACACCGGGTCGATCGTGTTCGACGGTAGCGCCAGGGAAGTGCTCGGGGACGAGCAGCTTCGTGCCGAGTACCTGGCCATCTAGGCAACTGGACGGTCGGGTCGCCCGCCCCCTTTGTGGCTGCTTGCGGGGGCGGGTCCTCGGCCCGGGGACCAGGTTCATCGGCAGGGCCTGCCGGGGCACCGCCGTTCCCGGCAGACGGACAAGGGAGGAAAACCATGACCACCACGCATCCGCCCTCGGCGGCAACGGTTGCCCGCGCGCATGTGGA
>NZ_JBKHAQ010000187.1:0-2671 GCF_046542825.1 Rhodosalinus sp. | reverse complement strand
CCAGGTCGCCGCCGAAGACCAGCCCGCCCTTGTCGGACTGGCTGATGTAGAAATGTCCCATGCCGAAACTCACGACATGGTCGATCACGGGCTTCAGTCCCTCGGTCACGAAGGCCTGAAGAACATGGCTCTCGATCGGCAGGCGCAGCCCCGCCATCGCCGCCACCTGGGACGAGCGGCCGGCCACGACGATCGCCACCTTCTTGGCACGGATCGCGCCGCGGGTGGTCTGCACGCCGGTGACGCGCCCGCCCTCCATGTCGATGCCCGTGACCTCGCAGTTCTGGATCAGGTCCACGCCGCGCGCGTCGGCGCCGCGCGCATAGCCCCAGGCCACCGCGTCGTGGCGCGCCGTGCCGCCGCGCGGATGGTAGAGCCCGCCGTAGATGGGAAAGCGCGTGTTCTCGAAATCGAGATAGGGCAGCAGCTTGCGTACCCCCTCGCGGTCGAGCAGGATCGCGTCGTCGCCCTGGTTGATCATCGCGTTGCCGCGGCGGGCGAAGGCGTCGCGCTGCCCGTCCGAATGGAAAAGATTGATCAGCCCGCGCTGCGAGTGCATCACGTTGTAGTTGAGGTCTTCCTCCATCCCCTCCCACAGCTTCAGGGAATGCGAGTAGAACTCCGAATTGCCCGGCAGGAAGTAGTTGGCGCGCACGATCGTGGTGTTGCGGCCCACGTTGCCGCCGCCGATGTAGCCCTTTTCCAGCACCGCGACGTCGGTGATCCCGTGTTCCCGCGCAAGGTAGAAGGCCGTGGCGAGCCCGTGACCGCCGCCGCCCACGATCACCACGTCGTAATCGGATTTCGGCTCCGGATCGCGCCAGTGCGGGGTCCAGCCCTTGTTGCCGGTCAGCCCCTCGCGGAGCAGGCGGAAACCCGAAAACCGCATGTCCCTCTCCCGTTGCCGCGCGCGACTGAACCACCCTTGCGCCGGCTTGGCAATGGCGGCCCGCGTCCGACAGATGCTTTTCGACGGTCACGGAACACCCCGCGACAGCCGCCGCCGGAACGGAGCCGAGCCGGCACGCGTTTGCGCCGCGTCAAGGCGAGGGTGCGGCCTGCGCGCCATGCTGATGATCGAGCGATGACAGGAGGACACGACCATGCCCGGCATGATTCTGTGCTATTCCCTCGGCGGCACCACGCTTGCACTCTGCGAACGGCTGGCCGAGCAGACCGGCGCGACGGTGCGGCGGATCGAGGCCGGTGGTCCGGGGCCGGGCGCGCTGGGCTACGCCGTCTGGGGCTTTCGGACGATGACCGGACTGGGCGGCACGCCGGATGCGCCGCCCCCCGATGCCGCCGCGGGCGCGGACTGGGCGGGGCTGGCCGCGCCGGTCTGGATCGGGCGTGCCGCGCTGCCGCTGCGCAACTGGCTGTCGCAGGGGCCCGCGCTCCCTGACCGGCTGGGGCTGATCCTGACAAGCGATGCCAGCAACCACCCCGGCCCGGCCTTCACGGAACTCGGACGCCTTGCCGGGGTCGAGGATGCGCCGCGGCTGCACCTGACGCGCAAGACCGTCGAGGCGAAGGGCGGCGAGCAGGAAATCGCCGCCTTCCGCGAGGCGCTGGGCGTGTGAGACCCGGCGAAGAGGCCCGGCAGGGCCGATGAGCATGCCGGTCAGAGCCCCTTGGCCTCGTAGCTCGCCGCCACGCGCTCGATCGACACGAGGTAGGCCGCGGTGCGCAGGTCTGCGACGTCCTCGCGCGCGTGCCAGACCTCGCGCATCGCCTGGTAGGCGGTGCGCATCGTGTCGTCGAGACCCGAGCGCACCAGTTCCAACTCGTCGGCGCCGGGCAGGTAACGCTTCTTGAAATCCGGCGAGAGGCTCCAGGCGTCGCCCAGCATGTGGTCCAGCCGCTCAAGCTCGCGCAGGATCAACTCGTGCCGCGTTTCTTCCTGGCGGCGCTGCATCCGGCCGAAACGGATGTGGCTGAGGTTCTTGACCCATTCGAAATAGCTGACCGTCACGCCGCCCGCGTTTGCATACATGTCGGGGATGATCACGGTCCCCCTTCGGCGCAGGATCTCGTCGGCGGCGGCAGTGACGGGTCCGTTCGCCGCCTCGATGATCAGCGGCGCCCTGATCCGCTCGGCATTGCCGCGGTGGATCACCCCCTCTAGCGCGGCGGGGATCAGGATGTCGCAGTCCTCTTCCAGAACGGCATCGCCCGCGGCCGTATGCGTGGCGTCGGGGAAGCCCGCCACGCCGCCGTGCTTCACGATCCAGTCGCGCACGGCGTGACAGTCGATGCCCTCGGGATTGAAGAGCGCGCCGTCGCGCTCGATGATCCCCGTCAGCTTCACGCCGTCCTCCCCGCACAGGAAACTCGCCGCGTGAAATCCGACGTTGCCCAGCCCCTGCACGATCACGCGCTTGCCCTCGAGCCCGCCCTCGAGGCCCGCCGCGGCCACGTCCTCGGGGTGGCGGAAGAACTCGCGCAGGGCGTATTGCACGCCGCGGCCCGTGGCCTCGACCCGGCCCGCGATGCCGCCGCCGTTGAGCGGCTTGCCGGTGACGCAGGCGCGCGCGTTGATGTCCGTGGTGTGCATACGGTTGTACTGATCCGCGATCCAGGCCATCTCGCGCTCCGAGGTGCCCATGTCTGGGGCGGGCACGTTCTGCGCGGGATTGATCAGGTCGCGCTTGATCAGTTCGTAGGCGAAGCG
>NZ_JBKHAQ010000186.1:0-2687 GCF_046542825.1 Rhodosalinus sp. | reverse complement strand
GCTCCGCCTGATCGAGATGCGCCTGCGGCGTGAAAGGATCGCGCACCAGCCGCGCGAGGTTCACCGAGCCCAGCAGGCAGGCGCCGTAGGGCGGCAGGGGCTGCTCGCCGCAGGGATTGGTGGCGGCGATCTCCTCGGCGTAGGCGAGATTGTTCATCGCGTTGATCCGGTCGATGAAGATCACGCCCGGCTCGGCGTAGTCGTAGGTCGCGCGCATGATCCGGTTCCAGAGATCGCGCGCCTCGACCGTGTGATAGACCTTGCCGCCGAAGGTCAGCTCCCAGGGGCCGTCGGCCTTCACGGCCTCCATGAAGGCGTCGGTCACCAGCACCGAGACGTTGAAGTTGCGCAGGCGCGCGGGGTCGGACTTGGCCGCAATGAACGCCTCGATGTCGGGGTGATCGCAGCGCAGGGTGGCCATCATCGCGCCGCGGCGCGCGCCCGCCGACATGATCGTGCGGCACATCGCGTCCCAGACATCCATGAAGCTGAGCGGGCCGGAGGCGTCGGCCGCCACCCCGTCCACCGGCGCGCCCTTGGGGCGGATGGTGGAGAAGTCGTAGCCGATGCCGCCGCCCTGCTGCATTGTCAGCGCCGCTTCCTTCAGGTTCTCGAAGATTCCCCCCATGCTGTCGGGAATCGTGCCCATGACGAAGCAATTGAAAAGCGTGACCTTCCGCGCCGTCCCCGCACCGGCAAGGATACGGCCCGCCGGGAGATAGCGGAAATCCTCGAGCGCGGCGTAGAAGCGATCCTCCCACAGCGCCGGGTCTGCCTCGACCGCCGCCAGCGCGCGGGCGACGCGGCGCCAGCTGTCCTCGACGGTGCGGTCGATGGGCGTGCCGTCCGCCTGTTTGAAGCGGTATTTCATGTCCCAGATGGACCGGGCGATGGGGGCGGCGAAACGGCTCATGTGCGGCGTCCTTGGGCCGGGGGCCTGTTGTCAGCGGGCGGAGGAGCCTTAATATAGCGTCAAGACTTGGGGGAGTCATGGGTTGGTGCACATAAACCTTGTGAAACTGAGCGCGGGCACCGACAGCGTCGAGGAGCTGGCGGCCTGGCAGGCATCGCGCCGCGCCAAGGGCCCCGATGGGCTGCCGCGGCACGTCACGCGGATGTGGCCCAGGCGCGAGGCGGAACTGCTGGACGGCGGCTCTGTCTACTGGGTGATCAAGGGCCTGATCCAGTGCCGCCAGCGCCTGTTGCGGCTCGACGCGGTTGACGGTGTAGACGGCATCCGCCGCTGCGCGCTGGTGCTGGACCCGGAACTGGTGCGCACCCGGCCTGCACCACGCCGCGCCTTTCAGGGCTGGCGCTACCTCAGCCCCGGCGACAGCCCCGCAGACCTGCCCGCGGGCCGCGCCGAGGAAGAGGCCCTGCCGCCGGGCATGAATGCCGCGCTGGCCGAGATCGGCGTGATCTGAGAAGGCGGTGGCGCGGGCTCTCTCAAAGGCCTCCGAAGAGCGCGGAGGGCACTGCAGTGCGGTCGCTGCCGCCAAAGCTGCTCGCGGCGCTGTTCAGCGGCACATCGGACGCGCCCTCGCCCAGCGGGATCGAAAGGCCGAAGCGGACGGTGTCGATGTCCTCGGACAGGCCACCTGCCGCCAGCGTCGTGCGGGAGAGTTCGAGGCTCACGGTGACCGGAGGCAGCTCACCGATGTTTCAGAGATCGTAGCCGACGCCGACGGCGACGCTGTCTCCGTCGGCGTCGCTGACGTCGAAGTTGCCGTAGCCGCCGAACACCTGGAACGCCGGGGGCATGTCGTGGGTGTTTGATCCCAAGGATCGATGGTGCGATCCATTCGATGGAATGGAAGGGCGCCTTGCGACAGCACCGCCACGGCTGCCGGACCGCGTAGCCCGGTCTGCCGGCAGAAAATCACCTCCACCCATCAAGGGGCCGCCAGCTTGGCGGCCCTTTTCGTTTCGGCGGGTCAGGCCGCTGCGCCACTGTTACACCGGCAGATCGCACGCCTTCGCTCCCCTGGCCCGGCGATGGCGGCGGCGGCGAGGACGTGGTGGGACATCGCGGCCTCGGCCCATTCGGGATCGCGCGCAGCGATCGCCTCTGCGATGTCGTGGTGGGCGGGCCTGCCACGTCATGTCCTGCGGCGAATACATTCGGTAGGTGCGCAGCACGAGGCCAAGGTTGACCGCAAGCGACAGCATCGAGCCGAGGCGCGGCGAGCGCGCGGCCTGCATGATCGTGCGGTGGAAGGCGGCGTTGGCCTCGGTCATCGCGTCATAGTCGGCATCGGACCGCGCCGGCGAGCGCGCGCTGATCTCTTCGGCGAGGCGGAAAAGCTCGGCGATCTCCGTCTCGGTGGCGAATTCGGCGGCGCGCCGTGCCCCGTAGCTTTCCAGCATCAGCCGGATGCGAAAGATCTGTTCGACCTCGTCGGGTTGCAGCGCGGTCACCCGCAACCCCTCGCCCGTTGCGCGGGTCAGGAAGCCCTCGATCAGCAGGCGCTTGATCGCCTCGCGCACCGGCGTGCGCGAGAGCCCCAGCCGCTCGGCGAGGCCCAGTTCCGTCAGCCGCTCGTCGGCCGGCAGATCGCCCGACAGGATGTCGCCGCGCAGGGTGACATAGGCGCTGTCGGCGGCGCTGGCCGGGCGTCCGTCCTCGGCCATCATCCTGATCCTGGGCAGCTGCCGGCCCGACCAGATGTTTGCCTGGAACAGCTCCG
>NZ_JBKHAQ010000071.1:0-14946 GCF_046542825.1 Rhodosalinus sp. | reverse complement strand
GCCTGTGGCCGGGTCTGGCCCTCGTCCGGATCCGGCTGCGGGCGCTCGGTCTGTGCGGCGCAGGCGGAAAGCAGGGCGAAAAGCGCAAATGCCGTGATCCGTTTCATGCGTCAGACCCTATGCGCCCGCGCGCCGCATCGCAACGCCGTTCCCCCTTGCCGCGATTCCGCCACGAGCCTAGGTTGCGTCCATGACCGCACCGCTTGTTGATCCCTTTCAGCGCGCGATCCGCTACCTGCGGGTCTCCGTCACCGACCGCTGCGATTTCCGCTGCGTCTATTGCATGGCGGAGAACATGACTTTCCTGCCGAAAAAGGAGCTTCTGACGCTGGAAGAGCTCGACCGCCTCTGCACCGCCTTCGTGCGGCTGGGGGTGGAAAAGCTGCGGATCACCGGCGGCGAGCCGCTGGTGCGGCGCGACATCATGACCTTCTTCGAGCGGATGGGCCGGCACCTGGACACCGGCGCGCTGAAGGAGCTGACGCTGACGACCAACGGCTCGCAGCTCGCCCGTTTCGCCGACCGGCTGCACGCCGCAGGCGTGCGCCGCGTGAATGTCTCGCTCGACACGCTCGACGCCGACAAGTTCGCCCGCGTCACCCGCTGGGGCCGGCTGCCGCAGGTGCTGGACGGCATCCGCGCGGCGCGCGAGGCCGGCCTGCGCGTCAAGATCAACGCGGTGGCGCTCAGGGCTTTCAACGAGGACGAGCTTTTCACGCTGACCGAATGGTGCGCGGCGCACGACATGGATCTCACCTGGATCGAGGTCATGCCGATGGGCGATCTGGGCAACGAGGATCGCGTGGGACAATACTGGGCGCTTTCGGACCTGCGCGCCCGGCTCGCCGAGCGCTACACGCTGATCGACACGCCCGAGCGCTCGGGCGGCCCGGCGCGCTACGTCCGCCTGCAGGAGACCGGACAGCGCATCGGGTTCATAACCCCGCTCACGCATAATTTCTGCGAAAGCTGCAACCGAGTGCGCCTGACCTGCACGGGCGAGCTTTACATGTGCCTGGGGCAGGAGGACATGGCCGACCTGCGCGCGCCGCTGCGCAACAACCCCGACAGCGACGCGCCCCTCGAGGCCGCGATCCGCGCCGCGATCGACCGCAAGCCCAAGGGGCACGACTTCGACTATTCGCGCCAGCGCGCCGACGGGCAGGTTTCGCGCCACATGAGCCACACGGGAGGCTGAAGGCGGCGATTTTCCCTGGATCGCCAGCTTCGGGCGCTCCCGGCGCGCTTTTCCGACGCGGACCGCGACGCGGAGTTCATGGGAAAGGCGCGCTCGACCGGGGCGAAACGGCGCGCGGGACCCCGGCCCGATCCGCGAACCCTTCGCAGGACGGCACGGTCGCGCGCATCTGTCTCTGGCCGGATCGCGCCGCGGCCGGGCGCATGACCCGGACCGGCGCGCGCGAGACCGCGCGCCCCGGACGCACGCCGCGGTCCGCCCGTTTCGACAGCTTCGTGCTGATCGATACCGCGGAAGGCACCGTTCGGGAGTTCCCGCCGGATCGGGCCTGCGCCAACGCCCCTTTCGCATCCGGGCGGCGGAGCCTATCTTCGGGCAGAACGAGAGCGGGGAGAGACATGGCGCGGCCCGTCGTCGGCATCATCGGCAATCAGTATCTGATCAACGATCAGTATCCGACCCACGCGGGCGGCACGATGAACTCGGAGGCGGTGAGCCAGGTCGCGGGCTGCCTGCCGCTGGTCATCCCCTCCGATCCGCGCATCGTCTCGGTCGACGAGTTGATGGAGGTCTGCGACGGATTCGTGCTGACCGGCGGCCGGCCCAACGTCCACCCCGAGGAATACGGCGAGGAAGAGACGGAAAAACACGGCGCCTTCGACCGCGCCCGCGACGCCATCGCGCTGCCGCTGGTGCGCGCCTGCGTGGCGCGCGGACAGCCGTTCCTCGGCATCTGCCGCGGGTTCCAGGAGGTCAACGTCGCGATGGGCGGCTCGCTCTACCCGGAAATCCGCGAACTCGATGGCCGGATGAACCACCGGATGCCGCCGGACGGCACGCTGGAAGAGAAATTCGCCCTGCGCCACAAGGTGCGCTTTTCCGAGAACGGCCCCTTCCACCGCCTCATGGGCGCAAGGGAAGTGATGACCAACACGCTGCACGGACAGGGGGTCAAGCGCCCCGGCCAGCGCTTCGTGATCGACGGGTGGGCGGACGACGGCACGCCCGAGGCCGCCTATGTCGCGGGCGCGCCGGGCTTCACGCTGGCCGTGCAATGGCATCCCGAATGGGATGCGGCGAACGATCCCGTCTCGCGCCCGCTTTTCGAGGCCTTCGGCGCAGCGGTGCGCGCCTTTGCCGCCGACCGCCGTGCCGCGCCGGTGGCGAAGCGCGCCTGAGTCTCCACCCGGGGCCGCGACGCGGATCCTCCTCGCCTGCGCCACGCCCGAGAGGCAGAGCCGAAGGATGCAGAGCCGGAAGATCGCGCGCTTCACGCCGCATCGCTTCGCCGGTCACGGGCATGCGCAATACGATTTCTTCCGCCGCCGTGCCATGCGCCACGTCGCGGCGCAAAGGGCCGAGGATACCGATCCGGACCAGGATCGCGAATACGCCGACGGAACGCGCTGCGCGCGCCGCAGGCTCAAAGCGCCGTGCGCAGATGCCAGAGCTCGGGAAACAGCTCCACCTCCAGCATCCGCTTCAGATAGCGCACGCCGCCGGTCCCGCCGGTCCCGCGCTTGAAACCGATCACACGCTCCACCGTCGTGACATGGTTGAACCGCCAGCGGCGGAAATAGTCCTCCAGATCCACCAGCTTCTCGGCCAGCTCGTAAAGTTCCCAGTTCGCCTCCGGCGCGCGATAGACCGCCGTCCAGGCGGCCATCACCCCGTCGTCGGCCGCATGCGGGCGCGACAGGTCCCGCTTCAGCACCGCCTCCGGCACGGCATGGCCGCCGTCGTGCAGGCGCCGCAGCGCCACGTCATAGAGCGAGGGCCGCGCCAGTTCCGCGCGAAGCTCCGCATGGATCTCCGGCCGGTGCGCATGCGGGCGCAGCATCGCCGGGTTGCGGTTGCCCAGCACGAACTCGATCTGCCGGTACTGGTGCGACTGAAAGCCCGAGCTCTGCCCCAACGCGTCGCGGAAGCGCGTGTAGTCCGCGGGCGTCATCGTGCGCAGCACGTCCCAGGCCGAATTGAGCTGCTCGAAGATCCGCGCCACCCGCGTCAGCATCTTGAAGGCCGGGCGCGCGCTGCCCCGGACCAGTTCCTCGCGCGCCGCGCCCAGTTCGTGCAGCGCAAGCCGCATCCAGAGCTCCGAGGTCTGGTGCTGGATGATGAAGAGCATCTCGTCGTGCGCGTCCGACAGGCGGTGCTGCGCGCCCAGGATCGCGTCGAGCCGCAGGTAGTCGCCGTAGGACATGCGGCCGTCGAAGGCCATCTGCGCGCCTTCGCGGGCAGGGTCGTAGGGATCGGACATCTTGCTATCTCCTCGAACGGGGAACGGCGGGGCGAAAGGCCCGCGCGTCACCCGTCGAGGCTTGCGATCGCCACCATCCGGCGCCAGGCCGCCACCCAGCCCGCGGGCCGGCAGAGGGGCACGCGCAGCGCCATCAGGTCACGCGGCCCCGCTTGCGATAGGCCGCGTCGTCCCAGAGCCGCCCCTCGAAGACCTCGCCCATGATCCCCGCCGCGCGCACCACGTCGCCCTCGTCGATGAAAAGCGGCGTGAAGCCGAAGCGCATGATGTCCGGCGCGCGGAAGTCTCCGATCACGCCCCGCGCGATCAGCGCCTGCATCGCGGCATGGCCTTCGTGGAAGCGGAAGGAGACCTGGCTGCCGCGCTCGGCCGGCGCGCGCGGGGTGGCCAGCACCAGTTCCGGGCAGCGCGCCTCGACCTCCTCGATGAAGAGACCGGTCAGCTCCAGCGATCTGGCCCGCACCGCGGCCATGTCGGTCATCTCCCAGACGTCGAGCGCAGCCTCAAGCGCCGCCAGCGCCAGGATCGGCGGCGTGCCCACCCGCATCCGCTCGATCCCGCGCGCCGGGCGGTAGGACGGCTCGAAGTCGAAGGGCGCCGCATGGCCCAGCCAGCCCGAGAGCGCCGGGCGCGCCCGGTCCGCATGCCGGGGCGCCACATAGATGAAGGCCGGGGCGCCGGGTCCCCCGTTGAGATACTTGTAGGTGCAGCCCACCGCGAAATCCGCGCCGCAGCCGGCGACGTCCACCTCGGTCGCGCCTGCCGTGTGCGCCAGGTCCCAGACCGTGAGCGCGCCCACCGAATGCGCCTTCCTCGTGAGCGCGCGCATGTCGTGCAGCCGCCCGGTGCGATAGTCCACCTCGGTGATCAGCGTGACCGCGACCTCCTCGGTGATATGCCGGGCCACCTCCGCGGGCTCGACCACGCGCAGCTCGTAGCCCTCGCCCAGCATCCCCAGAAGGCCCTCTGCCATGTAGAGATCCGAGGGGAAGTTGCCGGTGTCAGACAGCACCACCCGGCGGTCGGGCCGCATCTCCAGAGCGGCGGCCAGCGCCTGGTAGACCTTGATCGACAGCGTGTCGCCCAGCACCACATGTCCGGGCTCCGCCCCGATCAGCCGCCCGATCCGGTCGCCGATCGACTGTGGCCGCTCCATCCAGCCCGCCCGGTTCCAGCCGGTGATCAGCATCTCGCCCCATTCGCCGCGCATCACCGCGTCCATTTTCGCCGGCGCATCCAGGGGCAGCGGCCCCAGCGAGTTGCCGTCGAGGTAGATCAGCCCCTCGGGCAGGTGGAAACGGGCCTTGGTGGCGGCGAAATCGGTCATGCAACTCTCCCCGGGGATTGGCGGAGAGCCTAGTGCCATCCACCGCGGGCGTCCAGATGGGCCGGGCACAGCAGACAGGTCCGTCCTCTTGCCGGAAATACCCTCGGGGGGTGAGCGCCCGGCACGGGCGCGAGGGGGGCAGACAGCCCCCCTTCTCGCCGCGTCAGGCGGCTCAGATCTGCCCGCCGGCGATCTCGATGCACTGGCCGTTCACGCTTTCCGATCCCGGCCCGCAGAGCCAGAGCGCGGCGGCCGCGACCTCCTCCGGCGCGATCAGCCGGCCGTGACGGTTCATGCTGACCATCATCCGGAAGGCGCGGTCGGCGTCCACGCCCGCCCGCTCGGCGATGGAGCGCGTGTTGCGCGTGACGATGTCGGTGTCGGTATAGGCCGGGCAGATGGCGTTGAAGGTGACGGGCTTGCCCACGAAGTCCTCGGCCAGCGCGCGGATCAGCCCGATCATGCCGTGCTTCGACGCGGTATAGGCCGGCGCGCCCTTCAGCCCCTTCAGGCCGGCGATGGATGACACCGCCAGAACCCGGCCCCAATCGGTGCCCACCATGCCCCTCAGCGATTCGCGGATCGTCAGGAAGGCGCCGTCGAGATTGGTGGCCATCATCCGCCGCCAGAAGTCCGTGTCGGTCTTGTGCAGCGACCGCCCCTCGGCGATGCCGGCGTTGGCAACGCAGACCTGCACGGGACCCCGCGCCTCGACCGCGGCCGCGATGCCGTCCACCACCTGCGCCTCGTCGGTCACGTCCATACTCAGCGCGTGCAGGCCGGACCCCGCGGCCTGTTCCAGCACCTCGCGGCGGCGGCCGGTGATCGTGACCTCGGCCCCCTGCCCGGCCAGCGCCCGCGCGATCGCCAGCCCGATACCCGTGCCGCCCCCGGTCACCAGCGCGTGCTTTCCCTGCAATGTCATCGCGTCCTCCCTTTGCGGCGACCTTAGCGGGCGCGCACCCGGTCGCAAGCGCGGCGCGACGATACGGCCCCTTCCCGAATCGCGCGGGGCGCGAAATCAGGACTGCAGGACAGGAGGCCGCCGATGAACACGCGCACCAGATCCGAAGAATTTTCGATCGAAAATTCTTCCGGCACCAAGCAAACCGCCTGCGAATTTTCGGGCGAAAATTCGCAGGCTTGCCCGTCGTGCTGAGGTGGCTCGATCTGCCGCCCGTCTGGCTGGCCGGCGCGCTGGCGCTCGCCTGGGCGCAGGCGCGGTGGCTGCCGCTCGGGTTGTCGTTCGGCGGCGGATGGGCCGATCTGGCCGGCGGGCTGCTCGTGGGCGGCGGGCTCGTGCTGATCGCCTTTGCCGCGGCCGAGTTCCGGCGCGCCCGCACCACCATCGTGCCGCACAGGCAGCCCTCGGAAATGATCACGACCGGCGTCTATGGCCGCACGCGCAATCCGATCTACCTGGCCGACCTCATGATCCTTGCCGGCCTGGCGCTCTACTGGGACGCGGTGCCGTCGCTCGCGCTGGTGCCGCTTCTTCTGTGGGTTCTCGAGCGGCGCTTCGTTCTGCCCGAGGAGGATCGCTTGCGCCGGACCTTCCGCGCCGATTTCGCGCGCTACGAGCGCCGGGTGCGGCGCTGGATATAGCAAAAAGGCGGCGCGCGCGGGCCCCTGGGTCCGCACGCGCCTTGTGAAGCCGCGGCCTTGACGCTAGGGGTCGCACGTTGGAGAGGAAGCCCAGGGCCAGCGGGCCCGTCAACGCGGGGGGACGAGACCGGTGAAGATCGGAACGCCGAAGGAAGTGATGGAGGGCGAGGCGCGCGTCGCCATGACGCCGCAAAGCGCGCGCGACCTGCAGAAGCTGGGCCACGACTGCCTGATCGAGGCCGGCGCCGGCGCGCGCGCGGGCTTCAACGACAGCGCCTACGAAGAGGCTGGCGTGACCGTCGTGCCCGACGCCGAGGCGCTCTGGACGCAGGCCGACGTGGTAGCCAAGGTCCGCCCGCCCACCGACGCCGAGGTCGAGCGCACGCGCGAGGGGCAGCTCCTGATCTCGTTCTTCTACCCGGCCTCGAACGAGGATCACATGAAGGCGCTGGCCGACAAGGGTGCCAGCGTCATCGCGATGGACATGGTCCCGCGCATCAGCCGCGCGCAGAAGATGGACGCGCTGAGCTCGATGGCCAACATCGCCGGCTACCGCGCGGTGATCGAGGCGGGCAACAACTTCGGCCGCTTCTTCACCGGGCAGGTGACGGCGGCGGGCAAGGTGCCCCCGGCCAAGGTGCTCGTGGTGGGCGCGGGCGTGGCGGGCCTTGCCGCCATCGGCACTTCGACAAGCCTCGGCGCGATCACCTACGCCTTCGACGTGCGCCCCGAAGTGGCCGAGCAGGTCGAATCGATGGGCGCGGAGTTCGTCTATCTCGACTTCGAGGAAGAGCTCGAGGACGGCTCGGCCTCCGGCGGCTACGCCAAGCCCTCGTCCCCCGAGTTCCGCGAGGCACAGCTTGCCAAGTTCCGCGAGCTGGCGCCGGACATCGACATCGTCATCACCACCGCGCTCATCCCCAACCGCGAGGCGCCGGAGCTCTGGACCGAGGACATGGTAAAGGCCATGAAGCCCGGCTCGGTGATCGTGGACCTCGCCGCCGAGCGCGGCGGCAACTGCAAGCTCACGGTGAAGGACGAGAAGATCGTCACCGACAACGGCGTGACGATCGTCGGCTACACCGACTTCCCCAGCCGGATGGCGACGCAGAGCTCGACGCTCTACGCCACCAACGTCAGACACCTCCTGACCGACCTGACGCCCGAGAAGGACGGCGCGGTCAACCACGACATGGAGGACGACGTGATCCGCGGCGCGACCGTCGCGCATGGCGGCGAGGTCACCTTCCCGCCGCCGCCGCCCAAGGTGCAGGCGATCGCGGCGCAGAAGCCCAAGGAAAAGCCCAAGGAGCTGACGCCCGAGGAGAAGCGCGCGCAGGAGGTCGCGGCCTTCCGGGCGCAGACCCGCAGCCAGGTCATGCTGCTGGGCGGGGGCATCGTGCTGATGGGCCTTCTGGGCCTTGTCGCGCCGGCAAGCTTCATGCAGCACTTCATCGTCTTCGTGCTGGCCTGCTTCGTGGGCTTCCAGGTGATCTGGAACGTCAACCATGCGCTGCACACGCCGCTCATGGCGGTCACCAACGCGATCTCCGGGATCATCGTCCTTGGCGCGATCCTGCAGATCGGCTCGGGCAACTGGCTGGTGGTGACGCTGGCCGCGATCTCGGTGCTGATCGCCACAATCAACATCGTGGGGGGCTTCCTGGTCACGCGCCGGATGCTCGCCATGTTCCAGAAATCCTGAGCGGGGGACAGGCAGGACAATGGTCGGAGAACAGTTCGTCACCGCCGCGGCCATCGCCGCGAGCGTCCTCTTCATCCTCTCGCTGGGGGGGCTTTCGAACCAGGAGAACGCCAAGCGCGCGGTCTGGTACGGAATCGTCGGCATGGCGCTCGCGGTGGTCTTCACCGCGCTCGGGCCCGGGATCGGCACCTTCTGGCTGATGATCCCGATGATGATCGTGGGCGCGGTGATCGGCGTCTATGTGGCCTCCAAGGTCGACATGACGGAAATGCCCCAGCTCGTGGCCGCGCTGCACTCCTTCGTGGGTCTGGCCGCGGTCTTCGTGGGCATCAACGCCGAGACCGCGCGCCTGCGCGTCGCCGCCGCCTTCGAGGACGCGGGCGTGCGCTTTCCCAACCCCGAAGGCGTGACGCCGCCGGCAGAGCTGGTCGAGGGCTTTTCCGCCTTCGCGGCCAAGGTCGCCACCAAGACCGGCCCCGAGGTCGTGTTCCTTCAGATCGAGGTGGTGCTCGGCGTCTTCATCGGTGCCGTGACCTTCACCGGCTCGATCATCGCCTTCGGCAAGCTGGCCGGCAAGGTGGACGGCAAGCCCAGGCAACTGCCGGGCGGTCACATGCTGAACGCGGCGGCGGCAGCGGGCTCGCTGCTGCTTGCCATCGTCTACCTGACGACGAGCAGCGGCACCGTCTCGGTGATCTCGCTGCTGGCGATCGCCGCGCTGGCCTTCTTCATCGGCTACCACCTGATCATGGGGATCGGCGGGGCGGACATGCCCGTGGTCGTCTCGATGCTGAACAGCTACTCGGGCTGGGCGGCGGCGGCCATCGGCTTCACGCTCTCGAACGACCTGCTGATCGTCACCGGCGCGCTGGTGGGCTCCTCGGGTGCGATCCTCAGCTACATCATGTGCAAGGCGATGAACCGCAAGTTCATCAACGTGATCCTCGGCGGCTTCGGCGGCAGCCAGGGGCCCGCGGCGGATATCGAGGGCGAACAGGTCGCCATCGACGCCGAGGGCGTTGCCGCGGCGCTCGAGGACGCCGACAGCGTCGTCATCGTGCCGGGCTACGGCATGGCCGTGGCGCAGGCCCAGCAGGCGGTGAGCGAACTGACCCGCAAGCTGCGCGCCAAGGGCAAGGAGGTGCGCTTTGCCATCCACCCGGTGGCGGGCCGGCTGCCCGGTCACATGAACGTGCTGCTGGCAGAGGCCAAGGTGCCCTACGACATCGTGCTGGAGATGGAGGAGATCAACGACGATTTCCCCGACACCGACGTGGTGATCGTGATCGGCTCGAACGACATCGTGAACCCGGCGGCACAGGACGATCCCAACAGCCCCATCGCCGGGATGCCGGTGCTGGAGGTCTGGAAGGCAAAGCAGGTCTTCGTCTCCAAGCGCGGCCAGGGCACGGGCTATTCCGGCATCGAGAACCCGCTCTTCTTCAAGGAGAACACGCGGATGTTCTATGGCGACGCCAAGGAGAGCCTGACCAGGCTCTTGTCGCTCATCGATTAGGCAGGCCGGCGGCCGTGAATGCACAGGGGCGCCGCCACGCGCGGCGCCCTTTGTCGTTCCGCACCATGGGGTTGGCGCTGGACAGCCGGCGCAGCATACCGTCGCACACGCCTAACCCCATGAGTTGGCAGGGTATTCCCCTTTACTTTTCTGCAGCGCAGCATTACCTCCCCGCCATTCGGAGACCGCCATGCCGCCCATTGCCGACCACCCCCTTCGCTATCAGCTGGCCAACGAGCTGCACGCGCGCCCCTTCCCCGCGGTCTCCGCGCCGGGACGGGCGGTCTATCTCGCCATCAAGCGTCCGGAAGAGGCCGAGAGCCATGACTGGCAGGACGATCTCGCCCATCTGATCACGCTGCTCGACCGGCATGGCACCGACCACCCAAAGCCAGGTGCGACGCACTGGTCCGGGCAGATCGGCAAGCATCGGCTGAAATGGGAAAGTCATACCGAGTTCGTCACCTACACCGTCTTTCTCGACGGGCCGGGGGCCAAGCCCTTCGACCCCGACGATTTCGGCGTGTTCCCCGAAGACTGGCTCGATGCGGCGCCGGGGCAGCGGATCACCTCGGCCCTGATCCGGATCGAACAGCGGCCCGCGCACGAGACCGTCGCGGAGCGGATCTGCGAGTGGTTCGTCTCGGAAAGCGTGGCCGTCAGCCGGGTCCAGGACGACTGCGCCGTGGTGGCGGGCGATTTTCGCATCGACCCGGCGGGGCACATGCGTTTCGCCATCTTCGCCGGCGAAGCGACGGGCCGGCGGCGCATCGGCCGCATCGTGCAGCGGCTGGCCGAGGTCGAAACCTACAAGACCATGGCGATGCTGGGGTTCCAGCGGGTCAAGGCGCTTGCGCCGCGGATGGGCGAGATCGACAAGGAACTCTCGCGCCTGATGTCCGGGATGACCGACCGCGCGGCGCCCGCCGAAGAGACGCTGCAGGCGCTGCTCGCGGTTTCCGCAGAGCTCGAATCGCTTTCGGCGCAGTCGTCGTTCCGCTTCGGCGCGACGGCGGCCTACGAGGCGATCGTGCACCAGCGGATCGAGGTGATGCGCGAGGAACACTTCGAAGGGCGGCAGACCTTCGACGAGTTCATGATGCGCCGGTTCGACCCCGCGATGCGCACGGTGAAATCCACGCAGGCCCGGCTGCAGACGATGGCGGATCGGGCGATGCGGGCGGGCGATTTGCTGCGCACGCGGGTGGACGTGGCGCGCAGCGCCCAGAACCAGGCGCTGCTGGAAAGCATGGACCGCCGCGCGGACCTGCAACTGAGGCTGCAGAAGACGGTCGAGGGCTTCTCGGTCGTGGCGATAAGCTACTACGCCGTCTCGCTGCTGGGTTATCTGCTTTACCCCATGGCCGAACCGCTGGGCGTGAGCAAGGGCATCGTCACCGCCGGCATAACCCTGCCGGTCGTGGCGATCGTGTTCCTTGCGATCCGGCGCATCCGGGTCCGGATCGACTGACGGCGCCGTTTGCCGCGCCGACAGGCCTATTCTGCCGGTTGCGCGCGGTGCGCCCCCTGCCCGGCGCGTGCCCCGTTCAGCACCCGGTCCGTGGCCCAGCCCCCGGCGACCATCGCGCCCAGCGCCAGGAAGGCCGCGACCGAAAGCGTCGCCGTGCCCGACAGCCCCGCGCCCACCGTGCAACCGCCGGCCAGCGTGCCGCCGAAGCCCATAAGCGCCGCACCAGCCAGGTAACGACCGGTCTGCGCCGGGCTCTCGAAGCTCTGCACGCGAAAGCGCCGCGCCGGCAGTGCCGACAGCAGGCTGCCCAGAACCGTGCCCGCCACCAGCCCCGTCCCGAAGCCCAGCGGGATCGAACTGGCTGCCGCGAGCCAGAACAGCGTCTCCGCCGAGGCGGAGGTGAAGGCCAGCGACTGGAAGACCACGGGATCGAAATCATCGAACAGAAGCACCCCGGTGCCGACCCAGCCCAGCGGCACCAGCAGGCCGAGCGCAAAACCCAGCGTCAGCGCGCGCGGCCCCGCACCGGAACGCGCGGCGACCAGCAGCGCCCCCAGTCCCGCGACAGCGGCCCAGAGCAGCCCGCCGCCCGGCAGCGCCGCGAGCGAGACGGCCTGCCCCAGCGGGACGGTCGCCTCTCCCAGCCACAGCCGCGCCGGCACCAGGACGCCACGCATCGTGCCAAGGGCAACCAGCGCGAAGACCAGCATCACGAGCGCGGCCCGCAGGTTGCCCGTGCCCGACAACACCGTGAGCCGCGAGATGCAGCCGCGCGTCAGGACCATGCCGGCGCCGAAGAGGCCGCCGCCCAGCACCACCGCGATCACCGGCAGGTCGGCTGCCATGAACCGGTGATCGGCGAAGGAAATCCAGTCCTGCGCCACCGCCGCTTGCGTGCCGATCAGCGCCGCGGCGAAGGCCGCGAGCCAGACGCCCGCAGCCGCCCGCCGCTCCGGCCCCGCCACGACCGAGCGGCGCAGGCAGAAGCCGCTGCGCTCTGCCAGCACCCCGAAGGCCAGGCCCAGCGCCACGCCGAAGACGACGGCGGCCTGCGGTGCGCTCAGCGCCGCGATGCCAAGATCCTGATACATGTCGCATCCCCCGCACCGGAATTTCAGTCCAGTTGCATCGCAGGGCATGCGCGATCAAGCGCACCGCCGCCGCCGTGCGCCGGTGTGACCGGAACGTTTTCCCAACATGCGCAGGCCACGCAGACTCTTCTCCGCGGCCGGGGCGCCGGGGCGAAATGCCCGCCGCCCCGCCCCGGGACCGCCGCGGCGGCGCATCCTTTTTCGGACCGGCAGCCCCCGGGACGGCGGCAGCATGTGACATCCCGTGCGGCGCGCGTTATCCATGCCGGGAAGGCGCCCGTGCCGCGGGCGCGCGCAGGAGGACAGAAATGCCCGTCAAGAACCGATTCGCCGAACTGCACGACGAGATCACGGCCTGGCGCCGCGACTTCCACCAGCACCCCGAGATCCTGTTCGAGACCTATCGCACCGCCGAAATCGTGGCCGACAAGCTGCGCGCCTTCGGCTGCGACGAGGTGGTCGAGGGGATCGGGCGCACCGGCGTGGTGGGCGTGATCCGGGGCAAGGCGGATACCAAGGGCCGCGTCATCGGCCTGCGCGCGGACATGGACGCGCTGCCGATCCACGAGCAGACGGGCGCGCCGCATGCCTCGAAGACGGCCGGCGCCATGCATGCCTGCGGCCACGACGGGCACACCGCCATGCTGCTGGGCGCCGCGAAATACCTGGCCGAGACGCGCAATTTCGACGGCACCTGCGTGGTGATCTTCCAGCCCGCCGAAGAGGGCGGCGGCGGCGGCAAGGAGATGTGCGACGACGGGCTGATGGACCGCTGGGGCATCCAGGAGGTCTACGGCATGCACAACTGGCCTGGAAAGCCGGTGGGCAGCTTCTCGATCCGCTCCGGCCCGTTCTTCGCCGCGACGGACGAGTTCGACATCGAATTCCAGGGCGTGGGCGGCCATGCCGCCAAGCCGCACGACACCGTGGACACCACAGTGATGGCGGCCCACGCGGTCACCGCGCTGCAGACCATCGCCAGCCGCAACGCCGACCCGGTGGACCAGATCGTGGTCTCGGTCACCAGCTTCCAGACCTCGTCGCAGGCCTTCAACGTGATCCCGCAGGGCGTGCACCTGCGCGGCACGGTGCGCACGCTCTCGACCGGGATGCGCGCGCTGGCCGAACGGCGCATCCGCGCGATCTGCGAAGGGGTGGCCACGACCTTCGGCGGCACGGTCGAGGTGCACTACCACCGCAACTACCCCGTCATGTCGAACCACGCCGAACAGGCGGACTTCGCGGCGGAGGTCGCCCGTGCCGTGTCCGGCGAGTGCGCGGAGGCGCCGCAGGTCATGGGCGGCGAGGATTTCGCCTACATGCTCGAGGCACGGCCGGGCGCCTACATCCTCGTGGGCAACGGCGACACGGCCATGGTCCACCACCCGGAATACGATTTCAACGATGCGACCATCCCCGCCGGCTGCTCCTGGTGGGCCGAGGTGGTGGAGCGGCGGATGCCCGCAGCCTGAGACGGGCCGCGCTCATCGGCCCTGGCGGGCCTTCTTGGCGGCGGCGCACTGGCAAAGCCGCACAGGCCAAGGCGCACCACTGGCCAAGGCGCCGTCGCTCGTCTAGGCAGGCGCGCATCCCGACCGGAGAGACCGCGTGCAGACTGCCACCGTCGCCTGCATCAAGTGGGGCACCGCCTTCGGCCCCGAATATGTCAACCGCCTCTACTCCGGGGTGCGCCGCAACCTTGCGCGTCCCGTGCGATTCCTCTGCATGACCGAGCGCGCCGAGGGGCTTCACCCCGATGTCGAGGTGATCCCCCTGCCGCGCGAGCCCTTCCAGGACGAGATGGACCGCGCGCTCGCCCGCGCGAACCGGCAGGGCGCGATGCGCAAGGTCTCGCTCTTCCGCCCGGGCGCGATCCCCGATCCCGCGGGGCCGGTGCTGGGCTTCGACCTCGACGTGGTGATCACCGGCGATCTGGAGCCGATCTGGACCCTGCCGCCCGGAAAGATCGCGATGCGCCACGACTGGACCGAGGCGCGCAAGGGCCGGCCCACCGGCCACGGCTCGGTCTTCCGCTTCGACCCCGCGCGGCACGGCTATCTCTACCGGGACCTCGCCGCAAATCCCTTCACCGAGGTCGAGATCGCCCGCGGCTCCGAACAGCGCTACACCTCGCACAAGGCGATGGAGCGCGGCGATTTCCTCTACATCCCCGGCGATCTCGTGGTCAGCTTCAAGTACGACTGCCTCGGGCTGCCGCCGGTGAACTGGCTGCGCACGCCGCGCCTGCCGGAAAACGCCCGTGTCGTCTGCTTCCACGGCCGGCCCAAGATGCCCGAGGCGGTCGACGGCTACCGCGGCTCGCTGATCCGCCGGTCGAAGCCCTGCCCCTGGCTGCGCGAGCACTGGATCGAGCGCGCCCGCGCCGACCTTGGTCCTGACTGGCCCTGACGCCGCCTGACGCCGCGCCGTCCCGGCCTCCGCGCGGCCCCGCAAGATCCGGCCGCGTTCCCCGGCCTTCCTCTTGCGGAAAATACCCCGGGGGTCCGGGGGCGGAGCCCCCGGCCGCGCGAAGCGCCGGATGGCGTGCGGCCGCAGGCCGCTCCGCTCAGCGGCGCCTGGCCTCGCGCCGGCAGCGCTCCGAGCAATGGCGCACCTCGTCCCAGACCGCCGCCCATTTGCGGCGCCAGGCGAAGGGACGGCCGCAGGTGACGCAGGTCTTTTGCGGCAGGTCCGCCTTCTTGCGCATCCGGGCCATCAGAAACCGAAGCTCCCCTGCCGGTCGTCCGCCAGCTTTCGCCGAGCGCGCGGCGCG
>NZ_JBKHAQ010000185.1:0-2727 GCF_046542825.1 Rhodosalinus sp. | reverse complement strand
AAGAAAGTGCCTTAATGTCAATGGCTAAAATGGAACAGTGGCAGCCCGTAGGGGAATCGAACCCCTCTTTCCAGGTTGAAAACCTGGCGTCCTAACCGATAGACGAACGGGCCTTACCGACGTGTGGCGTGTCTTAGAAAAAGCGCGGCGACGCTGCAAGGGGAAATTTGGTCGACGCGATCGCGGCTTCCGCAGCGTCGCTCACTCCGCCTCGGCTGCATCATCGACGCGGAGTTCGACCTGCGTGCGTCCCTGCCAGTGGTTGATCTCGAGCCGACCGGCAAGGTGGAAGCGTGCGCCGCCGTGTGCCTCCAGCCGCGGGCCGAGGTCGCCGTCGTAGGCGCCGAAGGCGATGGCGGCAATCCGGCCACCGTCGCCTGCGTCGAGTTCGAGCTTCAGGTGTCCCTCGCCCACCCGGCGCGCGTGGCGGACAGCCAGCGCGGGAAAGGCGAAGCGTGGCGCGGGCGCGCCTGCGCCGTATGGTCCCGCCCGCTCGAGCGCCTCCATCAGCGCGACCGTGGCCCCCCGCGGCATCAGCATTCCGTCGACGGGCAGTGCCGCGGCGCGCTCTGCGCCTGCCCCCTGCCGCGCCAGCAGCTCCGCCAGCCGCTCCATCGCGGGTTCCAGCGCGTCGCGCGCCACGGTCAGGCCCGCCGCCATGCGGTGGCCACCCCCCTTCAGCAGCAGGCCCTCTGCCGCCAGCCGCTGCACGCAGGCGCCCAGATCGACGCCACTGACCGAGCGGCCCGAGCCCTTGCCCTCGTCCCCCTCCAGTCCGATCACCACGGCGGGGCGGTGCGTGGCTTCCTTCAGCCGGGCAGCGACGATTCCCACCACGCCCGGATGCCAGCCTTCGCCCGCGGCCCAGACCAGCGGCGCGTCGAGGCCGCGCGCCTCCGCCTGCGCCATGGCCGCGTCGCGCACGACGGCCTCGATCGCCCGACGCTCTGTGTTGAGCGCGTCGAGCCGGGCGGCGAGCGCCTGTGCCTCCGCCGCATCGCGCGTGGCCAGCAGCCGGGCGCCCAGGTCGGCCTGCCCCACGCGCCCGCCCGCATTGATCCGCGGCCCCAGCGCGAACCCCAGTGCGGCGGCATCCGGCGCGCGGGTGAGCCGGGCGGAATCGGCCAGCGAGACCAGCCCGGGCCGCTGCCGTTCCGCCATCACGTGCAGGCCCGCCCGCACGAACGCGCGATTGACACCGCGCAGTGGCGCCACGTCCGCCACGGTGGCCAGCGCCACGAGATCGAGCATCGCCATCAGGTCCGGGCCCGCCGTGCCGGTGCCGCGCAGCTGGCGGCCGGCCTCGACCAGCATCAGGAAGACGACGGCGGCGGCGCAGAGGTGGCCCAGCGTCCCGTCCTCGTCCTGCCGGTTGGGATTCACCACGGCGCATGCCGGCGGCAGCGTCTCGCCCGCGAGGTGATGATCCAGTACCACCACATCGGCCCCGGCCGCGGCGATCGGATCGTGGCTCAGCGTGCCGCAATCGACGCAGAGGATCAGGTCGTGCCCGGCGCCCAGCTTCGTCATCGCCGGCACGTTGGGGCCATACCCCTCGTCGATGCGGTCGGGGACGTAGAGCGTGGCGGCGCGCCCCATCTGCCGCAGCCAGTCGATGAGCAGCGCCGCGCTGGCGCCGCCGTCCACGTCGTAGTCGGCGAAGATCGCGATGCGCTCGCGCCGCGCCACCGCCTCGAGCAGCCGCGCCGCCGCCGCCTCCATGTCGCGCAGCCCGCGCGGGTCGGGCAGCAGGTCGCGCAGCTTCGGCGCGAGGTAGGTGTCGCAGCCCGGCGCCTCGACGCCCGCGCGCGCCAGCACGGCGCACAGCGGCAGGGGATGGCCCGTCGCCTGCGCCAGTGCCTCGGCCGCGCGGGCGAGGTCGGGGGCAGGCCCGCGCCAGCGGCGCCCGGTCAGCGAGCTTTCCACACCCAGATAGGCCCGATCGTCGTGCACAGCCCACATCAGCAGGGCGGGACGCCCTGTCCTTCTTTCAGGCCCGGAGAGTTCCGCGCGGCGGGCATATGGCTGCCTTTCGGGCGGCGCGGCGCGTCAGCCCTGCGGAACCGGCGTGCGGTACCGCATCCGCCGGACCGAGCCGGTCTTGGAGCGCATCAGCAGCGTCTCGGTCGTCAGCCAGCCGACCTCGCGCCTGATGCCCGGCAGGAGCGAGCCGCCGGTCACGCCGGTCGCGGCAAAGATCACGTCGCCCGCCACCATGTCGTCGCGGGTGTAGAGGCGATCGAGGTCGGCGATGCCGGCCTTCTCCGCGCGGCCCTTCTCGTCGGCGTTGCGAAAGAGCAGCCTTCCCTGGATCTGCCCGCCCATGCACTTGAGCGCGGCGGCGGCCAGCACGCCTTCGGGCGCGCCGCCCTGGCCCATGTACATGTCGATGCCGGTGACCTCGGCCTCGGCGCAATGCATGACGCCGGCCACGTCGCCGTCGGTGATCAGCCGGATCGCGGCGCCGGTGGAGCGGACCTCGGCGATCATCGCCTCGTGGCGCGGGCGTTCGAGGATGCAGACCGTTATGTCGGAAGGCGCGCAGCCCTTCGCGCTGGCCAGCGCCGAGACCCGCGTCGCGGGCGGCATGTCCAGATCGACGATTCCCTCCGGGTAGCCCGGGCCGATGGCGAGCTTGTCCATGTAGACGTCGGGCGCATGCAGCATGGTGCCGCGCGGACCCATGGCGATCACGGTCAGCGCGTTGGGCATGTCCTTGGCGGTCAG
>NZ_JBKHAQ010000070.1:0-15125 GCF_046542825.1 Rhodosalinus sp. | reverse complement strand
ACCCGCTCCAGCAGCGCCTTCGCCGCCGCCTGTTCGGCCTGCCGTTTCGAGCCGGCCTCGGCGCGGGCGGTGCTCCCGTCCGCCAGCCGGGCCTCGATGGTGAAGCGGGGCGCGTGGTCCGGCCCCTCGCGCGCGACCTCGACGTAGGCGGGGGGCGGCATGGCGCGGGCCTGCGCCCATTCCTGCAGCGCGGTCTTGGCATCCCGCGCGTCGGCATCGACCCGGCCGATACGATCGCCCCAGAGCCGCAGCACCAGGTCGCGCGCGGCATCGTGGCCCGCGTCGAGGTAGACCGCCGCGATCACCGCCTCCATCGCGTCGCCCAGCAGCGCCAGCTTGCGCCGCCCGCCGGATATCATCTCCGACCGGCCCAGGCGCAGCACCTCGCCCAGCCCCGCGGCGCGCGCCACTTCGGCGCAGGTCTCCTTGCGCACCAGCGCATTGAAGCGGGGGGCCAGTTGCCCCTCGGTGGCCTGCGGATCGGCGGCCAGCAGCGCCTCTGCCATCACCAGGCCCAGCACCCGGTCGCCCAGGAACTCGAGCCGCTGGTTGTCCTCGCGGCCGGGGCTGGCGAAGGAGCCGTGCGTCACCGCTTGCACGAGCAGGGCGGGGCGGGCGAAGCGGTGCCCGATCCGCCCCTCGAAGGCGCGCAGCTCGGCCGACAGCTTCACTCGATCTTCTCGAAGAAGCGGTCGCCGCGCCAGGTCCAGAAGAACAGCATCGAGCGGCCGGCGGAAGAGAACATCACCCGGTCGGCGCGGCCGATCAGGTCGGCATAGGGCACCATGCCCACGCCGCCCACCTGCTGCGGCACGCGGCTGTCGGAGGAGTTGTCGCGGTTGTCGCCCATCATGAAGTAATGCCCCTCGGGCACCGTGTAGACCGGCGTGTCGTCAGAGGCCTGCCGCCCGATGTCGAGGATCGAATGGGAGGTGCCGTTCGGCAAAGTCTCGATGAACTTTTCCTTCTCGCAGACCGCGCCATTGCCCACGGGCGCGTTGGAACAGCGCGGGCGCGTGCCCTGCGGTCCCTGCGGCGCCATGATCTCTTCGAAGGTGCCGTCGGGCGTGACCTCGACCGGCGTGCCGTTGAGCACCAGCCGCCCCTCGCGCATCTGCACCCGGTCGCCCGGCAGGCCCACGATCCGCTTGATGAAGTCGCGCCCCGTCACGGGGTGGCGAAAGACCGCCACGTCGCCGCGCTGCGGCTCTCCGCCGAAAAGCCGGCCCTCGCCGCGCTGCAACCAGCCGCAGAGATCCTCTGCGTCGATGTCGAGCCCCACGGCCGGGATGCGGACGGACGGGCAGGAGGCATAGGAATAGCCGTAGGACATCTTGTTGACGAAGAGGAAATCGCCGATCAGCAGCGTGTCCTTCATCGAGCCCGAGGGAATCCAGAACGGCTGAAAGAACAGCGTGCGAAACACGCCCGCGATCAGCAGCGCGTAGACGATCGTCTTCAGCGTCTCGACGATCGAGCCGCCCCAGCTCTTTTCCTCGGCCATGCCTGCGTTCCCCGCCCCTGCGTGATCGCAGGCTTCATGGGCGCGGGGGCGGGAGGTGTCAAGCGACGGGCCGGGCGCGATCAGGCCCCCGTGGACAGGGGCCGCGCCTCGATCACCACGAAGGCCTGCGCCCAGGGGTGATCGTCGGTCAGCGTGACGTGGATCACCGCCTCGTGCCCCTCGGGCGTGAGTTCGGCCAGCCGGCGCGCGGCCCAGCCGGTCACATGCATCACCGGCTGCCCGGTGGTCATGTTCGTCACATGCATGTCGCGCCAGGCGATGCCCATGCGCAGCCCCGTGCCCAGCGCCTTGGAGCACGCCTCCTTCGCCGCCCAGCGCTTGGCGTAGGTGCCCGCCGTGTCGCGGCGACGCTCGGCCTTCTTCTGCTCGGTCTCGGTAAACACCCGGTTGCGGAAGCGGTCGCCGAACCGCGCCAGCGTGCGCTCGATGCGCTCGATGTTGGCCAGGTCCGTACCGATACCGAGGATCATGAAGGGATCTGGGGGCCCATGTGCGCGCCTCTTGCTCTGGATGAGCACTATCGCAGACTCCCTCGGCTCTACAAGGCGACGCGTAAAGCGGCCGTCGCATCATGCGGCGGCCGCGGCGGGTTTGCGCTGTCCGGTGCCGTGGTGTTGGGCGCGCTCAGCCTTGGCGCAGGAAAGTCATCGGACTGGTGAAATCTCCCAGCCGCCATTGCCCGACAAGCCGCTCCGCGCTCGCCTCACGGATGGTGAGGCGGCCCCGGTCCACCAGCAGCGTGTCGCCGCGCAGCTCCAGGTTCTCGTTGACGTAGGGGGTGCCGCCATCGGTGTTGTTCGTCCAACGAACGGGGGTTCCGTTCTGGACCACGAGGGTCGTATTGCCATCCTCCGTCACCCATGTCCCATCCGTGAGGCTGAGCGCGGCGGCCTCCTCTGTGTCTGCGGCAGACGCGCCCATCGACGTCTCCACCGGAGCGGTTTCGCAAGCAGCGAGAAGAGCTGCCCCACCAAGGGCGGCGCCAATTCGGATGCTCAGGACTTTCGGCATGTGCGGCCTCCTCGGGGATGTCCCCTTTGTATTCGTAGTAGTAACTTTACCTAACGGAAAGTCAGCATGGATATCGAAAAAGATCAACGATGGATTGTCGAAATTGGGCGTGCTGCGCCCCTCACCCCGCAAACAGCGGAAAGCTCACGCCAAGCGCCCAGGCGAGGATGAGCCCCAGGGCGAGGCCGGGGCCGCTGGCGCCGCCCGACCGCGCGGCCCAGCGGCCCATCAGGCCGTAGAGCAGGTAGAACAGCAGGATCACCGGCGCGATCAGCAGCAGGAAGAACAGCCCCTCGAAGTCGAGCGCCAGGGCGATGCCGAGGGAGCCGAAGAAGGCCGCGCGCGCCGCGATCCGCTGCCAGAGCGGCGCCTGTCCGCCCATGGTGATCAGCGCGTCGGCCAGCATGAAGGGCACCGCGCCGATGGCGAGCGCAAGGATGATCCAGCCGCGCTCGGCCGTGGGCCAGAAATTCGCGCCGTAGCGGTCTAGCAAAAAGCCGAAAAGCATGAGCCCCCACAGGATCAGCGCCCCGCCCGCAAGCGGCGAGACGCGGCCCAGAGGCACGCCGAAGCGCCACAGGAGCGCCAGTTGCAGCGCACCATAGACAGCCAGGTGCAGGGCAAGGTAGTCGGCCACGAGCACCGGCAGGAAACCCACGTCGAGCGGCACGGCGATCAGTGGCGCGACCACGGCGGGCACGAGCGCCGCCACGGCGAAACGCCGCCCCGGGAGCGGTTCCCGCTCCACCCGCCGCTCGGGCAGCAGGAACGACAAGGGCCAGGCCAGCGCCACCACCGCCACGAAGAGCACCAGGAACCACGGCCCCGTGCGCGGGACGGAGATGCCGCCCTCGCGCCCATAGGCATCGTTCAGCCAGGCCACCGCCTCTTCCCGCCCCGGCTTCGAATACAGCACCGCGACATGTTCCGCGAGAGGCGCCACCACCGCGCGGCGGACGACATCGCCGGCGCGCGCGGTTTCGCCCTCGTCCGCCTGCGGGTAGACCATGCGCAGCGCGCGCAGCGCGAAGTCGCGCAGCCCCGGCTCCCATTCCCCCGTGATCATCAGCAGCCGCTCGGGCGCCTCGGATGTCACCGCCTGACTGAAGGGCGAGATCGCGACCACCGGGCCGATGCCGTCGTCGGCAAGCGCGGCGCGGATGATGATGTCGGTCGCCATCGAGTGGCCCAGAACCGCGACCTCGCCCTCCCGCGCCTCGCGCGCGCGGCCCGCCTCGACCACCGACAGCGTCTGGTCGATCAGCAGCTGCGTGGTGCCGTCGATGCTGTCCACGTCGCCCGACATCGGCACGGGGTTGCGCCCGTGCCCCTCGAAGTCGAAGGCCCAGGCGACATAGCCGGCCTGCGCCAGCGACAGGGAATAGGCCTGCATCATCTGGCGCGAGCCTGCAAAGCCGTGCGCCACCACGACGAGCGAACCGTCGGCGCCGGGTTCGGCGTAGCGGGTCACCGGCGTCTCGCCCACCCGGAAGCTGTCGATCTCGACGCCGGATCGCGCGGATTCGAGCTGCCAGAGCGCCAGCAGCGCGGCGAGCGCCGCGATCAGGGCGACGGCCCAGCGGCGCAGCAGGATCGGCGCGGGGGTGGTGGGCGCGGGACCGTCCATCTCAGGCCCCGGCGCGCGCGGCGTCCATGAGGCGCCGCATCTCGTGAATCGCGGGGCCGAGGCCGCGGAAGATCGCCTCGCCGATCAGGAAATGCCCGATGTTCAGTTCGCGCACCTCCGGCAGCGCGGCGATTGGCCCGACACTGTCGTAGGTCAACCCGTGGCCCGCGTGCACCTCGAGCCCCAGTTCATGCGCGAAGGCGGCCATCTCGGTCAGCCGCGCCAGTTCCGCGTCGCGCTCCTTGTCCCGGCCCTCGGAATGGGCGTCGCAATAGGCGCCGGTGTGCAGCTCGATGACCTCGGCGCCGATGCGGTGGGCGGCCTCGATCTGGCGGCGGTCGGCGGCGATGAAGATCGACACGCGGCAGCCCGCCTCGCGCAGCGGCGCGATGAACTGCGCCAGCCTGTTCTCGTCCTGCGCCACCTCGAGCCCGCCCTCGGTGGTCCGCTCCTCGCGCTTTTCCGGCACGATGCAGACGGCGTGGGGCCTGTGGCGCAGCGCGATCTGCTGCATCTCCGCCGTCGCCGCCATCTCGAAGTTGAGCGGCACGGTGAGGATCCCGGTCAGCCCCTCGATGTCGGCGTCCGAGATGTGGCGCCGGTCCTCGCGCAGATGCGCGGTGATACCGTCGGCGCCCGCCTCCTCGGCCAGCGTGGCCGCGCGCAGCGGATCGGGATACGCACCGCCGCGGGCGTTGCGGACGGTTGCGACATGGTCGATGTTCACGCCGAGGCGCAGATGCGGGTGGGCCATGCGGTGCGTCCTTTTTGCCGGTGCACGCGAAGCACTTACTCCCTCCTGCCGCCGGCGTCAGCCCCGGCCGCGTGGTGCGCGCGTATCTTCTGCAGCTTCTCTTCGATCTTCTGCCGGATTTTGGCCGCCCGCCGCTTCTGATAGGCGCGGATCACCGGCACGATGAGGATGTAACTCGCCGTCGCGGCCACGGCGCCCGGCAGCAGGCCACCCACGGTATAGGGCACCATCACCTCGTTCCAGAATACGGCGAGCGACTGCCAGTCCCGCGGATCCCCGTCCAGGACAGCCTGCAGGTTCCGGTTCAGGTCCGCACCGGCGCGGGCGAACTTCGTCCACAGAGACTCGTCGACGCCGGCCTCGGCTTCGGTGCCCAGCAGGAAATGCCCGGTCTTGAGCGAAATGACGGCGATCGGAAGGAAGGTCAGCGGATTGCCGAAGAACGTCGCCAGCAGCGCGGCGACGACCTTGCCCCGAATCGCCCAGGCGAGGAACGCCGACATCAGGAAGTGCAGCCCGAAGAAGGGCGTGAAGGTCACGAAGACGCCGGCCCAGATGCCGCGCCCGATCCGCTCGGGCGAGCCGGGCAGCCGGTTGAGGCGATAGTGCACATAGAGAAAGGCACGCCGCCATCCGCCCCGGGGCCAGAGCGCCTCGGCCATGATACGCCACCACTGGCGCCGGTCGCGGCGTTTGAAGACCAAGGGTGCGGGCTCCCTTCAGCTGGCGCGCGCCTCCGGCGGACCGGCGGCCGAGGGGTCGCGGAAGCGGTCCACCGCCGCCACGTCGCTCTCGGCCTCCAGCGCCGACACCACCGAATGAAGATGCTCGGCGTCGCGCAGGTCGACGTCGATCAACAAACGGTAGAAGTCCGGCTTTCGGTCCACGAACTCGAGGTCGGAGATATTGGCCTTCTGCTCGCCGATCAATGTGCAAATGCGCCCCAGCACGCCCGCGTCGTTGCCGATGGTGAGATCGAGGCTGACGGTATAGACTGGCGGATGCGCGCCGGTGGACCAGTGCAGGTCCACCCAGCGGGCCGGCTGATCCTCGAAGGCGGCGAGCGCCTCGCAGTCGATGCCATGCACCTGCACGCCGCGCCCGCGCCAGGTGATGCCGACGATGCGCTCGCCGGGCAACGGCTGACAGCAGGGCGCGCGCTCGAAGCTCTGCCCGGGCGCCAGGCCGATGACGGCGCGGCGGCTGTCGATCTCTTCGGCAGCCTTCGGCGCAAGATCGGGATAGACCGCCTGAACCACCTCGCGCGCGGTCAGTTCCGCCGAACCCATGCGCGCGAGCACATCGTCTCGCCCGGGCAGGCGCAGCTTCTTCGCGGCGGTGTCCAGCGTCTTGTCGGTGGCCTTCTTGCCGACGTTCTCGAAGGCCGCGCGCGCAAGCTCGCGGCCAAGCCGGATGAAGCGCGCGCGATCCTGTTCGCGCAAGCTGCGCCGGATCGCCGCCTTGGCCTTGCCGGTGATCGCGATGTCGAGCCAGGTGGGCTGCGGCACCTGCCCCTCCGCAGTGATGATCTCGACCGACTGGCCGTTGCGGATGCGCGTCCAGAGCGGCACCCGCAGCCCGTCGATCTTGGCGCCCACGCAGCCCGAGCCGATCCGGGTATGGATCGCGAAAGCGAAATCGATGGGCGTGGCGCCGCGCGGCAGCTTCACCACGTCGCCCTTCGGCGTGAAGCAGAAGACCTGGTCGGAATACATCTCGAGCTTGACGGCCTCGAGGAAGCTCTCGTGATCCTCCTCGCTGTCGAACTGCTCGGTCAGTTGCGCGATCCATTTGGTGGGATCGACGGCGAAGGGATTCTCGGCGCGCACGCCATCGCGGTAGGACCAGTGCGCGGCGACACCCGTCTCGGCCACCTCGTGCATCGCCCGGGTGCGGATCTGCACCTCGACGCGCTTGCCGTCCCGGCCCGAGACGGTGGTGTGAATGCTGCGGTAACCGTTCGACTTGGGCTGGCTGATGTAGTCCTTGAACCGGCCGGGCACCGCGCGCCAGCGCTGATGGATCGCGCCCAGCGCGCGGTAGCAGTCCATCTCGGAAGTGGTGATCACGCGGAAGCCGTAGATGTCCGAAAGGCGCGAGAACCCCAGCTGCTTGTCCTGCATCTTGCGCCAGATCGAATAGGGCTTCTTGGCGCGGCCGAAGACCTCTGCCTCCACCCCCGCCTTGCCCAGTTCCACGCGCATGTCGCCGGTGATGCGCGGGATGACGTCCCCCGCCTCCTTCTGCAGGGTGATGAACCGGCGCATGATGCTGGCGCGGCCCTCGGGATTGAGCACGCGAAATGCCAGGTCCTCGAGTTCCTCGCGCATCCACTGCATCCCCATGCGGCCGGCGAGCGGCGCATAGATCTCCATCGTCTCGCGCGCCTTCCTGCCCTGCTTCTCGGGGCGCATCGCCTTGATGGTGCGCATGTTGTGAAGCCGGTCCGCGAGCTTGACGAGGATCACGCGCACGTCCTTCGACATGGCGATGAACAGCTTGCGGAAGTTCTCGGCCTGCTGGGTCTCGGTCGAGGAAAGCTGCAGCTTGGTCAGCTTGGTGACCCCGTCCACCAGCATCGCGATCTCTTCGCCGAAGCGGCGCTCGATCTCGGCATAGGTGGACTTGGTGTCCTCGATCGTGTCGTGCAGCAGGGCCGTGACGATGGTCGCGTCGTCAAGCTGCTGCGCGGCCAGGATTTCGGCCACCGCGACGGGATGGGTGAAATAGGGCTCGCCGGAATGGCGGAACTGGCCTTCGTGCATGGCGCGGCCATACTCGAACGCCTCGGCGATCAGCCGGCCGTTGGAGCGCGGGTTGTAGCGGCGAACCAGCGCGACGAGCTCGTCTGCGCCGAGAGCTTCCGCCGCCAGCACCGTCATCGGGGACAGGGACGTCCGCGCGCCCTCACCGCTCTCCCTGTGCCTCCATCAACTGGCGCAGGAGCGTTTCGTCCGGCATCTCGTCCTCGGACGGGCGGTCCGGCTCGCCGCCGCCCATCAGCAGCGCCATCGAGTCGTCCTCGGGCTCGTCCACCTCGATCTGGGACTGGTTCGATTCGATCAGCCGTTCGCGCAGGTCGTTGGCCTGCTGCGTCTCTTCAGCGATCTCCCGCAACGCGACGACAGGGTTCTTGTCGTTGTCGCGGTCCACCGTCAGCGGACTACCGGACGAGATCTCGCGGGCGCGATGCGCGGCGAGCATCACCAGCTCGAAACGGTTGGGAACCTTGTCGACGCAGTCTTCGACGGTAACGCGGGCCATTGGGCACTCCAGTCCTGCAAACGCGGGTGAGCGGAAAGCCAGTGATTTATAGCGTCCCGACGGAATGCGCAAGTATCGGATCACATCGGCGCGAGCCCCGCACGCGCCGGCGCGGCAAGCGCCTCGACCATCATGGCGACGGAGCGACCGAGCACCGGGTGACGCCAGTCCGGCGCAACCTCCGCCAGCGGGACCAGGACAAAGGCGCGCTCATGCATCCGCGGATGCGGCAGGATCAGCCGCTCCGGCGCCTCGCGGCCCTGCCGGTCGGCCGGCAGCTTGGCCCAGGCCTCGAAGGTCGCGCGGTCTGGCAGGACCCGCTCTCCCACCCCGAGCAGATCGAGGTCCAGCGTGCGTGGCCCCCACCGGTCGCGCCGGACGCGCCCGAACTCCGCCTCCACCGCGTGCAGGATCGACAGAAGCTCTTCCGGCCGCCCGCTCCAGCTCAGGGCCGCGGCGGCATTGACGAAATCGGGTCCGGACCCGGCAGGCACCGCCGGCGTGCGCCACATGCGACTGGCGCGGATATCGGCGCCAGTCTCCTCGTCCAGCCGCGCAAGCGCCTGACGCAACGTTTCCACTGGCATGGAACGCCCGAACGGAGCATTTGCGCCGAGCGCGACAAGTGCGGTGGCCGCGGACGCACCAAAGCCCGCTCCGGGCGCCTCTGCCTGCTCTTGTGCCACTCCGAAAAGCTCCTATCTTCGACAGAATTGGCTGCCGATCGGGGGGGCTTCCACTCGGCCCGGGAAACCGCGGCTGCCACTCCGACGAAAAGGGCATTTTGCAATGTTTTACAAGGACGAACGGCTTGCGCTGTTCATCGACGGGGCGAACCTGTATGCGACGGCCAAGTCGCTTGGCTTCGACATCGACTACAAGCTGCTGCGCCAGGAATTCATGCGGCGCGGGAAGCTGCTGCGCGCCTTCTACTATACCGCGCTGATCGAAAGCGAGGAATACTCGCCGATCCGCCCGCTGGTGGACTGGCTGCACTACAACGGCTTCACGATGGTCACGAAACCGGCCAAGGAATACACCGACAGCCAGGGCCGGCGGAAGGTCAAGGGCAACATGGACATCGAGCTTGCGGTTGATGCCATGGAGCTTGCGCCGCGCATGGACCACATGGTGCTGTTCTCCGGCGACGGCGACTTCAAGCCACTGGTGGAGAGCATCCAGCGGCAGGGCGTGCGCGTCTCGATCGTCTCGACGATCCGAAGCCAGCCGCCGATGATCGCGGACGAGTTGCGCCGCCAGGCCGACAACTTCATCGATCTTGACGACCTCAAGGATGTCATCGGCCGCCCGCCCCGCGAACAGCAGGGCGAGCGCGACCTGCGGGCAGCGCACGCGGACGAGTAGCGCCGGCGCGGCCCTGTGGCCCATGACCTGGAGCGATGCCGCAGAACTCACCGGGCTCTTCGTGGCGGCCTTCGGCGCCGCAACCGTGCTGCCGTTCCAGTCGGAATTCGTCTTTGCCGGGTTGCAGATCGCGGGCGCGGCGCCGGTCGCCACGCTGATCGTGGTGGCGTCGGTCGGGAATACGCTGGGCGCCGTGGTCAACTACATCCTCGGCCGCGGGGGTGCGCAGCTTGCGAGCAGACGGTGGTTCCCGGCGAGCGAGACGCAGATGGCGCGCGCAGAGCGCCTTTATGCGCGTTGGGGCGTCTGGACGCTGCTGCTGAGCTGGGCGCCCTTCGGCGATGCCTTTACCGTGATCGCCGGGCTGATGCGCACGCCCTTCGGGCTCTTTCTCCTGCTGGTCGCCGTGGCCAAGACCGGTCGCTACGCCGTTCTCGCCTGGGGCACGGCGGCGGCGATTGGCGCCTGACCCTCCATTGCGCGCGCAGCGCGCGACATCACGGCTCACCGCATCGCGACCCTCGACGATGCGGGCCGGCCTGCGCTCTTGATGCAGCCGAGAAGATCCAGGATCTCCCGCCCGGGCAACAGTGCGCCGGATCCCGGCATGTTCGGGCGGTCGCCGCTGCCGGCCACAGCTTCGCCCCCGCGTCACGATGTCGATCGGAAGGGAGTCGGAGCGATGCCAGGTGTGGCCTGTTTCATAATGGGGCGGAGCGGGCAGAACGCCGCCGGGCCCCGGGCTTCGCCGGTCCGCCTTGCCCCGGAGGCGCCGCGCCGTGGCAGCCGGCGCAGTCGTCCCTGCGGATGCTCTCGCCACGGCCCGGCAGGGGGCGGGGTCGGGGTGGGGCAGATGCCGCTCTGCGGCCAGCGGCTGGTCGAGCGCGGGCCCCGGAAGCGTCACTCCGAGGGCCGGCATCGCCGCTTTCCGCGCACGAGACGGAAAAGGCGCGATGCGGCCGCGGCGGGCGATTCGCCTCCGCCTGCGCACCGATCCGCCGAAAAACCTTCTGACGAAGCTTTTTCTCTTGCCGGCGCGGCGCGCGGCCTGCGAATTTCCTGCCGAAAATTCGCAGGCGGCGTCGAGGTTCTGGACCGCGCGGCCATGGGCGATTAGGTCTGGACAAAGGACCGGAGGCCCGCATGACCAAGCCCGCCCTCACTCTCTACCTCGCTGCGCCGCGCGGCTTCTGCGCCGGCGTGGACCGCGCGATCCAGATCGTCGAGATGGCGCTCGGGAAATGGGGCTCGCCCGTCTACGTCCGACACGAGATCGTGCACAACGCCCATGTCGTGAACGAGCTGCGCGCGAAGGGCGCCGTCTTCGTCGAGGAACTCGACGAGTGCCCCGACGACCGGCCGGTGATCTTTTCCGCCCACGGGGTGCCCAAGGCGGTTCCTGCCGAGGCGGCGCGGCGCGAGATGCTCTTCGTGGACGCCACCTGTCCGCTGGTCAGCAAGGTGCATATCGAGGCCGAGCGGCATCACGCCAACGGGCTGCAGATGATCATGATCGGCCATGCCGGCCACCCCGAGACCGTGGGCACCATGGGCCAGTTGCCGGAGGGCGAGGTCCTGCTCGTCGAAACGGTCGAGGACGTGGCGCGGGTCGAGGTGCGCGATCCCGAAAAGCTCGCCTTCGTCACGCAGACCACGCTCTCGGTGGACGACACGGCAGGGATCGTCGCTGCGCTGAAGGCGCGCTTCCCGGCCATCGTGGGACCGCACAAGGAAGACATCTGTTATGCGACGACCAACCGTCAGGAGGCGGTGAAGGCCATGGCGCCGCACTGCGACGCGATGCTGGTGGTGGGGGCGCCGAACTCGTCGAACTCGAAGCGACTGGTCGAGGTCGGGCGCCGCGCGGGCTGTCCTTATGCGCAGTTGGTGCAGCGGGCAGCCGACATCGACTGGCGCGCGCTCGACGGCATCGGCAGCGTGGGAATCACGGCCGGCGCCTCTGCCCCCGAGGAGCTGGTGGACGAGGTGATCGAGGCCTTCCGCGCCCGGTACGAGGTGACGGTCGAACTGGTGGAAACCGCGAAGGAAAACGTCAACTTCAAGGTGCCGCGCGTGCTGCGCGAGCCCGCCGGAGTCTGATTCGGGCCGGCGTCCGCCGACATGCGGTTCAATCGGTCGCGCAGACTGCGCCGCACGTCCCCTTTCCTCCGCCGCGCGAGGCGTTAGAACCCGCACCATGCAGAGTCTCTCCGACGTGCCCCGCGCCCCGCTGCTCCTCGGCCTCGCCGGGCTCATTCCCTTCGTCTGGGGCGCCGCCACCGTGCTCGACCCTTCGCTGCAGGCCTGGGGCCTGCGCGCGCTCGGGCCGCGCTTCGTGGGGCCCTATGTCAGCCTCTTCTACGGCGCGGTGATCCTGTCGTTCATGTCGGGCGTGCTGTGGGGCTTCTCCACGAAGGCCGGCGGGCGGGTTGCCGCGACCGGTTATGCGCTGTCGGTAATCCCCGCGCTCTGGGCCTTCTTCACGACCGGGGGCGGTTCGGGCGCCGCGGCCATCAGCCTGATGGCGGGCTTCGCGGGGCTGCTGGGGCTCGACTGGCTGTTCGCGCGGCAGGGGCTCGCGCCAGCGTGGTGGATGCCCCTGCGGCTCCTGCTGACGGTGATCGTCGTGATCTGTCTTGGCGTGGTGGCGATCGCATGAGCCAGGACGGCGAGACGATGCGCGCCTACGCGAAGGCGGCAGATGACTATGCGCGCGGCTTCGCGCACAGCAGCAACACCGACCAGGAAGAAGACCATGCCGCCTTCGTGGCCCTGCTGCCGGCCGGCGGGCGCATTCTCGACCTCGGGTGCGGGCCCGGGCACTGGGCCGCGCGCTTCGCGGCAGAGGGGTTTTCGGTCGAGGCGACGGATGCATCGCGCGAGATGGCACGGCATGCTGCGGCCGCGTACGGGCTTGAGGTGGCCGTCGGCCCCTTCGAGGATCTGGTGGCCGAGGCGCGCTACGACGGCGTCTGGGCCAACTTCAGCCTGCTGCATGCACCGCGCAGGGCGTTTCCCGGCCACCTGCGCCGGATCCGCCGCGCCCTGCGCGCGCACGGCGCGCTGAGCCTTGGCATGAAACTCGGAGAGGGCGAGGGACGGGATTCGCTGGGCCGCTTCTATGCCTACTACAGCGAGGCGGAGCTGCGCGATGCGCTGGAACAGGCAGGCTTCACCGTGCTGAGGACACGGCGCGGAAACGGCCGCGGGCTGGCCGGTGCCGAGGAAACCTTCGTGGTGCTCACCGGCCGTGCCTGAACTCTACGCCTTCACGGACGGCGCCTGTTCGGGCAACCCCGGTCCGGGCGGCTGGGGCGTGCTGCTGCGGGCCGTGGACGGCGAGACCGTGCTGAAGGAGCGCGAGCTGAAGGGCGGCGAAGCCGCGACCACCAACAACCGCATGGAACTGATGGCCGCCATCGCCGCGCTCGAGGCGCTGGAACGCCCCTCAACCATCACCGTGGTGACCGACAGCGCCTATGTGAAGAATGGCGTGACCGGCTGGATCCACGGCTGGAAGAAAAACGGCTGGAAGACCGCGGCGAAGAAGCCCGTGAAGAATGCCGAACTGTGGCAGCGGCTCGACGCGGCTCAGGGCCGGCACGACGTGACCTGGGAATGGGTCAAGGGGCACGCAGGCCACCCCGAGAACGAGCGCGCCGATCAACTGGCGCGCGAGGGCATGGCGCCCTTCAAGGCGGGCTGACAGCGGGCGCCCCCGCCCCTATATCGGCGCCAGCCCAGAGGAGTCGCTGCCATGCCCGCCGTCAAGATCGCCCCCTCGATCCTCGCCGCCGATTTCGCGAATTTCGGCGCCGAATGCCGTGCCGCGGAGGCGCAGGGCGCGGACTGGATCCACGTCGACGTGATGGATGGGCATTTCGTGCCGAACATCACCTTCGGGCCTGCCATGTGCAAGGCGCTGCGCCCCCACATCACGACGGTCATGGACGTGCACCTCATGATCGCGCCGGTGGATCCTTACATCGAGGCCTTCGCCGACGCAGGCGCCGACATGCTGACCGCGCATGTCGAGGCCGGGCCGCATCTGCACCGAACGCTTCAGGCGATCCGCGCGGCAGGCGTTAAGCCCGGTGTCGCGCTCAACCCGGGCACGCCGGCCGAGGCGGTGGCGCCCGTGCTCGACATGGTGGACCTGATCTGCGTGATGACGGTGAACCCGGGCTTCGGCGGGCAGAAGTTCATCGAGAGCCAGGTTGCCAAGATCGCGCAGCTCAAGCGCATGATCGGCGACCGGCCCATTCACCTGGAGGTGGACGGTGGCGTGGACGCACAGACGGCGGGCCGCGTGGTCGAGGCGGGGGCAGACGTTCTTGTTGCAGGCTCGGCGGTCTTCCGTGGTGGGTCGGCATCCGCCCCCGCACCCTACGGCGAGAACATTCGCGCGATCCGTGCCGCGACCGAAGGTGTCTGGGCCTGAAGAAGAATTTTCGATCGAAAATTCTTCGGAAGCTTGCGTAAGTCGCGGAGCGATTTTTCGATCGAAAAATCGCCCGCTTAGGTGCCCTCGTTGAAATGGGCGTAGATGCGCTCCGCCAGCGCGTCCGAGATCCCTTCAACCGCCCTGAGGTCCGCCAGGTCGGCGCGGGTCACCGCCTTGGCCGATCCGAAATGCGCCAGCAGCGCGCGCTTGCGCGAGGCGCCAACACCGGCGATCTCGTCGAGCGGGTTCGCCGCCACGGCCTTGGCTCGCTTGGCGCGATGCGTGCCGATGGCGAAGCGGTGCGCCTCGTCGCGCAGCCGCTGCACGAAATAGAGAACCGGGTCGTCGTGCCGCAGGGCAAGGGGCCGTCGGCCGGGGCGGTGAAACTCTTCCTTGCCGGCATCGCGGTCGATGCCCTTGGCCACGCCCACAACCGGCAGGTCCGTGACCCCCATCTCGTTCAGGATGCCCTGCACCGCGCTCACCTGCCCGGCTCCGCCATCGATCAGCAGCAGATCGGGCCAGGCCGCCGACTGTCGGTCCGGATCTTCCTTCAGCAGCCGCTTGAGCCGGCGGGTGAGCACCTCCTTCATCATGCCGAAATCGTCGCCGGGGGTCAGCTCTTCGCCGCGGATGTTGAACTTGCGGTACTGGCTCTTCTCGAAGCCCTCGGGGCCGGCGACGATCATCGCGCCCACGGCGTTCGTGCCCATGATGTGCGAGTTGTCGTAGACCTCGATCCGGCGGGGCGGCGCGTCGAGGTCCAGCGCCTCTGCAAGCCCGCGCAAAAGCTTCGCCTGCGTCGCCGTCTCGGCCATCTTGCGGCCGAGGCTCTCGCGGGCGTTGCGCGCGGCGCTCTCCACCAGTTCGGCCTTCTCGCCGCGCTTCGGGACCGCAAGCTCGACCTTGCGGCCCAGCTTGCCGGTAAGCGCTTCCTGCATCAGGTCCGTGTTCTCGATCGGGTGCGACAGCAGGATCAGGCGCGGCGGCTCCTTGTTGTCGTAGAACTGGCCGAGGAAGGCCTCCATCGCCTCCGCCTCGGACACGTCCGGGCCGACGCGCGGATAGAAGTCGCGGTTGCCCCAGTTCTGGTTGGCGCGGATGAAGAAGACCTGCACGCAGGCCTGCCCGCCCT
>NZ_JBKHAQ010000069.1:0-15133 GCF_046542825.1 Rhodosalinus sp. | reverse complement strand
CAACCGCGCCAATCCCTCAGCGCCGCCGGTGAAGCGCTATCTACGGAGAGCGGACGGCTCCCGCAAGTGGAAAATGCGCAGCGTCGCGGATTTTTTGCGTGCGCCCGGACACGCCCCGGCGTCACCCCACGCGCGCGGTCAGCATCTTGCGTGCGGGAGCCCGCGCAGGGCAATTTCCTGTCGCGCTCAGGCCGCCTGCCGCCGCGGCAGACGCAGCCGCAGGGCCAGCAGGCCCAGAATCGCCGCCAGATAGAGCAGCGGCTCCAGCTGGACCCCCCTGGCCAGCATAACGTAGTGCACGGCGCCCAGAATCGCCGCCGGATAGGCCAGGCGGTGCAGCCGCCGCCAGCCGGCCGCCCCCAGGCGGCGCACCGACCAGTCGTTCGAGGTGATGGCGAGCGGAAGGAGCAGCAGAAAGCCGGCCATGCCGACCGTGATGTAGGGTCGCTTGACGATGTCCTCCCACACCCGCGACAGCGTCTGCACGTCCAGCAGCAGCCAGACCGCAAGGTGCAGGGCGACATAAGCGAAGGCCAGAAGCCCCAGCGCCCGGCGAAAGCGGATCAGGTTCACGCCCAGGTGCCGGCGCAGCGGCGTCACCGCGAGCGAAGCGATCAGGATCTGCAGCGCAAGCTCGCCCAGCCGGTGCTCCAGCGCCTCCACGGGCTCCACCCCGAGCCCGCCGGTCGCCGCCTGCCAGACGAGCCAGGGAACAGGCGCAAGCCCCGCCACCCAGACCGCCCAGACCGGCACCCGGCGGGTCGCCCCGTTGATCGCGGTGGCGAGCGGCATCAAAAGAAGCGGGTCAGGTCCATGCCGGCGTAGAGATCGCCCACCTCGTCGGCGTAGCCGTTGAACATCAGCGTGGGCTCGCGCCGCGCGAAAATGCCCGCGCCGATCCGCCTTTCGGTCGCCTGGCTCCAGCGGGGATGGTCCACCTCGGGGTTCACGTTGGAATAGAAGCCGTATTCGCGCGGGTTGGCCTTGTTCCAGCTGGTCGGCGGCTCCTCTGCCGTGAGCGTGATCCGCACCACGGACTTGATCGACTTGAAGCCGTATTTCCATGGCACCACCAGCCGCAGCGGCGCGCCGTTCTGGTTGGGCAGGTCGCGGCCGTAGAGGCCGGTCGCCATGATCGTCAGCGGATGCATCGCCTCGTCAAGGCGCAGCCCCTCGACATAGGGCCAGTCCAGCACCGGGAAACGCACGCCCGGCATCTCGTCGCGGTTCAGATGGGTCTCGAAGGCGACATAGCGCGCATCGTTCTGCACCCCCGCCATCTGCAGCAGGTCGGCCAGTTCGAAGCCGTTCCAGGGCACCACGCGCGACCAGGCCTCGACACAGCGGAAGCGATAGATGCGCTCCTCGATGGTCATGCGCGACAGGATATCCTCCAGCGCGTAGTCGGCGGGCCGGTCCACCAGCCCGTCGATCCGTACCGACCAGGGCGACACCGTCATCGCGCCCGCATGTTGCGCCGGATCCGCCTTGTCGGTGCCGAACTCGTAGAAGTTGTTGTAGGTGGTGATCTCTTCCCAGGTGTTGGGCTCCAGCCCCTCGGCGGCGCCTGCACGCCCGGCAAGACCGGCCAGGGCAAGCCCCCCTGCCCCCGCCATCAGCCCGCGCCGCGTCAGCCAGGCACCCTCGGGCGTGACGTCCCGCTCCGACAGATCGTTCTTCCACCGATGGGCCATGTGTCCGTCCTCTGACAATACGGGACAGACTTAGGGGCCTCGACGGCGCCGCCAAGACACAGGCCGTCACGTCTGCGTGGCGGATGGCCCAAGCCCATCTTCCAAACAGGAATCCCCCGTCCGAGCCACGCCCCGCTGGCACGGTCCCGCGCGTCGCCGCTCAGTCGCGTCGAAGGATCATCGGCCCCAGGCGACCGCCGGCGAAGACGTGGACGTGCAGATGCGGCACCTCCTGGTTGGCATCGCGCCCCGCGTTCGACAACAGGCGATATCCCGCACCCTCGGCCCCCGGCGTCACGCCAAGCTTGCGGCAGACCTCGCCCAGGGTGCGGGTGAAATCGACGATCTCGGCATCGGTGGCCTCGGCCGCGAAGTGATCGTGATTGACGTAAGGCCCCTTCGGGATGACCAGCACATGCACCGGCGCCTGCGGGTTGATGTCCTCGAAGGCCAGGCTGTGCTCGGTCTCCATCACCGTCCTGTTCGGGATCTCCCCGCGCAGGATCTTTGCGAACACGTTCTGATCGTCGTAGCTGTAGCCCATCCGTCGCTCCCTCAGTCGGCGAAAAGGTGGTCGGTCCGCGCGATCTCTAGCGCCTTGTCGGGAGCCAGGCCAAGGAATTCGGCCAGTGGCTGCGCGTTGGTCTCGGGCGGATCGGTCTCGCGCAGGCGCAGGTGGTTCTCGAAGGCCGCGTCGCGGATTCTGTCGCTTTCGAAGGCCATCTCGTTGCGGATCGTGGGCAGCAGGCGCGCGAGCGTCTCGGGCGGCGTGCGCTCCCCCGCCAGGCCCACGCGCATCGCATGTCCCACCAGATAGGCGTCGGAGAACCGGCACTCCACCTCCAGCAGCCGCGTGACGGAGCGGTCGCCACAGAAGTCCTGCAGCAGGTCCAGGTTCGCCGGATCGAGGCAGATCACCAGCCGGTCGGCCTCGAAATGCTCGAAGAGCATCCGGAGCAACGCGCGGCGGTGCCGGTGACGCTTGCCCATGGTGGCCTCGATGCCGCCGAGATCCGGGAGTTGCGTCGCCTCTTCGTTGAACAGGTATTCGACGCAGGGGATGTTGGTCATCTGGCGGATGCGGTCCACGAGCCGCTTCGCGACATGCCATTTCTTGCAGACCACGATCAGCAACTCGCGCTCGCGCCCGAGCGAGCCCTCGGTTTCCCAGAACCGCGGGGCGAAGCGGCGGCCGATCCGCCCGCGCTGCGTGAGAAAGCGGTAGAGGCTGCGGCCCTCGTTCGAGATCGGGAACTCGGTGCCCTGCGAGGCGTAGAGCAGGCCCAGCCGGCGGGTCAGCTCGGTCGCCTCCGGGCTGATCTTGCGGGCGAAGAGCGCGTCCTGGCTCAGCAGCAGGTCGTAGTGATCGTTGTAGAAGGTCACCGGCATCCCGTAGTCCGAGAACATCAGCAAGGTCAGCGTGCGGTTCTCGATCTCGGTTTCGGGGATGAGGTGGCGCACCAGCGTCTGAAAGAATGTCTCGTCCGGGATCCAGGTGGTGCGGAAGAAGCGCACCACGTCGGGCCGCCGCACGACGAAATCGAGGATCGCCTCGATCGTGCGCCGGCGCAGGCACCACCACTGGCTGCCGATCATGACCTGCAGGTCCCCGGGGATGCGGCGACTGAGCCCCAGGCGCTTCTGCCATTCGAGCGCGGCGTAGAACAGCGCCTTGCGCCTGCGCTCGTTGAAGACGTGGCGATAGATGAGGCGCTCTTCCCTCAGCCCGGTCTTGATCCAGTCCGAGGCGAAGAAATCGTGACTCTCGATGTAGTCGCGGTCGGCCGCGTCGAGAAAGGCGTGGGCGTATTCGGCCGACTTGATCGCCATGCAGTCGCCCGAGAGCATGTAGAAATGCGTGGCCTGCGGAAACGCCTCCTCGGCCGCGCGCACCGCCTCCAGCGTGGCGGCGACAAGCGACCATTCTCCCCAGCCGCACTTCACCCGGCGGCGCGCGAAGGTCACGTTGAGGTTGCCGTCGAGCGCCGCCCTGATGCGGTGATAATCCTCTGACCGCGATCGGGCGTCGAAGTGGATCGCCATGAAGTCGCCGACCGCGGTCAGGCGCTGGGCCTGCTTCACGACGGCCTCGGGATCCTTGTGGCAAAGCAGTATGAAGGCGATCCTTGCCATGCCGTGCGCGATCCGCTTCCCCGCCTGTCCGGTCCCTTCTCTGCCTGCCTCGCATGAACGGGCGCCGAAGAAACCACCTTTCCATGCTGTTTACCCTCGGAATATAACAACACCAAGGGCAATGGGCCGGCGCAGGCAACGCAAGGCCGACGAGGCAGACGGCGAATCAGGACAGAGGCAGGACAGCCCGATGGGGTTTCCCGGCACATGGATGACCGAGAGCGAAAGCGTGGTCTACCGCGTGGTGCCGAAATGCGCCTGCTCGACCATCGGCCAGATCCTGCACTACTCGGACCATGGCCGCTTCTACGACGGCGACATCCATGACGCGACCGAGGGCCTGCACAAATGGGCGCTGGAGGAGAGCCAGCCGCGGATTGCCGCCAACGTGAAGACCCACAGCGCCTATGCCTTCACCTGCGTGCGCAATCCCTACACGCGCATCCTGTCGTCCTTCTTCGACAAGATCTGCGGCATCCAGCGCAACGGCAAGCGCTACCGCGGCAACCTGGTGCCGCTGCTGATCCAGAAATACGGCATCGAGGTCGGCGGCGAGGACGGCAGCCGGGAGTTCGACCAGATCCGCAGCTTCCGCCGCTTCCTGCTCTTCGCGCGGGACACGATCCGCTGGAAACGCCCGATGGAACCCGACATCCACTGGTCCGCGGTCTCCGGCCACGTCTCGACCTTCATCGTCAACGGCGGGCGCTACGACCACATCTTCTGGACCGAGAGGTTCGACGAGGGGATGCAGTCCGTGCTCGACGCGATCGACACGCCGCATCCCGTGGATCTGGCGCGCGTGCCCCGCTTCAACGAGAGCGAGGGGCACGGGCCCAAGCGCCTGCACCCGGTCGAGGACTATTTCGACGACCTGTCGATGCACCTCGTCTACGAGATCTACCACCGCGATTTCGAACTCTTCAAATACGACTTCGAGAATCCGGCCAACAAGATGCCGGTGGGCGAGATCGACCTCGACGAGGTGCACAAGAAGCTGGGCGACTGACGCGGTTCAGCCCGGTGGCGGGCAGGGCGGCCAGCCCGCGCAGCACCATGCGGCGGTTGAGGGCGGCTGTCGGCCGGAGCATCGGCATCTCCTGTCCGCTCCGCGGTTTTTCCTGCCCGCGGCGCACGACGCGCCAGCCGTCGGTCATGTGAATTTTTTGTGAAATCTGCGGCGGTTTGATCTGGATCGAAAACGGGCGCTGCGTGCCTCACGCACACTTGGCGCGCAACAGGCTGAAGGAGGCCGTGATGTTCGACGAAAGGGAAGACCGCCAAACCATGCCGGAGCCCCGCGACAACGCCGCCCCGGTGATGCAGATCGAGGACCTGAACCTGTGGTACGGCGACGGCACGCACGCTCTGCGCGACGTGAGCTTCGACCTCTACCCGCGCGAATGCCTCGCCTTCATCGGGCCATCGGGCTGCGGCAAGTCCACCGCGCTGAAGGTGCTCAACCGGATGCACGAGGGTCAGACGAACGTGCGCGTCACGGGCCGCGTGACGATGCAGGGCCATGATATCCATGCGCACGACGTCGATCCGCCGCTGCACCGCCGCCGTTTCGGCTGGGTCGCGCAGAAGCCGAACCCCTTTCCCATGTCGATCTGGGACAACGTGGCCTACGGGCCGCGCATCCACGGCCTGGCCCGGACCCGCGCCGAGCTGGACGTCGTGGTCGAGGACTGCCTGCGCCGCGCCCATCTGTGGGACGAGGTGAAGGATCACCTGCACGACATGGAGGGGACCGACCTGTCGGGCGGACAGCAGCAGCGGCTCTGCATCGCGCGGGCGCTCTCGACCGACCCGGAGGTGCTCCTGATGGACGAGCCCACCGGCTCGATCGACCCGATCGCCACGGCCGCCGTGGAAAGGCTGGTGATGGAACTCAAGCGCCGGCTGTCGGTGGTGCTGGTGACACATTCGATGATGCAGGCGCGGCGGGTGGCCGACCGCGTGGCCTATTTCCACCTCGGCGAACTGCGCGAGATCGGACCCACGGAGCTGATCTTCACCGCCGCCCGCGATCCGCTGGCGCGGGCCTTTATCAGGGGCAAGTTCGGCTGAGGCGGCGGCCCCTCGTCGGTCCCTGGCGGTCCCTCCTCGCCGGGCGTCGCGAGGACCGACCGGCGGGAGGGACGAGCGCCTCAGAGCCGCCCGAACACGTCCGCAAGGATCGCGCCCAGCCCCGCCGCATCACCGGGGCCGAAGGCGGCGCGCGCATCGCTGTCGATGTCGAGCACGCCGATCAGGCGGCCGGCGCCGTCGCGCACCGGCAGCACGATCTCCGACCGGGTCGAGGCGGAACAGGCGATGTGCCCGGGAAAGGCCTCCACGTCGTCCACGATCTGCACCTCACCCGTCCGCGCCGCCGCGCCGCAGACGCCGCGCGCGAAGGGGATCGTCAGGCAGCCGTGCCCGCCCTGATAGGGGCCGATCTTGAGCACCTCTGGCGCGGTCACGCGGTAGAAGCCGGTCCAGTCGAAGCGCGCGTCTGCATGGTGCAACTCGCACGCCACGGTCGCCATCAGCGCGACGGCGTCGGTCTCTCCCTCGGTCAGCGCCGCGATCCGGCGGCGCAACTCGGCGTAATCGGCGCGCATGGCGGGTCTCCTTCGCGGTCTCAGGTGCCCTCTGCTCCGGCGGAGTGCAAGTGCGCCGCCGCCGCCCGGCCGGCCCACCGCCCTGTGGCAAGGCAGGCGGTCAGCAGGTAGCCCCCGGTGGGCGCCTCCCAGTCCAGCATCTCTCCGGCGGCGAAGATACCCGGCAGGGCGCGCAGCTCCAGCCCCTTTGTCAGCCCTGACCAGCGCACGCCGCCAGCGGTCGAGATCGCCTCGTCCATCGGGCGCAGGCCGGCGTGAAGGACCGGCAACGCCTTGACCAGCCGCGCCAGCGCCTTCGGGTCGTCCGGCAGGGGGCGGGCGAACTCGTTGAGCAGCGCCAGCCGCGCGGGGTCGAGGCGCAGCGCCCGGCGCAGATGGTTTGCGCGCGACAGCCTGCCCCGCGGGCGGGCCAGCCGGTCGGCCACCGTTTCGCCATCCAGATCGGGAACGAGGTCGAGCGTCAGCGGCGCACCGTTCCGCAGCGCCGGTGTCAGGGGATAGAGCCCGCCGCCTTCCAGCCCCCTGGCGGAGATCACCGCCTCGCCGCGCACGCGCCTTTTCCCGGCCATCAGCGCCAGTGGCTTCACCGGCGCGCCGAAGTGCCGCGCCATGTGCGCCGACCAGTCCACCGAAAGCGCCGCGTTCGACGGCGCGAAGGGGGCGAGCGGCACGCCGCGCTCCGCCAGCCACGGCGCCCAGGCACCGTCGGAGCCCAGCCGCGCCCAGCTTGCCCCGCCCAGCGCGAGCACCGCGACCCCCGGCGCGAGCGATCTTTCTCCTTCTGGCGTGGCAAAGCGCAGCGCCTCGCCCGCCCACCCCTGCCAGCGCCAGCGGGTGCGAAACTCCACCCCCTGATCCGCCAGCCGCGACAGCCACGCGCGCAGGAGCGGCGAGGCCTTCATCGCCTTTGGAAAGACGCGGCCCGACGATCCGGTGAAGAGCGGCTGGCCCAGCCCCTCGGCCCATGCACAGACCTCCCGCGGTCCGAAGGCCGCGAGCATCGGGCGCAACGACGCGGTAGCAGCGCCATAGGCGTCGCAGAAGGCCCCGAACGCCTCCTCCTTGGTCAGGTTCAGCCCGGACTTGCCCGCCATCAGCAGCTTGCGCGCGACGGAGGGCTTCGCCTCGGCCACGACGACCCGGGCGCCTGCGCGCGCCAGCTCTTCCGCCGCCATCAGTCCCGCGGGGCCTGCGCCCACCACCAGCGCCTCGGGCCGCTCCATGCCTCTTGCCTCCCTCCCGGACTGCGCCATCCTCGCATCCGATGACCGACGACCCGACCTGCCCGCTCTGCGGCCGCCCGATTCCGCCCGGCGCGCCGCAAAGCCTGCATCACCTGATCCCGAAGCTGAAGGGCGGCAAGGGCGGGCCCACGGTGCTGATGCACCAGATCTGCCACAACGAGATCCACGCCACGCTGACCGAGGCCGAGCTTGCGCGCAGCTTCAGCACGCCCGAAGCGCTGCGCGCCCATCCCCGCCTTGCGAAGTTCGCCGCCTGGGTGGCAAAGCGCCCGCCCGCGTTCCACTCCCGTTCGCCGGGCCCGCGGCGGAAGCGTTAGGCGCCGGCGGCCACCGGCACGACCGGATGCGTCAGCGCCTGATCCACCGTCTGCACGTCACCGAAAGTGCCCGCGAAGCCTGCCCGCGCCGCGCGCAGCCCCGTCGGCGCAGCGGTCGATCGCCAGCACGATCCCGTGCGCGGCGGGCATCCCGAGCGGCAAGCCGGGGCAGGTGAAGAATTCCTGCGTTTCGATCACCACGAGCGCGGTGCGCGCGGCATCGAGCCGGTCGAAGATCACCGGGCGGCCCTGCCAGGCCACCACCCGGTCGATCGCCCATTGCAGGAGGGGTGCGTCTCCTCCCTCAGCGGCAGAGCGCCTTGATGGCGCGGGCGTGTTCGGGCGTGGCGCACAGCGTGTCCCCGGCCAGGGCGCGCGCCGCGTCCATCAGCGCCTCGGGCGGCACGATGCGGTCGATCAGGCCCCAGGCCAGCGCCTCTTCGGCCTCGATCTTCGCGCCGCCCATCAGCAGCAGCTTCGCCCGCGCCGGCCCCACCAGCGCGGCGAGCCGGCCGGGGTCCGAGGGCTGCGGCAGGAAACCCAGCTTCATCACCGGATAGAAGAACTTCGCCCCCGGCACCGCCAGCCGCAGGTCGCAGGCCAGCGCCATGCCCATCGCGCCACCCGCAAGCGTGCCGTTGAGCGCGGCAATGGAAAGGCCCGGAAAAGCGGCGATGGCGCCCGACAGCCGCTCCCACACGGGCGAGGTGGCAAGTCCGGCGCGCGCGGCCTCAAGGTCCGCTCCGGCCGAAAATACGCGACCCTCCCCGGTCAGGATCAGCGCCTGCGCGCCGTCGGCTGCCGCGCCCTCTGCCCAGTCGGCGAGGTCCTGCAGCATTTCCAGCGTCAGCGAGTTGGCCTTGTCCGGGCGGTCGATCACGGCGGTCGCGAGCCCGCCCTCCCGCGCGACGCGGATCATGCAAGGCCCGCCTTGCGGCGAATCTCGGGGTCGCGCAGCGAGATTTCCTGCCCCAGCCAGTCGTCGGCCTCGGGCCCGCACATCCAGACCAGCGCCTTCGCCGGCGCCTCGGGCGGGATATGGTCGGACCAGTCCAGCTGGCTCACCGGGTTGACGCCCGAGGCCTTGATGGTGCGCTGCATGTCGGTGGCCACCGTGCCGGGGCTGAGCCCCATGGCGCGGATGCCCTGCGCCCGGCCCTCCAGGTCGCAGGACCGCGTCAGCATCGCCGCCGCCGCCTTCGACGCGCAATAGGCGCTCCAGCCCTCCAGCGGGTGATGCGCGGCGCCGGAACTGACGGTCAGGATGCTGCCGCCGCCGTTCTCTGCCATGACCGGCATCGCGGCGCGCATCCCGTGAAAGACGCCCTTGAGGTTCACGTCGATGCAGCTGGCCCAGGCGTCGGGATCGGCCTCTGCCAGGCCGGCGATGGGCTCGATCACGCCGGCGTTGTTCACCAGCACGTCGAGCCGCCCGAAGGCCTGCAGGCAGGCGCGCACCGCGGCCTCGACCTCGGTGAAGCGGGCGACGTTGCAGGGCACGGCGATGGCGTTCTGCCCGATCTCGCCGGCCAGATCGGCAAGCTCTGTCCCGGAGCGCGCCAGCAGCGCCACCTGCGCCCCCGCCCCGGCAAAGGCGCGCGCCGCGGCGGCCCCGATGCCGCGGCTCGCGCCCGTGATCATCACCGCCTTGCCCGTCAGATCGGTCATCGCAGCCTCCCTCTGTCGGCATCCGTGATACGTCGCTGTCTGCCGCCGGTCCACCCCTCGGCCCTTGACCTTGGAAAGCGGCTGTGGGGATGCTGAGACAGGACCATTCCCTGCCGAAAGGATTCATCATGCGGTTTTCGTCATCCACCGCCGCGCTCGCACTCGCCGCCGGCGCCCTGGGCACCCCCGCCGCCGCAGACCTCACCGCGCAGGAGGTCTGGAACGACATGCGCAGCTACCTGTCGAGCTTCGGCTACGAGGTCACGGCGACCGACTCGATGTCGGGCGACACGCTCAGCGTGCGCGACATGACCATGCGCCTGCCGCTGCCCGAAGACGGCGGCACCGTCGCGCTGGAACTGCCGGAGATCAGTTTCACCGAGAACGAGGACGGCACGGTCAGCGTGGCCTATCCCGAGACCAGCGAGATGCGGGTCGAGGCCCGCCCGCCCGACGCCGAGGCGGTCGACATGACGCTTGCCGTCATGCACCGGGATCTGGAAGTCCTGGTGTCGGGCGACGACAGCCAGATGACCTATGATTATACAGCGTCGGAACTGGGCCTGTCGCTCGCCGAGCTTGTCGTCGAAGGCGAGAGCTTGGACAGCGACAAGGTGTCGGTCGATGTCACGGCGTCCGGGATGGCCGGCCAGTCGGTCGTCACGCCCGGCGAGCTGCGCGACCTCGAGCAAAGGGTGACGGTGGCGGAGGTCTCCTATGACGTGAACACGCCGGCGATGGAGGGCGAGCGGGGCAGCGCCGCCTTCGACGGTGCGCTGCGCGCGCTGACGTTCGAGGGAACGGCCCGGATCCCGCAGGACATGGACATGCAGGACATGTCCGCAGCCTTCGCCGCCGGTTACGCGTTTGACGGGCAGATCGGCTATACCGGCGGGAACACCGACTTCACCTTCGAGGAGGACGGGCAGACCGTCACCGGCAGCACCAGTTCGGACCGCAGCCACTTTCGTGCGGCGATGGATGCCGATCGGCTGACCTACGCAGGCTCCGGCGCGGGCACGCAGATTAACGTCGAGGGGTCGGACCTGCCCTTTCCGATTGAGGCGGCCATCGGCGAGACGGCCTTCGATTTCTCCGCGCCCGTGGGCACCACGGAAGACCCCGAGCCCTTCAACCTGCTGGTCGAATTGCGCGACTTCACGATGGGCGAGCAGATCTGGGCCATGTTCGACCCCGGCCAGATGCTGCCGCGCGAGCCCGCCAGCATCGTGATGGATATTGCGGGCATGGCGCGCGTGCTGGGCGACGTCTTCGATCCGCAGGCGATGCAGCGCATGGCAATGAACGAGGATGTGCCCGCGGAACTGCATGCGCTGGACCTTTCGCAGTTTCTGGTCAGCATGCTGGGCGCCGAACTGACCGGACAGGGCGCGTTCACCTTCGACAACAGCGACCGGGCAACCTTCGACGGGATGCCACGGCCCGAAGGCACGCTGTCGCTGCGGCTGGAAGGCGCCGAGGCGCTCCTCGACACGCTGATGCAGATGGGCCTGCTACCGCAGGAACAGGCGATGGGCGCGCGCATGATGATGGGCATGTTCGCCGTTCCAGCCGGACCCGACACGCTGGAATCGACCATCGAGATCAACGAGCAGGGTCAGGTGCTGGCCAACGGGCAGCGCATCCAGTGATGCGCTCTTCGCCGGCCCGCGCCTTGCGCGCGGCGGGCCGGCGGTCTACCTCCGCGGGGTGCCGCTGCGGCGGCGTCCCCGCAAGGAGCACCCGATGACCCCGCCCAGTCCCCAACGCCTGGCCCACGCCCTGCTGGAGGCCGCGCGCCGCGCCGGCGCGGAGGCGGCGGATGCGCTGGTCATCGCGGACCGGTCCGTGACCATCGACATCCGCGGCGGCGCGCTGGAACAGGCGGAGCGCGCGGAATCCACCGATCTGGGGCTGCGGGTACTGATCGGGCGGCGACAGGCCTGCGTCTCGGCCTCCGACCCGCGGGACGAGACGCTGGCGGCAATGGCAGAGCGCGCCGTCGCCATGGCCCGCGAGGCGCCGGACGACCCCTATGCCGGCCTCGCCGAGCCCGCGCAGCTGAGCGAGCGGCGCGATGCCGAGGGGCTGGAGCTGTCCGATCCGGCCGACGAACCCGCGCCGGAGGCGCTGCAGGACGCCGCCGCGCGCGCAGAGGCCGCGGCCCTCGCCGTCGAGGGGGTCGCCCAGGTGCAGTCGGCCTCCGCCGCCTATGGCCAGCGGGTCATGCATCTTGCCGCGACCAACGGCTTCTCCGGCGGTTACGCGCGCACCGACCACAGCCTGTCCTGCGTGGCCATCGCGGGCGAGGGGCTGAAGATGGAGCGCGACTACGACGGCGACGGGCGCATCTTCGGCGCCGACCTGCGCAGCGCCGAGGAGATCGGCGCGCGTGCCGGCCGCCGCGCGGTCGAGCGGCTGAACCCGCGCCGCCCCCGGACCGGGGCCTGGCCCGTGCTCTTCGACGAGCGCATCGCGTCCTCGCTGATCGGCCACCTGCTGTCGGCCGCCAATGGCACGGCCGTCGCGCGCGGCGCCTCCTGGCTGCGCGATGCCGAAGGCGAGGCGGTGCTGCCCGCCGAGCTTTCGCTGATCGAGGATCCGCACCGCCCGCGCGTGCAGGGCACCCGCCCCTTCGACGCAGAGGGGCTGCCGACGGCGCGCCGCGCCATCGTCCAGAACGGGACGCTCACCGGCTTCACCCTCGACCTCGCCACCGCCCGCAAGCTGGGCCGCGCGCCCACCGGCAACGCCGCGCGCGGCCTGTCCTCGCCGCCGTCGCCGTCGAACTGGAACGTGGCGCTCACCCAGTCGGACCGCTCGCAGGAGGATCTCCTGCGCGAGATGGGCACCGGGCTGCTCGTCACCTCGATGATCGGCGCCACGATCAACCCCAACACCGGCGACTATTCGCGCGGCGCCTCGGGGTTCTGGGTCGAGAACGGGCAGATCGCCTGGCCGGTCAACGAATGCACGGTGGCGGGCAACCTGCGCGAGATGCTGGCGACGATCCGGCCGGCGAACGACGCGCGGCCCTGGGTCAGCCGCGTGGTGCCCTCGCTGCTGGTCGAGGGGCTGACGATTGCCGGAGAGTGACCTTGCGCTCCTGATCCGTGCGGCGCGCGAGGCAGGCCAGGTCGCGCTGCGCTATCACGGTCCCACCGCGAAACGCTGGGACAAGCCCGACGACGCGGGGCCGGTGACGGAGGCCGACCTTGCCGTGAACGAGGCGCTGCGCGCCATCCTGCTGGGCGCGCGCCCCGACTACGGCTGGCTCTCGGAAGAGGATGCCGACACGCCGGAACGCCTGAGCCGTCCTCGCATCTTCCTGCTCGACCCGATCGACGGCACCACCGGCTTCATCGAGGGCTCGTCGAGCTGGTCGCTCTCGCTTGCCATCGTGACGGAGGGCGAGGTCACGGAAGCGGTCGTCTATCTGCCCGCCGACGACGCCAAGCTCTACGCCGCCGCCAGGGGCCAGGGCGCCACGCTGAACGGGCAGCCGATCCGCGCCGCCACACGCGTGAGCGTCGAGGGGGCAAACGTCCTTGCCACCCGCGCCGCGATGGATGCCGCGAACTGGCCCGGCGGCCTGCCGGGGTTCAAGCGGCACCACCGCCCCTCGCTGGCCTACCGGCTCGCGCTGGTGGCCGAGGGGCGCTTCGACGCGATGATCACGCACCGCGACAGCTGGGACTGGGACATCGCGGCGGGGCTGCTGATCTGCCGCGAGGCGGGCGCTGTGGTGACCGACCGGGCGGGCGACCCGCCGCGCTTCAACACCGCACATCCCAAGACGCCCGGCATCGTCGCGGGCGGGCCGGCGGTGCACGCCGCGCTGATTGCGGCAATGCGGCCGCGCGGCTAGTCTCCCGCCTCCCGCAACCGGAGCCTGCCCATGCCCTTCACCCTCGCCACCTGGAACATCAACTCCGTCCGCCTGCGCCAGGGCCTCGTCGAGCGGCTCCTGACGGAAGAGGCGCCGGACATCCTCTGCCTGCAGGAGTGCAAGAGCCCTGTGGACAAGATCCCGCGCGAGGTCTTCACCGCGCTCGGCTACCCCCACATGGTCGCGCGGGGCGAAAAGGGCTACAACGGCGTCGCGATCCTGTCGAAACTGCCGATCGAGGAGGCGGGCGCGCTCGACTTCGCGGGGCTGGGGCACGCGCGCCACGTCGCCGCGCGGCTGGAGACCGGCGTGGTCGTGCACAACTTCTACATCCCCGCGGGCGGCGACGTGCCGGACCGCGCGGCGAACGTGAAGTTCGGGCAGAAGCTCGACTACCTGACCGACCTGCGCGACTGGCTGCACGGGGAGAAGCCGGGGAAGTCCATCCTGGTGGGCGACCTGAACATCGCCCCGCTGGAAGAGGACGTCTGGGACCACAGGAAGATGGTGAAGGTCGTCAGCCACACGCCGGTGGAGATCGAGCACCTTGGCGCCGCGCAGGAGGCCGGCCGCTTCGTGGACGTCACCCGCCGCGACATCCCCCAGGGGCGGCTCTATTCCTGGTGGTCGTATCGCGCCAAGGACTGGGACGCCGCCGACCGCGGCCGCCGCCTCGACCACATCTGGGCCACCCCCGACATCGCCGGGGCGGCGCACGGCAGCCGGATATTGCGCGCCTGCCGGGGCTGGGAGAAGCCGTCCGACCACGCGCCGGTGTTCGCGGAGTTTGATTTGTAGGGGTAGGGAAAATATCCCCTCCACGCTTGATATGAAGCCGGTGGCCAATGCCTGACTATCCACTTCGACACAAAAAGAGTGAGCGAACGAGCGGCTACCTACGAGACAGAAAGTTTGCTGTTGGCTTCCTGCTTGGCGTTTTAGCCTCAATATTTTCGGCAATCCTAATCAACCAGTTCTCTCGCGATCAAGCGAGTTACGTGTCGGACAATGTTCTCGTGGCGTCCTCTCTCTTGGTAGCAGCAGGATCATTCTTCGTAGCTGCAAGATCAATGCTTGAGCAAAAGAAGTTGAGAGAGGCAGCCACTGATCCGGTTCTTATTGCGCACTTTGGACAAAGAGAAGATGCACGAGAGTTGGTTACTTTTAGGGTAACGAATGTAGGTGCGGGCGCTGCAATAGACGTTCACTTGAGCGCAGAGCCTCCGGAAGATTTGGACTTAGAAAGCCGACAACTCATGACAAATATCTTTACGAGGCACCATCCTTTTAGGATCATACCACAAGGCGAAACCGTTGAGTTCAGTTTGGCACTTGGGTGGAATATCCTGGGCAGCAACCCACTACCACCCTTCAAAGTTGACCTTCAATACCAAGACCTCAACGGCGACCAATACGAGAGCACATTCATACTCGACGTCCGTGAGATGGAAAAGCTCGGCGCCGAAAAATCGCCCTACATGCGCATGGTCAGCGCACTCGAAAAAATCGCACAGAAGAAGAAATAAAAACGGGCGCCCCACAGGGACGCCCGCTCAATCTCAGCAGCGATAAACCGACG
>NZ_JBKHAQ010000068.1:0-15135 GCF_046542825.1 Rhodosalinus sp. | reverse complement strand
GGTGCTGGCCTACACGGTCTTCCGCGGCAAGGCGACCGAGCTGCGCTACGAGTAACGCTGCGATTGGCCGGTTGGGGGGAGCCCCGGGACCCCGACGACCGGGGCTCCGCCCCCCTTTGGCCCATGCGCCCGGCCATGTGACCCGACGCACCCGTCGTCCAGCCGCTGGAGCAGCAGCTCGACAAGAATCCATCCTCGCGATCAACAGCTACATTCAACCTGGCGCGTTCGGCGAGGCGTGGAACGGTTCCGCCATCTCGGGCGGCGTGGAGCGCGACATGCCGAGCCTCGACATCCGCGGCTGGGACCACAACCACGCCGGGCCTGTCCATCGGAACGAGATCATCGCCCATATCCGAGATCTCGGTACCATTTCGCCCAAAAACGGTCTCCGCCTCGATGGACGGCTTCGCGCTTTCCGAGGCGCGGTGGATGGTGCCGGGCTTTCAGGACAGGGCTTCGAACGTCCTGCCCGTCAAGCGGGCGAGGTATCAGGGGACCACCCCGGCAGCCAGGGCAAGCAAGGGTTCGGGATAGAGCCCCGGCAGAAGCAGCAGGGCCAGGGCGACGATCAGCATCGCCTTCTCCGCGCCAGAGGTGACATGCATGCGCTCTGCCGCGTCCGGCTCGGGCGCGGCGAAGGCGGCGAGCGCAAAGCGCAGATAGTAGTAGAAAGCCACGGCCGCGCCGATGGCGGCGGCCGCCAAAAGGATCCATGCCTCTGCCTGCGCGAGCGCGGAGAACAGGTAGACCTTGCCGATGAAACCGGAGGTTGGCGGCAACCCGGCCATCGAGACCAGGGCGAGGCCGATCGCCGCCCCGGCAAGCGGGGAGCTTCGGATCAACCCGCGCAGATCGGTGCGCGTGGCGCCTCCCAGGGCCGAGGCGATGCAGAGCGTGGCCAGTATGGCGGGCACATAGACCGCGATATAGACCAGCAGGGCCTCCCCCGCGATCGAGCCGCCGGCGGCGAGAATCATCGCGAGATAGCCCGAATGGGCGATGGTGGAATACCCCAGCATCCGCGCGAGGCTTTCCTGTCGCAGCGCGACGATGTTGCCCAGCAGCGCGGCAGCGGCGCCCGCGGCCCCCAGGCCCAGCGTCCAGATGACACCGCCCGGCGCGGTTTCCGCCAGTCTGAGCAACGCCACGGCCGTGGCGGCCTTCGAGACGGCACCGGCGACGCCCGCGGCAGAGACCGGCGCGCCGGAAAACAGATCCGGCACCCACATGTGGAATGGCACGAGCGAGAACTTGAATGCGAGCCCTGCCAGCAAAAGCGCCGCGCCGACGGTGACAAGGCCGGTGCTGCCGCCCCAGTCGTCAATCATCAGCGAACCGGTGCCTGCGAAGGCGAAGGCCGCGCCCAGCAGCAGTGTCGCGGCGCTTACGCCCGCCATCAGGAAAAGCTTGTACCCTGCCTCTGCCGCCATGGCCGTTCGCGGCATGAGCGTCAGGGCGACCATCGCCAGCGTCGTGATTTCCAGGCCCACGATCAGCACCGCACCATGGTTCGCCGCGCTCAGCGCCACGCCGCCCGCCGTGGCGATGGCCACCAGCGCCGGGCCTTCGCGGGCGCCCCCGTCGTCCTGGACGAAGGCGAGAACGCCCAGACCCGCGAGGATGGAGAGCCCCGCGCCGAACCGGGCGAGGGCATCGTCCGCGAGGATTTCATAGGCCGGGGCCGGCATGCTTCCCGCCCGCAGGACCACCACCGCAAGCGCCGCCACCAGCAACGCCCCCGCCACGGCACGGATCGCCTGTAGCGACGCCAGCGGTGCCATCACCATGGCCACGATTGCGGCCAGCCCGGCAAGGGCGAGCGGTGCCAGCGATATCAGCCCGGCGCCGGTCATGGCAGCACGAAGGTCAGAGGTTGCAGGGCTGCCTCGACCGCCGGCGAGAGCACCGCGATCAGAAGCTGCGGAAACAGCCCGAAGATCAACGTGCACAGGCCGAGGATCGCGAGCGGCCACAACTCGTAGCGATGCAGGTCGGGTACGTCCTGCACGGCCGGCTTGGGCTCGCCGAAGACGATGCCGCCGATCAGGCGCGTGGCATAGACGACGGAGACGACAAGGGACACGAGAGTGACCGCGGCAAAGAACCAGTTGACCTGGAACATGCCGGTGATGACCAGCGCCTCGCCGAGGAAGTTCGCCGTTCCGGGCATGGCCAGCGCGGCGGCGAAGAACAGGGCGAAGGAGGTGGCGAAGGCGGGCGCCGTCTTCTGCAGGCCGCCAAGTTCGCGCAGATCGCGCGTGCCGGTCCGGTGCTGCAGCGCGCCGATCAGAAGGAAAAGAGCCGAGGAAGAGAAGGCGTGCGCGATCATCTCGACGCCCGCGCCGATCAGCGCGAAGTGGACGCCGCCGCACACGCCTATCAGCACGATGCTCATGTGGGCGATCGAGGTATAGGCCACGAGCCGCTTCGCATCGGTCTGCCCGCAGGCGAGGGTCGCGCCATAGACCACGCCGAACGCGCCAAGCGCCATGCCCCAGGGCGCCAGCGTCACCAGACCGTCGGGGAACAGCATGGGCGGGAAACGGAAAAGGCCATAGGCCCCGGTCTTGAGCAGCAGCCCCGCCAGCAGGACCGACCCCGCCGTCGGGGCCTGCGTGTGCGCGTCCGGCAACCAGGCGTGGAAGGGCGGCACCGGCAGTTTCACCATGAAGGCAAGCGCGAAGCCGAGCAGGAGAAGGATCTGCGCCGTCTTGCCGTATTCGCTTTCGGAAAGGACGAAGGCGTCGAAGGTGATCGGGTCCGATGTGGCGCCCATCCAGAACACGGCAGCCAGCAGGCCAAGCCCGGCAACCGCGTTGAAGACGAGGAACTTGATCGCCGCGGCCTCGCGGTCGCCATGGCCCCACAGCGCGATCAGCAGGAAGGCCGGGACGATCATCAGCTCCCAGAAGAAGGCGAAGATCAGCAGGTCGAAGGACAGGAAGACGCCGTTCGCCGCCGCCACGGTCCAGCAGATCACCGCATGGAACAGGGCCGAGCGGTGCGTGACATGCCAGGAGATGAACACGCAGATCATGCCAAGACCGGCGGAAATCGCCAGCATCGCCGCCGTGAGCCCATCCATCGCGAGCAGCACCTGGATGCCGAAGGAGGGCGCCCAGTCCGCGCGGTAGAAGGCGAGCCAGCGCCCGTCATCTCCGAAGACGACGCCGAGCAGAAGCGCGACCAGCGTCGCCCCCATCACGGCGATCGTCATCCAACGCTCGAGGTCCCGGCCCGTGCCCGCGACCAGAAGTGCCGCGAACCCGCCGAAAAACGGCAACAATATCTGCGCGATCAGCGCCATGTCATCACCCATCCGATCAAGAGAAGCGCGGCAAGCCCGATGGCCAGCGCCAGCGCATAGTCACGTACCCGTCCCGTCTGCAGGTGCCGCGCGCGTTCCGCGGCACGCCCGATACCACGCGCGCCCCACGTCCAGGCCATGTCCATCCGGTCGGGCGAGAAGGGCAGGAGCACCGCCCGCCAGACCCAGAGCCCGAGCGCGACCGTCGCCTGACCCACCGGGTCGGAGGTGGCGCCTTCAGGGCTGCGGGCATGGCGCACGGCGCCTTCGATTTCCTTCTCGTGCCCGTTCGCCGTGCTGCCCGACGGGCTCACCAGGCGTTCGACCCAGGCCCCCTCGTTGCCCGAGAGCCGCCGCACCAGCCGGCGGTAGGGGCGGACGAGCAGCGCATAGTACCGCGCGTCCATCTGCAGACCCGCGCGCAGGCGCCTTGCCCGGCGAATGCGCGCGGCAAGCCACGGCACCCGGGTCACCGCGACCGACCCGGCCAGGCCGAGGATGGCCGCGGCCGCTCCGGCCAGTTCAACCCAGAGTTCCGGGTGGGGCGGGTGGCCGCCCAGAAGTTCGGTCAGCCCCGGAACGGCGAGCGCCCCAGCCAGCGCGAGGATCGCCAGCACGATCAGCGGGCCCTTGACGAGAAGGCTTTCCCGTCCGCGCGGGCGCTCGTGATCCGCGGGACCGAGCGCCGCGAGAACCGGCCGGAAGGCGTAAACGGCGGTGAGCGCGGCCGCCAACAGCGCAATCGCCCAGATTCCGATGCCGAACCAGCCCGCCTCGAAGGCCGAGGCCAGGATCGCCTCCTTCGACCACCAGCCCGCCGTCACGAGGGGCAGACCCGCGAGCGAGGCGGCCCCGGCGGTGAAGCAGGCGAAGGAGACCGGGGCAAGGCGGGCGCTGCCGCGCAGGGCCGCGATGGACGTGCCGCCACTGCCGGCAGAGGAGAGCACGCCGCCGGCCATGAAGAGCAGGGACTTGAAGATCGCGTGGACCACGAAATGCGCCATCGCGACGGCCGGCGCGCCCACGCCCACGGCGACAAGCATGTAGCCGATCTGGCTGATCGACGAATAGGCCAGAAGCCGTTTCACATCGGTCTGCGCCACCGCCGAGGCGGCTCCGAACAGCGCGGTGACCACACCGGCCACCGCCGTCGCGGCGGCCACGGCGGGATGCGCTTCCATCACCGGCGAGAAGCGGACGAGCAGAACGGCACCCGCCGCCACCATGGTGGCCGAATGGAGCAGGGCCGAAACCGGCGTCGGCCCGGCCATGGCCGTCGGCAACCAGGTGTGGAACGGGAACTGCGCCGACTTGCCCATCGCACCGATCAGCAGCAGCGCCGCGATCAGCGGCCCTCGCGTCGCGTCGATGCCGGCACCGGCGGGGATGAGTTCGGCCAGCCGGACGGAGCCCGCTTCGAGAAACAGAAGCAGCAGCCCGGCCAGCAGGGCCGCGTCGGCGATCCGGGTGATGATGAAGGCCTTCTGACCGGCGGCGAAGGCGCGCGGCGAGGTCATGTTGTAGGAGATCAGGAAAAAGGAGCATAGCCCCATCAGTTCCCAGCCGAGGAAGAAGGTGATGGAATCCGCGGCCAGCACCATCGAGAGCATTCCCGCCTGGAACAGGTTCATCAGCGAGAAGAAGCGGCGCAGGTCCGTTGTCGCGGCGCCGGACATGTAGTCGAGGGCGTAGATCATCACGCAGGCCGAGATCAATGCGACGGTCAGCGCCGTGACCGCGCTCAGCGTGTCGAGGCCCATCGCCAGCGCCACCTCGTAATTGCCGACATCGAGCGTGAAGATCGGCGCGATCTGATCGCCCCAGAGTCCGGTCAGATGCGCCAGCGCGATCGGTGCCATGACCAGCAGCGGCGCACAGCCCGCCACGATCGCCGCGGCCTGCACCGCGCGCCTGTCGAGCCGGTAGGGGTCGAGCGCCAGCAGGACGAAACCTGCCAGCGGCGGCATGGGAACCAGCAGCAGGATATAGGCCAGAAATTCCATGCTACCCCCGCAGCCGCGTGGCGGCGTCGGCGTCGCCTCCGCTCTCGTGGCGCCGCAGGTGAAGATAGATGGCGAGACCCAGGGCCACCTCGGCCGCGGCGAGCGAGAGCACGATGAGGAACATCGCCGTTCCCTCGACCATGCCGTGATGCGCGCCCGCGGCGACGAAGGCCAGCGCCGGACCGGCAAGCATGATCTCCAGCGAGATGAGCTGCATCAGGATCGTCCGCCGCGCGAGCACGCCGAACAGCCCGACCGCGAAGAGACCCGCCGAAATGGCCAGTATGGCCGTCATGATCTGCCCCCTTTCCGGCTGCGGAGCACGCGCACGCCGATCATCCCCGCGATGAGCAGGAGCGAGACCAGCTCCGTCACCACCGCCCAGTCCCCGAACATCAGAAGCCCGAGTTCCCGCGCTCCGGCGGGCGCGGGAGCGCCCTCGACCGGGCCGCCGAGCCGCAGGATCATCGGCAGAAGCGCAAGGGCCACGACCGCCGCCGGAATCGGCCAGGCGCCGGAAAACAGCGCCCGTTCCCTCTTGCGCGCCTCGGGCCCCGCCTCGACCGTCATCACGACGAAGACGAAGACGGCCACCACCGCGCCCGCGTAGATCAGAAGCTGGATCGCCCCGGCAAAGGGGGCGGCCAGCGCGAAGAAGGCGACGGCCAGCGCGATCAGCGCCCCGAGCAGCAGCAGCAGCGCATGAACGACCGAATCGCGCGTGACCGCGAGCGCCGTCGCGGCGAGGCCCAGCAGCCCCGCCCAGATCGCCAGTCCCCAGCTCATGGTGTCAGGTCCCTCAGATCTACGGGCGGTGCCTCGTTCTCTGCCTCGCCCGTGTCCTTGCCGCCGATGGCCTTGCCCGCCACCGACCAGTAGCGATACCCCTGCTGCTTGCCCTGACCGGCGATCAGCAGATCGTCCTTGTCGTAGACAAGGCTCTCGCGGGTGTAGTCGGAGGTCTCGAAATCGGGCGTGAGCTGGATCGCCTGTGTCGGACAGGCCTCTTCGCAGAAGCCGCAGAAGATGCAGCGGGCGAAGTTGATGCGGAAGGTCTCGGGGTACCAGCGCCCGTCTTCGGTTTCGCCCTTGACCACGTCGATGCAGTCCACGGGGCAGGCGGCCGCGCAGAGATTGCAGGCCACGCAGCGCTCCTGCCCGTCCGGGTCGCGCGTGAGCACGATGCGCGCACGGTAGCGGGCGGGAAGCTCGGGTTTCACCTCCGGGTATCCGGCGGTGTATTTCCGCGTGAAGAACTTGGCCCCGACGCGGCCGAGGCTTTCGAGAATCCCCTTCATGCCGCCGTCCCCCTCAGCACCACGACGAAACCGGTCGCGAGCAGGTTCACGAGCGCCAGCGGCAGTGCGAATTTCCACGCGAAGGCCACGAGCTGGTCGTAGCGCGGACGTGGCAGGATCGCCCGGATCCAGATGAAGCTGAGCGCGATGAGCGCCGTCTTGAGTCCGAACCAGACAGGCCCGGGCAGGACAGGGCCGAGCCAGCCGCCCAAAAACAGCGTGGTTGCCAGCGCGGCGACGAGGATGACGGCGAGGTATTCGCCGAGGAAGAACAGCGCGAAGCTCATTCCCGAGTATTCCGTCATGAAGCCCGCGACGAGATCCTGTTCGGATTCCTGAAGGTCGAAGGGCAGCCGGTGCGCCGCCGCGATCCCCGCGATCATGAACAGCGCCGCGCCCAGCGGCTGAACGAAGACGAACCACAGCCCCTCCTGCGCCGCGACGATCTGGCCGAGATTCAGCGTGCCCGAGATCATCACGACGCCCATCAGCGACAGGCCGAAGAACGCCTCGTAGGAGAGCATCTGCGCCGCCGCGCGCAGGCCGCCCAGCATGGCGTATCGGTTGCGCGAGGCCCAGGCCCCGAGAACCATCGCGTAGACGGTGAGTGCAAGCATCGCGAGGGCGAAGATCACGCCCATGTCGAGGGCGGCAAGCGTCCAGCCCGGGGCGACGACGACGACGGCGAAACCGGCCAGCACCGGCGTCGCGGCCAGCGCCGGCGCGAGGCGGAAGGTCAGGCGGTCGCCGCCCGGGGGCACGTCGTCGGCCTTGAAGATCAGCTTCACCGTGTCGGCGATCCACTGGAAGAAGCCGAACGGGCCGACCCGGTTGGGGCCGAGGCGTTCCTGCAGCAGGCCCAGACCGCGGCGCTCGACCCAGGTGAAGACGCCCGCGGCGACGAGCAGCGCCATGATGAAGCTCAGCGACAGGGCGATGGTGACGATCACGCTCATGGTCGCGCCTCCACCGTCACGCGCGCCCGGGTTCCGCGCGACAGGACCCGGCCGGCGGAAACGGCCACATGGCCGCGGGGAACGCTGATGTCCAGTGTCAGCGCCACCGGCGCTCCGCCCGCCACAGAGACCGCATCGCCCTCCTTCAGGCCCAGCGCCGTCCCGTCTTCGGGGTGAAGCGCCACGATGGGCGCCGGGCAGCGCCGGCCCAGACGCTCGGCGCGGCGAACCAGCTCGTCGCCGGCGAACGGGTCGTGCAGCAGCAGCGGGAGCAGGCCAGGGCCCTCTGGCGCGTCCTGCGGCATCGGTTCGGGCGCGGTGAACCCGTCCAGCACCGGCACGCCCGGGTCGCCGCCCTTGAGCGGGCCGCGCGGCCCTTGCGTGCCATGCGGCACGGCGCTGGCCGAATGCAGGCCGGGCTGGGTGCAGGACGTGCGCAGGGCAGGGGGCGCGTCGGCTCCCCGGGCGCCCTCCATCGAGAAGGAGAGCGGCGCATCGGCATCCTGTTGCGGTGTTCCTTCCGGCACCCGGCCCGCGCGGTCATGCGCCGTGCGGCCCGACATGCGCCAGGGCGCGCGGGCGACCTGGCCGAGCGGTACGCGAAAGGCAGCGTCGGGCGCGGCGGCACGGGCCCCGGCAAGCTGGGGCAGGTCGGCGGCCAACGCCGCCAGCATGTCGTCGAGCGTCTCCCATGCCGGGGGCGTGACGAAGAGATCGCGGATCATTCGCCACCCGGCGGGGCGACCGCCGGGCACCGCGGCGAAGCTGCGCTGCGCGCGGCCTTCGTGGTTGACGAAGGTGCCCGCGGCCTCGGACCAGTCCGCCACGGGCAGCACGATGTCGGCGCGCCGGGTGGTCCCGGTTTCGGCGCTGTCGAGCACGATCACTGTCTCGGCGGCGGCAAGAAGGCGTTCGGCGAGATCGGAGCCCGCGCGCTCGAACAGGTCGGCCTCGGCGATCACGGCGGTTTTCACCGCCCCGGATTCGAGAGAGGCCAAGGCCCCCTCCAGCCCGTCCGCGCCAGTCAGGGCGAGGCCCAGGCTGTTGGCTTCCGGCGCGAAACAGGCCAGGCGGGCGCCGTCGCCAAGCGCGTCGGCCAGGGCCCCGGCGGCCTCCACGATATCGCCGCGGCCGGCGCCGAAGCCCGTCACGACGAGCGGCTGCGCAGCCTGCCCGAGTGCCTCGGCGATGCGGGCCGCCTCGTCGTCGGACGCCTCGCCGCGCAGCGCCCCGGCGATGGCCTGGCCGAAGGCGGCGATCTCTGCCGGCGCGCGCCGCAGCGACCATGTCGCCACGTCGTCAAGCGCATCCGGCATCGGCGTGACCAGCGCGATCGGCGTCTTCCGCCCTTCGCCCGCGACGCGCGCGGCGTTGTCGAGCCAGGCGGGCACACCCTTCTCCGCGGCCAGGTCGTTCGAGGCGCCCCGCGCCGTCTGCCGCAGGGCAAGCGCCGCGCGTGGCGCGGTGCCGGTGAGATCCTCGCCGAGCACGACAACGGCGTCGGCAAGCTCGATATCCTTCAGCGATGCGGCGCGGCCCCGCGCGAGCCAGCCGGCCATGCGCCTGACGGCCAGAGCCTCATGATCCGACACGGCGGCGAAGAAACGCTCCGCCCCGACAAGGTGCCGAAGGGCTGCGTTCGTCTCGATGCTCGCGCGGGGCGAGCCGATGCCGACCGCGCCCTGCGCCAGCGCCTTGCGGGCGGCGGCCAGGGCGTCGGCCATCGGGGCGGTCTCGCTGCCGATCCGCGCCTCGTCCAGCCCGGCCTCGGTCACATGGAGCGCGCCGAAGCGGCCCCGGTCGCAGATGAAATGGCCGTTGATCGCGCCGTGATAGCGGTTCTGCACCCGCCGCACCCGCCCGTCGCGTTCGGCGGCGAAGAGGTTGCACCCCACGGAACAGCCCGTGCAGATCACCGGCGTCGCCGCCATGTCCCACTTGCGGGCGTAGTTTTCGGACCAGCCCTTGTCGTTGAAGACGCCCGTCGGGCAGACCTCGGCGAGGTTGCCGGCAAAGGGGCTTTCCAGCGGTCCGTCCTCGTAGCGGCCGAACCAGACCCGGTCATGCGCGCCGAAGACGTCGAGATCGCGGCCCCCCGCATAGCCCCGGTAGAACCGCGTGCAGCGATAACAGGCGATGCAGCGGTTCATCTCGTGCGTCAGCAGCGGCCCGAGATCCTGGTTGCGATGCGTGCGCTTGGTGAAGCGGTAGCGGCGCCGGTGGTGGCCGGTCGCCACGGTCATGTCCTGCAGGTGGCAGGCGCCGCCTTCCTCGCAGACGGCGCAGTCATGCGGGTGGTTGACCATCAGCCACTCGATCACGCGGGCGCGCATCTCGTAGGCCTCGGGATCGGCCAGTTCGACGCGCTGGCCCTCGGCCACCGGCGTCATGCAGGCCATCTCGATCCGGCCCGCCTCGTCCTCCGGCCCGTCATGGACGCGCACGGCGCAAAGCCGGCAGGCGCCCACCGAGCCCAGCGCGGCGTGCCAGCAGAAATGCGGCACGTCCACGCCAAGGCCGAGGGAGGCCGAGAGCAGATCCTGCCCCGCCTCGACCTCGCGTTCGATGCCGTCGATCGTGAGGCGCACCTTCGTCATGCCGCGGCCCTCCCGTAATCGCGCGCGATCGGGCAGCAGCCCTCCCGCACATGGGCCTCGAAAAGATCGCGAAAGCGGGCAAGACCGGTGCCCAGCGGGCTCATCGCCCCGCCCATCAGGTCGCAGAAGCTCCGGCCGCGGGGGCCGGCCACGTCCACCGTCATCTGCAGCACCTCCAGATCCTCCATCCGGGCCTGCCCCTTTTCGAGATCCGCCATGATCTTCGCGACCCAGGGCAGGCCGTCGCGGCAGGGCGTGCACCAGCCGCAGCTCTCGCGGGCATAGAAGGCCATGTGCCGTGCGATCACGCCGACCGGACAGGCGGTTTCGTCCAGCACGATCAGGGTGCCGGTGCCGAACATGCTGCCCGCCATGGCGACGTGGCCGAAATCGAGCGGCAGATCGAGCGCGTCGGCTTCGAGAAAGCCGCTGGCGCCGCCGCCGGGCTGGAAGCAACGCAGCCGCCCGTTGCCAGAGACGCCGCCCGCCATCTCGATCAGTTCGGCGGCCGTGGTGCCCATCGGCGCCTCGATCACCTGCGGGCGATGCACCCGGCCCGAAACGGCAAAGACCTTGGTGCCGCCCTCGACGGTGCGCGAGAGCGACTGGAACCACTGCGCGCCATTGGCCACGATCGGCGCCACGCAGGACACCGTCTCGACATTGTTGACCGTGGTCGGCCGCCCCCATAGCCCCGACTGCGCCGGGAAGGGCGGGCGCTTGCGCGGGACGGCGCGCTTGCCCTCGAGCGCCTCGATCAGCGCTGTCTCCTCGCCCACGATGTAGCGCCCGGCCGAGGGGTGGACCCACATCTTCAGGTCGCGCCCGGTGCCCAGGATGTTCCGGCCCAGATAGCCGGCCGCCTCGGCTTCCGCGATGGCGCGGTTCAGGTTGCGGATCGCGTCGCGGTAGGCGTCGCGGATCAGGACGATGATCTCGCTGCAATGGGTGGCATAGGCGGCGAGGATCGCGCCCTCGATCAACTGATGCGGCAGGGCCTCCAGCAGGATGCGGTCCTTGAAGGCGCCCGGTTCCATCTCGTCTCCATTGACGATGAAATAGCTTGGCCCGTCGCCCGGGGCCTCGCCCGGTTTCGGCATGAAGCGCCATTTCCGCGCCGCCGGGAAACCCGCGCCGCCGCGCCCGTTGAGCGCCGCCGCGTCGACCATGTCCACCACGCGCTCGGGCGAAAGCTCCTTCAGGCCCCGCTCGACGGCCTCGTAGCCGCCCAGCGCCTTCCATTCCGCCAGCGTGTGCGGCGTGCGGTCCGGGCGCGCGCGCCCGGTCAGCGGCTTGTCGGTCATCGCGCGTCCTCCCCGAAAAGCTCGTCCAGGTCGTCGGGCGAGAGCGGCCCGACGAGCTTGCGGTCCCGGCCGATCACCGCCGCGGGCGCATGATCGCATCCGCCGACGCAGCAGATGTTGACGAGCGTGTATTTCCCGTCGGCCGTGGTCTCGCCGAAGCCGATGCCGAGCCGCTCCATCACCCGGTCGCGGACAGCTTCGCCGCCGTTGAGCCAGCAGGACGCGCCGTCGCAGAGCAGGATCAGCTTCTCGCCCACGGGCCTGCGGAAGATCAGCGAGAAGAAGGTCGCCACATCCTCGATCTCGGCGGTCGTCACGCCCAGGATTTCCGCGGCCTCTTCCAGATGATCGTCGGAAACCCAGCCATGCTCCATCTGGATCATGCGCAGGCTCTCCACCATGGCCGCGCGGGGGCCGCCGTGGTGGTCGCGGACCTCCTCGATGGCCGTCATCAGGTCTTTGGAAAGGCTCATTTGTCGACGTCCGACATGACATGGTCGATCGAGGCGAGGTACATGATGAAATCCGCGACGGTCATGCCCGGCGCGACCTCGGCGATCGGCTGAAGATTGGCGAAGGACGGCGTTCGGATGCGGGTGCGGTAGCTTCCGCCGTCGCCGTCCGAGATGATGGCATATTGCGTGAAGCCGCGTGCCGACTCGATCTGCCCCGTCGCCTCGCCGGCGGGCACGCGTGTGCCCCAGCCGGTGCCGACGAAGTGGTGAATCAGCGTCTCGATGTCGTGCAGCGTCCGCTCGCGCGATGGTGGGAAGGCAAGCGGATGATCGGCCTTGATCGGCCCTTCCGGCATCCAGTCGAGGCATTGACGGATGATCCGCAGCGACTGGCGCATCTCGTCGACGCGGACGCGGGTGCGGGCATAGATGTCGCCCGCCTCCTGCACCGGCACGTCGAACTCGTAATTCTCGTAGCCCGAATAGGGGCGCAGCTTGCGCATGTCCCAGGGCATGCCGGCGGCGCGCAGATGCGGCCCCGTTGCCGACCATTTCAGACAGGTCTCCGCGCCGTAAGCCGCAACGTTGCGCGTGCGGGCCTTGAACAGCTCCGACCGCATGACCATGCCTTCGTATTCGTCGAGCCGCTTCGGCATCCAGTCGAGGAAGTCGCGCACCAGCCCGTCCCAGCCCGTGGGCAGGTCCATCGCCACGCCGCCGATGCGGAAGAAGGCCGGGTGCATCCGCGCGCCGGTGATCGTCTGGATGACCTTGTAGGCCTCCTCGCGGTCCACGAACATGTAGAAGATCGGCGACATCGCGCCGGTGTCCTGCGCGAGCGTGCCGTAGAACAGCAGATGCGAGGTGATGCGGAAGAACTCGGACAGCATCACCCGGATGCATTGCGCGCGTTCCGGCACCGTGATCCCGCACAGCGACTCGACGGCCAGCAGGTACGGCATCTCCGAGATGACGCCACCGAGGTAGTCGATCCGGTCGGTATAGGGGATGAAGCCGTGCCAGGTCTGCCGCTCGGCCATCTTCTCGGCACCGCGGTGGTGGTAGCCCATGTCCGGCCAGGCCCAGACGATCTCTTCGCCGTCGAGGCCCAGGACGATACGGAAGACGCCATGCGTCGAAGGGTGGTGCGGGCCGAGGTTGAGGACCATCAGTTCCACCCCGTCGCGCTCCGTCGGCAGGCCGACCTCGGCGGGGTCGAACGCGTTCGCCGTCTCCGTCTCGGCGAAGCTTTCCGGGGTCATGCGAAAGGGGGGCTTCTCGGTCGCCCTTGCATGATGCGACTTGCGCAGCGGATGGCCGTCCCAGTCGTTCGGCATGTAGATGCGGCGCAAGGCGGGGTGGCCGTCGAAATGGATGCCGTACATGTCGTAGGCTTCGCGCTCGTACCAGTTGGCGCCGGGATAGACCGCGGTCACCGAGGGCGCCCGTGGCGCCTCGGCGTCGCAGGCCAGCTTCAGCCGCATGTCGGCGTTGCGCTCGGGCGAGATCAGGTGGCTTGCCACCGTCACGCCGGATGCCGGCTGGCCCGCCCGGTTGTGCCGCGCGGTCTCGTCGATGCCCCACAGGTCGGCCAGCAGCCTGAAGGGCCGGTCCATGCTCCTCAGGATGCCATGCGCCTCGACCCAGTGATCGCGCGCGATCCAGAGCACAGGGAAGCCCTCGCCCGTGACCTGATCGGCAATGACGCGATGCCCGAGCGCCTTCCGCACCTCGGCGGCCGTTTCTTGCGGGGCCTGACCTGCGTCAGGGTCCTTCACCTCCGTCATGGCGCCTCCGGATCGTCGAGGTCACGAACGGACATCCGTTCGTCGCGCAGCAGTTGCTTGCGCGGCTGCGGCTCGAAACGCGGCGCGGGTCCGCCGCCCAGCGTGACGCCGAGAGGCCGGCTTTCGGCACCCACCTTGCTTTGCAGCAGAAGCATCGCGTCGAGCACCTGGTCGGGCCGTGGCGGGCAACCGGGGATGTAGACATCCACCGGCAGGAAGGAATCGACGCCCTGCACGACCGAATAGATGTCGTACATGCCGCCCGAATTGGCGCAGGCCCCCATCGAGATCACCCAGCGCGGCGGCTGCATCTGTTCGTAGAGCCGCTTGAGCGGCGCAGCCATCTTGGTGAATACCGTGCCCGACACGATCAGCAGGTCGGCCTGCCGCGGCGTCGAGCGGATCACCTCGGCGCCGAAGCGCGCCTGGTCGTAGACGGGTGTCAGCGCGGTGGCCATTTCCACGTAGCAACAGGACAGGCCGAAGTTGAACGGCCAGAAGCTGTTCTTGCGCGACCATGCGATCAGGTCGTCGAGCCGGGCGAAGAGCTGCCCGGCCGCCATGCTGACGCCCGGTGGCGGCGCGTTGCGCAATTGGTCGTTCATGCCGCGCCCCCCTCGCTTCGTGCGCCCACGTCGAGCGCGCCATCCGCCCAGAGGTAGAAAAGCGCCGCCAGCAGGACGAGGATGAAGATCCCGGCCGAGACGAGACCCGCCAGCCCCGCCGCTGGCGCCGAAAGCGCCCAGGTGAACAGGATTGCCGCCTCGAAATCGAAGATGACGAAGAAGGCGGCGATCTGGAAATAGGCGGTCGGCACCGGGGCCACGGCCGTGGCTGTTGCCGGCGCGCCGCTTTCGTAGATCCCGAATGTCGCAACGTCACGTCCGCGCGGGCGCACCAGACGCGCGAGCAGCAGCGCGATGGCCACGGTCAACGCAGCCGCGATCGCATGGATCCCCAGCGAGATCCTGGGGTCGAGTGTGGTGAATGCCTCCTGCAAGGCGCTTCCCTTTTTTCAGCTGGAGCTCGGCAGCAGGACAGATTCGCGCGCCGGGCGATGTCCCCCTTGGTCGCACGCTTCGCGGCCTGCCACCTTGAGGCAGATCAAACCCAAGAGATTGAGAAACAATCGATTTTTTGTATGCTGTCGCGTCCTACAGTATGCTGGGCGGCCGGTTTCGGCAAAACCGGCCACGCGATCGGGTGGAGGATAAACTTCAGGGATTCGAGAAGGTCGGAAGAGCGCGGATCGGCAGGGTCGTGCGCGCGTTCCGGGTGGCTCAACCGTCCGGCGCCTGCCCGGGCCGCGAGATCGGGATGGAAAGCGCCTGCCCGGAAACCCCGCAGCGGGTCCGGCACGGTGGCCCGCCCTCGGGATCGGCAGGGGGGATCGGCGTGGCGTTTCAGCGGGCCGCGCGGCTCAGG
>NZ_JBKHAQ010000184.1:0-2737 GCF_046542825.1 Rhodosalinus sp. | reverse complement strand
TGTGATCGCGCCGGCATGGGAAGCGAATGATCTCTGGAACACCTCTGGCCTCTGCCCTCGCGGCCGTCGCGCTCGCGGTTGCGGCGTCGTCCGTTGCGGCGCAGGGCGCGGGGCGCGGCGGGCCGCCGGGGTCGGGTGGCCCACCCGACGGGGCCGGAGACGGCGGCCCTCCGCCCTCGGCCGGTCCGGGCGGCCCGCCACCCTGGGCGGGGCCGGGTGATCGTGACGAGGACCCCTTCGCAGAAAGCGACCGCGAATCCTGGCCCCCCGGCCACTTGCGGCGCGACGACGACACCATCGTTCTGCTGGGCCGCGGCCGCGGCTTCGTGATCGCCCGCTTCCTCGATGACGAGATCACCTATACAGTGCGCAACCCGACGGGAGAGGACATCAACTCCACCACCGGGCAGAGCGCGCGCATCCGCATCCTTGCCACGATGCCTTACGCGCTCGACGTGCGCTTTCCCACCTGGCGGCCCGGCCCGCCCGCGCCGCAGGATTTCCGGCAGGCGGAATTTTCAGACGGCAGCCACCGCATCGGCGGGCGGCTCTGGCTCGATCCCACGCCCGAGACGCCGTCCAACAACGACACGGTCGTCCAGTCGCCCGACGGCTTCCTGGAGGCGCCGGGACGGTTCGGCCAGATGCAATGGGGCCTGGGCGCGGACATCGCGGCGCGCTACACCGACCACCCTTCCGGCGTGGCGCCGGCGGGCACCTACAGCCTGGAGGCGGTCATCACGATCCAGCCGTTCTGACGGGCTTTACGCATCGTCGGGCACAGGCTATTCCCGCAGCGCAGCATGATCGAAGGGGCCTTTTCCGTGCGACTTGTCACGCTTGTCATCGCAGCTGCCCTGACGCTTGGGGCGCTGGCCGAGCGCGCGGGCGCACAGGGCTTTCAGGTCCGCCCGCTCTTCGTGGACGGAGAGGTGCCGCCGGGCAGCGACGTGCTGATCCCGATCGAGATCACGCCAACCTCGCAGCTCGAGGGGCGCACCATCCGGATCGACGTCGTGCAGCTTGCGCAATCCCCGCAGGGCGCGTTCCGCGGCGTGGCCTTCGACCCCGCCACCGTGCCCGAGCGGTCAGCCGCGACGTGGATCGAGGTGCCGCCGGAGGTGACCCTGGAGGCGCGCGAGCCAAGCCTTGTCGAGGTGAACCTGGAGGTGCCCTTCGCCGCGCGCGGCAGCTACGCGGCCGGCCTGCTGCTAAGTGCACCGCCGCCCGAGGGGCAGGAGGGCCTGCGCCTGACGCTGCGCGTCCTGGTCCCCATCATCCTCGGGATCGAGGGGCGCCCGGCGCGGCAGGACGTGCGGCTGGCCGATGCAAGCCTGCGCTACCGCATGCCCGAGGGGCCGGAGGACGGCGCCGGCGACACGCTTCCGCTGGGAACCATGGTGGACACGCTGATCGAGAACAACGGCGGCACCTTCTCGAGCCTGCGCGGCGACCTCTGGCTGGACGTCAAGGTCGAGGACGACGCCTGGCGACAGGTGCGCCGGGTGGAGATACCCCAGACCCGGCTGCTGCCCGAAACCGCGATCACCCTGCCGGTCGAGCTGGGCCGCCTGCTGCCCACCGGCGATTACCGCGTGCGCGGGGAGCTTTACGTCGACGGCCGCCGCACGGCGCCCCTGCGGCGCGAGATCGCCTTCGAGGGGCACCCGGAGGTGCAGGCGCTCGCCACCGACATCGACCTGGGGGTCGAACCCTCGGTCTTCGAGTTCGCCTATCAGCCGGGCGCCACGCGCAGCGGCCGCGTTGCGGTCACCAATCCCGCCATCGATCCCGTCGAGGTGCGGATCGATGTCGCCCTGCCCGACAGCATGGCCGGCCGCGCCACCGCCACGGTGCGCGACACCGACCTGTCGGCCGCGGACTGGATCGAGGTGCAGCCGGACAACTTCGTCCTGCGCCCCGGGCAGACACGGAACCTGCGGCTGATTGCCCGCTTTCCCGACGCCGAGGCGGAGCAGCAGAACCATTATGCCGCGCTGTCGCTTGTCGCCGACTATCTCGACGGACAGCGGGCGGGCACCGCGGCCGGGCTTGTCGAAGTCGCGCGGCAGGGCGGCGAGGATCGGCGCGCATTGGCGGTGGAGCCTGTCCGGCTCGCCACGACCGAAAGCGCCGAAACCTATGCGCTGAGCCTGCGCGCGACGAATACGGGCGATGTCCTCCTGCGACCCGAGGTCGAGGTCAGCGTCCTGGACGCGGCGGGCGCGCCGGTCATGACCGTCGATCTGTCCAGCGACGTGCAGGCGCCGCTGATGCCGCTTGCCGCGCGCAGTTTCGGCGGCACGCTATCGGCGGCGGACCTGCCGGAAGGCGATCTCGTGCTGCTCACCCTGGTCCGCTCCGACGGCGCGGAGGTGGCGGAACTCGTCCAGCAGATCAGCCGCGACGAGAGCGGCGGCCTGACCCTGGAGGCGCCGCGCTGAGCCGCGCGGTCCCGCTATTCCTCGGCCGGCTGTTCTTCGGGCGGCAGGATCACGCGGAACGTGCCGACCGCGACACTGCGATCAGATGCGCCCCCTTCGTCGGCGGCGAAGTCCAGCACGATACCGTTCTCGCCCGTCGGCGCAAAGACCGTGCAGGCGCCCCGCGACAACACGCTGAGTTCGTCCCCGACGCTGACGGCGACCCGGCGCACATTGCCCGTGTCGAAGCAGATCAGGAAATCGCCCGACGCGCCGCGCGAGGCGAGCCGGTAGTCGGTCTCAGAAGTGCCGCG
>NZ_JBKHAQ010000067.1:0-15344 GCF_046542825.1 Rhodosalinus sp. | reverse complement strand
CCGCCGACCGCGCGCGCCTTGCCGAAGAGGACGCCACCGAAGCGTGATCGCGGCCCTTGCCCACACATCGCGCCCCCGCGGGAGACCGCCGGGGGCGTCCTGCGTTCCGGGCCGGCTTGCAACCGCGGCTGGCCGCGCGCATATCGGGGCGGACCGAGGGAAGCCCCCGATGCTCCGCAGCCTCGCAGCCATCCTGATCCTCGCCGCCGCGCCGCTCGTTGCCGAGACGCGCGTGCCGTCCTCGCAGGCCGAGATCACCCTGTCCTTCGCCCCCGTGGTGCGCAAGGCCGCGCCGGCGGTGGTGAACATCTACGCCCGCCGCGTGGTCGAGGCGCGCGGGCCCTTCGACGACGATCCGTTCTTCCGCGAGTTCTTTCGCGAGTTCGCGCCGCAAAGGCCGCGGGTGCAGAACTCGCTCGGCTCCGGCGTGATCCTCACGGCCGATGGCTACGTCGTGTCCAACTACCACGTCGTCGGACGCGCCACCGACATCCGCGTGGTGTTGAACGACCGGCGCGAATTCTCGGCAGACCTCGTGCTGGCCGATGCCGAGGCGGACCTTGCGATCCTGCGGCTCGACGGAGGCGGGGATCTGCCGCACCTGCCGCTGCGCGACAGCGACACGCTGGAGGTGGGCGAACTGGTGCTGGCGATCGGCAATCCCTTCGGCGTGGGGCAGACGGTGTCGTCGGGGATCATCTCGGCCGTCGCGCGCTCCGGCCCTGCCACCGGCAACCTGCGCGGCTATTTCGTGCAGACCGATGCGCCGATCAATCCGGGCAACTCGGGCGGCGCGCTGGTGGACATGGCGGGGCGTCTCGTGGGCGTGAACACCGCGATCCTCAGCCGCTCGGGCGGATCGAACGGCATCGGCTTCGCCATTCCCGCAGCCCTCGTGGACCAGTTCGTCGAACAGGCGCGGGAAGGCGCCACGCGCTTCGAACGGCCCTGGGCCGGCATGAGCGGGCAGCCGGTCGATGCCGACATGGCAGAGGCGCTGGGCCTGCCCGCGCCGCGCGGCATGGTCGTGTCCGACCTGCATCCGCAGAGCCCCTTCGCCGCGGCCGGCGTGCGGGCAGGCGACGTGGTGCTCGACGTGGACGGTGCCGGGGTGAACGGCCCCGCCGGCATGCTCTACCGCCTCTCGATCGCGGGGCCGGGGGCCGAGGTCGCGACCACGATCTGGCGGGAGGGCAGGGAACGGGCGCTGCGGCTCTCGCTGGATCCGCCGCCCGAGGATCCGCCGCGCGAGGCGCTGACGCTGGGTCCGCGCTCGGCCCTGCCGGGGCTGTCGCTTGCCAATGTGAACCCCGCCGTGATCGCCGAGATGACCCTGCCGCTGCTCGATCGCGGCGTGGTGGTGACCGACCCCGGGCCATACGGTGCCCGGGCGGGATTGTCCGCAGGCGACGTGATCCTTGCCGTCTCTGGACGCGAGGTGACGCGCAGCCGCGAAGTGGCGCAGGCGCTTTCGACGGGCGGCTGGCACGAACTGGTCGTGCAGCGCGGCACGCGGCGTGTGGCACTGCGCTTCCGGGCCTGACGCGCATGGCCGATCTCTTCGACCGCGATCCGTCGACTGAAACCGCGCAGAGTCAGCCAGAGGCCGCCCCCCGCCCGCTGGCCGACCGGCTGCGCCCGCAGGCGCTGTCAGAGGTCATCGGGCAGCAGAAGCTACTCGGCCCCGGTGGGCCACTGGGCGCGATGCTGGCGGCGGGCACCCTGTCGTCCGTGGTGTTCTGGGGGCCGCCCGGCGTGGGCAAGACCACCATCGCGCGGCTTCTGGCGTGTGAGACGGAGATGGAGTTCGTACAGATCAGCGCGATCTTCACCGGCGTCGCGGAGCTTCGCAAGGTCTTCGAGGCGGCGAAGGAGCGGCGGCGCATGGGGCGCGGCACGCTGCTTTTCGTGGACGAGATCCACCGCTTCAACCGCGCCCAGCAGGACGGTTTCCTGCCGCATATGGAGGACGGCACGATCCTGCTTGTGGGCGCGACGACCGAGAACCCCAGCTTCGAGCTCAACGCGGCTCTGCTGTCCCGCGCGCAGGTCATGGTGCTGGAGCGGCTCACGCTGGCCGACCTCGAACTGCTCGCGCAGCGGGCCGAAGCGGCCGTGGGGCGGCCCCTGCCGCTGGACGGTGCGGCGCGCGAGGCGCTTCTGGAGATGGCCGACGGCGACGGGCGCGCGGCGCTCAACCTGATCGAGCAGGTGATGGGCTGGAACGTGGAGGGCCGGCTCGACGCGGCGCAGCTTTCAGACCGGCTGGCCCGGCGCGCGGCGCACTACGACAAGTCGGGCGATGCGCATTTCAACCTGATCTCGGCGCTGCACAAGTCGGTGCGGGGCTCGGACCCCGATGCCGCGCTCTACTGGTTCGCGCGGATGCTGGAGGGCGGCGAGGATCCCCGCTATCTCGCCCGCCGGATCACCCGGATGGCGGTCGAGGACATCGGGCTGGCCGATCCGCAGGCGCAGGCCGTCTGCCTGCAGGGCTGGGAGACCTACGAGCGGCTGGGCAGCCCCGAGGGCGAGTTGGCGCTGGCCCAGGCGGTTGTCTACCTGGCGCTCGCGCCCAAGTCGAACGCCGTCTACTCGGCCTACAAGGGCGCGCGGAAGGCAGCCAGGAGAACGGGATCGGCCCCGCCGCCGAAGCATATCCTGAATGCGCCCACCCGGCTGATGAAGGACGAAGGCTATGCCGCGGGCTACGCCTACGACCACGACGCCGAGGATGCCTTTTCCGGTCAGGACTATTTTCCCGAAAGCGTGGGGCGCGAGAGCTTCTACGCGCCGGTCGAGCGCGGCTTCGAGCGCGAGTTGCGCAAGCGGCTGGACTGGTTCGCCCGGCTCCGGGCGGAGCGTGGCGGCACATGACCACGCGCGAATTTTCGATCGAAAATTCGCGCGGGGCTGGCAGTGCCTCCGAAAATTCTTCGAACGAAGAATTTTCTGCGGCGCGGTGCTCGCTTGACACGCGAAGGGGCGCGCGCGACAGACCGGCCATGTGGGCGACCCTTCTGCAGGTTGCGCTCGGCGGGGCGCTGGGCGCGGTGGCACGGTATCTGACCGGCGCCGCGGCGATCCGCCTGCTGGGGCCCGGGTTTCCTTGGGGGACGCTGGCGGTGAACGTGCTGGGCTCGTTCCTGATGGGGGTCCTGGTGGTGGTGCTGGCACAGCTTTCCGCAACCCGGCTCGCGCCGTTCCTGATGACCGGCATACTGGGCGGCTTCACCACCTTCTCGGCCTTCTCGCTTGACGCGCTGACGCTCTGGGAGCGGGGGCAGGGGACGCTGGCCGCGCTCTACGTCGCGGCCTCGGTCGGGCTGTCCCTGGCGGCGATCGCGGCAGGGCTGCTTGCCGCGCGGAGCGCGCTCACATGAGCGTCGAGCACGTCACCGTCGGGCCGGAGGATGCCGCGCAGCGCCTCGACCGCTGGCTCAGGCGGCGCTATCCGCAGCTCACGCAGGGGCGGATCGAGAAGATGTGCCGCAAGGGCGAGGTGCGCGTCGATGGCGGGCGAGTGAAACCCGCCTTCCGGCTGGAAGAGGGGCAGAGCGTGCGCGTGCCGCCCTTACCCGCCGAAGGGGCAGCGTCCGCGCCCCGGCCTGCGGCGCCCAGCGCAGCGGATGCCGAAATGATCCGGACCTGCGTGCTCTGGCGCGACGATCACATGCTGGTGCTGAACAAGCCGCCCGGCCTTGCCGTGCAGGGCGGCAGCGGGCAGACGCGGCATGTGGACGCTCTGGCGGACGCGCTGCGCTTCGGCGCCGACGAGGCGCCGCGCCTCGTGCATCGGCTGGACCGCGACACGTCCGGCCTGTTGCTCATGGCGCGCACGCGGCGCGTGGCGGCCGGGCTGACTGCCGCCTTCCGGGCGAAGGAGACGCGCAAGATCTACTGGGCCGCCGTCGCGGGCGTGCCCAGCCCGCACATGGGCACCATCCGCTACGGCCTCGTGAAGGCGCCCGGTCACGGGCCGAAGGGCGAGGGCGAGAAGATGCAGCTTGTCCATCCCGACGAGGTCGAGGCGACAAGGGGCGCGAAGCGCGCGGTGACCGACTACGCGGTGATCGAGGGGCTGGCCAGGCGTGCGGCCTGGGTCGCGCTGGTGCCTGTCACGGGGCGCACCCACCAGTTGCGCGCGCATATGGCCGGGATCGGGCATCCCGTCGTGGGCGACGGGAAATACGGCGGCCGCGGCCAGGAAAACTGGGGCGAGGGCTGGGGCGCGCAGCTGGGGGGCGAGGTCAGCCGCAAGCTGCACCTGCACGCGCGCGCGCTGATGGTGACCCACCCCGTCACGGGTGAGCGGCTGTCCTTTACCGCACCGCTGCCCGCGCACATGCGCCGCACTTGGGAGATGCTGGGCTGGCGCGAGGCGGACGCGCCCGAGGACCCCTTCGCGGAGGCGGAGGCTTGAGCGCGGTGCGGCTGGTGGTCTTCGACGTGGACGGCACGCTGGTCGACAGCCAGGCCGACATCCTGGGCGCGATGGCCGCAGCCTTCGGCGCGATGGGTCTGGCGATGCCGGAGAAGCGGGCGGTGCTGAACATCGTCGGGCTGTCGCTCGACCATGCGATGCCGCGGCTGGCGCCCGATCTGCCGTTCGACGCCCACGCCGAACTGGTTCATCGCTATAAGGAGGCTTATGCCGGGCTTCGCGCGCGGGGACGGATCGAGGAGACCTCGCCGCTCTATCCCGGCGCGCGCGAGATTCTCGACCTGCTGTCGCGAGAGGACGATCTGCTGCTCGGCATCGCCACAGGCAAGTCGCGGCGGGGGCTCGACGTGCTGCTGCAGGCGCATGGGCTGGGCCTTCACTTCGTCACGCAGCAGGTGGCCGATCACCATCCGTCGAAGCCGCATCCCTCGATGCTGCTGAGCGCACTTGCCGAAACCGGTGTCGATCCGCATGACGCAGTGATGGTGGGGGATACGAGCTACGACATGGAGATGGCGCGGGCCGCCGGCCTGCGCGCCGTCGGGGTGCGCTGGGGCTATCACGCCGGGCCGGCGCTGGCGGCGGCGGATGTGCTGATCGACCGATGGGCCGATTTTCCGCGCGCGCTCGACCGGTTGCAGGAGGTGGCATGACCGAATGGGCGGCGCGCCGGTTCTGGACAGAGGCGACAGCGGTCGAGTCGGATGAGGGGCATGCGGTCGTGCTCGACGGCCGGCCGCTGCGCACGCCGGCACGGGTGCCGCTGGTGCTGCCGTCGCGCCTGCTGGCCGAGGCGGTGGCGCGCGAGTGGCAGGATCAGCCGGAAACGATCGACCCGCGCGCCATGCCGCTCACGCGTGCGGCCAACTCTGCCATCGACCGGGTGGCGCCGGCGCGTGCCGCCGTGATCGCGATGCTTGCCGACTACGGCGAGACGGACCTGCTGTGCTACCGGGCAGAGGCGCCCGCAACGCTGGCAGAGCGACAGGGGGCCGCCTGGGACCCGATGCTCGACTGGGCGGCGGAGGCGCTGGGCGCGCGGCTCGTCTGCGGGGCAGGGGTGATGCATGTCGCGCAGCCCGAGGGCAGCCTGCGCGCGCTGCGCGCGGCAATCGAGCCGCTGGACGCCTTTGAACTCACCGGGCTCAACGATCTCGTGACGCTGTCAGGCTCGCTGATCCTGGGCCTCGCGGTGGCGCGCGGGGCCGATGCGCCGCAGCGGCTGTGGGAGCTCTCGCGCATCGACGAGACCTGGCAGGCCGAGCAGTGGGGCGAGGACGCGGAAGCCGCCGCGGCGGCGGAAGACCGCAGGCGCTCGTTCCTGCGCGCGGCACGCTTCGTCGCGCTGGCACGCGGGCAGCAGGCGCCCCTGGACTTCTGACACCCGGGCAGGAGCCGCGGGTTCCGACCGGGCCCGATCCGCGTCCGCACGAACGCCGCAATAGGGCGCTGCGGGTTGACCTTTGAGGATGAATCCTTTCACAGTCATCGCGCCGTTATCGAGGTTCTACCCCGAAATAATGACGAAGCCGGCTGCAGGGCTGCTCGCCACACAGGGCGGAGAATCAGGAAGAGGAAACGATGAAAAGAACCTATATTCTGGGCGCACTCACGGCTGCCGGCGTGATGGCGGGCGCGGCCGGTGCGGCGACGCTTGACGACGTCAAGGCGCGCGGCACCCTGAACTGCGGCGTGAACACCGGCCTTGTCGGGTTCGCCGCGCCGAACGCCGAAGGCGAATGGGAAGGGTTCGACGTGGCGGTCTGCCGCGCCGTCGCGGCCGCTGTTCTGGGCGATGCCTCGGCCGTGGAATTCGTCTCGCTCACCGGCAAGACGCGCTTCACCGCGCTCGCCTCGGGCGAGATCGACATGCTGTCGCGCAACACCACCTGGACCTTCACCCGCGACGTGGACCTCAAGTTCGAGTTCACCGGCATCAACTACTACGACGGCCAGGGCTTCATCGTGCCGCGCGAACTGGGCGTGTCGTCGGCCACGGAACTCGACGGGGCCTCGATCTGCATCCAGACCGGCACCACGACCGAACTCAATCTCGCGGACTATTTCCGCAAGAACAACATGGAATATGATCCGGTCCCGATCGAGACGAACGCCGAGGCGCTCCAGCTCTACAACGAGGGCTCCTGCGACGCCTATACCACCGATGCCTCGGGTCTGGCCGCGTCGCGTGCCACCTTCGAAACTCCCGGCGACCACGTGATCCTGCCCGAGATCATCTCGAAAGAGCCGCTTGGCCCGCTCGTGCGGCATGGCGACAACGAATGGGGCGACGTCGTGCGCTGGACGCTCAACGCGCTCATCGCCGCCGAAGAGCTTGGCGTCACCTCGGCCAACATCGACGAGCTGGCGCAGGGCACCAACAGCCCCGAGATCAACCGGATGCTCGGCACCGAGGGCAACCTGGGCGAGATGCTGGGCCTCGACGCGGAATGGGCCCTGCGTGCCATAAAGGCGGGCGGCAACTACGGCGAGATCTTCGCGCGCCACATCGGCGAGAGCACGCCCATCGGGCTGGCCCGCGGGCTCAACGCCCAGTGGACCGAAGGCGGCCTGATGTATGCTCCGCCCTTCCGCTAGGGCGACCTGACGGACGGGGCGCCGTGCGCGCCCCGTCCTCCCCCACACCCATCGCCGGAAAGGGTGCTTTCCCACGAGCGGGAACAAACCCCGCCGCAGCGATGGAGTCCGCGCCGACAGGGATCAGCACATGGCCAAAGTGACGGACCCAGAGCCGCCGCGTGAGGCGTTCCGGCTTTCCATGCTGCTGAACGACACGCGTTATCGCGGCTATACCTTCCAGTTCATCGCGCTGTTCCTGCTGATCCTGTTCATGGCCTACCTTGGCTGGAACCTCGTGCGAAATCTGGTGGACCAGGGGCAGGACATCTCGTTCCGGTTCATGGGCCAGTCGGCCAGCTACGACATCAACCAGCGGCTGATCCCCTACGACAGCCAGAACACGCACCTGCGCGCGGCCTTCGTGGGCGTGCTCAACACGCTGCTCGTCGCCTTTCTGGGCTGCATCACGGCGACCATTCTCGGCGTTCTGGCCGGCGTTCTGCGGCTGTCGAAGAACTGGCTCGTCGCCAGGCTGATGGCCTTCTACGTCGAGATCTTCCGCAACGTGCCGGTGCTGATCTGGATCCTGATCATCTTCTTCGTGATGACCGCCGCGCTGCCGGCGCCGCGCGCCTTTCGCGGCGACGACCCCGAGGCCTCGATGCTGTTCGGCGCCGTCGCCTTCACCAACCGCGGCGTCTATGTCCCGCGGCCGATCTGGGAGACTGGGTCGACCATTGTCGTTCTGGTGTTCCTTGCGTCTGTGTTCGCAGCCTTTGCCTATCGCCGCTACGCGACGAAACTGCTTTACGAGACCGGGCGGCTTCTGCCGATGGGCTGGCCCTCGCTCGCCATTCTGATCGTTCCCACGGTGCTGGCCTTTTGCGCCCTCGGGCAACCCATCACGCTGGAATATCCCGAATTGCGCGGCTTCAACTTTCAGGACGGCATCCAGGTGCGCGGCTCGATGATCGCGCTGTGGTTCGCGCTGGCGATCTATACCGGCGCCTTCATCGCCGAGAACGTGCGCGCCGGCATCCAGTCGGTGAGCTACGGCCAGACCGAGGCGGCATCGGCGCTGGGCCTGCGCCCGCGCCGGATCATGAGCCTGGTGATCCTGCCGCAGGCGCTGCGCGTGGTGATCCCGCCGGTGATCTCGCAATACCTGAACCTGACGAAGAACAGTTCGCTGGCGATCGCGGTGGGCTACATGGACATCACCGGCACGCTGGGGGGCATCACGCTGAACCAGACGGGCCGGGCGATCGAGTCCGTGCTGCTTCTGATGCTGTTCTACCTCGTCATTTCGCTTTCGATCTCGGCGGTGATGAACGTCTACAACAACGCCGTGAAGCTGAAGGAGCGCTGAGATGGCCGCCCCGACGGAGCCCCTCCGATGAGCGACACCCATGCGCAGGCCGCACGGCTCGCCTTCGTGCGGGCCGAGGTGATTCCGCCCGCTCCGCCGCCCATTGCCGAAGCCGGCCTCGTAAAGTGGCTGCGCGAGAACCTGTTTTCCTCTATCGGCAACACGATCCTGACGCTGGTGTCGCTCTGGGCGATCTGGTGGGTGCTGTCCGCCACCCTGCCGTGGGTCTTCAACGGCGTCTGGAATGCCAACAGCCTGCAGGAGTGCCGCGAGATCCTGGACGGCGCCACGGGTGCCTGCTGGGCGGTGATCCGCGAACGCTGGGAGCAGCTTCTGTTCGGCGTGACCTATCCCTCGAACGGCTACTGGCGGCCGACACTGGCCTTCGTCCTGCTGTTCGTCGCGCTGGCGCCGGTGCTCTTTCCGAAGGCGCCGCGGACCATGCTGCCCTTCACCGCCGTCTATCCCTTTCTCGCCTATTTCCTGATCTGGGGTGGCGCGATCTGGGTGCCGCTGATGGCGGCGGGCGGTTTCGTGGTGGGCTACCTCGTCTTCCAACGGCTCGTCACGCAGAGCTTCGCCATGGGCTTCTTCGGGGCCATCGGTGCCGCGCTCGTCTTCTGGTGGCTGTCGGGCTTCGTGACGCCCACGCTGACCGCGCTCGCGCCCATCACCCTGGAGGCGGTGCCGTCCCGCGACATGGGCGGCTTCATGCTGAACCTGATCCTGGGAACCGTCTGTGTGTCGCTGTCCCTGCCCATCGGGATCGCGCTGGCGTTGGGGCGGCAATCATCCATGCCGATCATCAAGTGGATCTGCGTGATCTTCATCGAGTTCATCCGCGGTGTGCCGCTGATCACGCTGCTCTTCGTGGCGAACGTGGTGCTGGGCTATTTCCTGCCGCCCGAGTCCTCCTTCGACCTGATCCTGCGGGTGATCATCATGATCACCATGTTCGCCTCGGCCTACATCGCCGAGGTGGTGCGCGGGGGCCTCGCGGCGCTGCCCAAGGGGCAGTACGAGGCCGCGGCGGCGCTGGGCCTCGACTACCCGCAGGCGATGCGCCTGATCATTCTGCCGCAGGCGCTGAAGATCTCGATACCGGGCATCGTCAACGTGGCGGTCGGGCTTTTCAAGGACACCACGCTGGTCTCTGTCATCGCGATGTTCGACCTTGTCGGCATGATCCGCGGCCCGATCCTTGCCTCGACCGCCTGGAACGGCGTCTACTGGGAGCTCTTCGGGTTCGCCGCTGCGCTCTTCTTCGTCGTCTGCTACGGCATATCGCAATACTCGCAATGGCTGGAGCGTCAGCTTCAGACCGATCGCCGATAGGGAATGACCTTCATGACGGAAATCCCCCAGCCCCACCCCGAGAACGTGACGCCCGTGGACCGGGCCCAGTTGAATGTCTCGGACGAGATCGCGATCGAGATCGCAGCGATGAACAAGTGGTTCGGGCAGTTCCACGTCCTGCGCGACATCGACCTGACGGTCTATCGCGGCGAACGCATCGTGATCTGCGGCCCCTCCGGCTCGGGCAAGTCCACGCTCATCCGCTGCATCAATGCGCTGGAAGAACACCAGAAGGGCCGTGTCGTCGTCGACGGCACGGAACTGTCCTCGAACCTCAGGAACATAGATACCATCCGCTCCGAGGTCGGGATGGTGTTTCAGCACTTCAACCTGTTCCCGCATCTGACCATCCTGGAGAATTGCACGCTGGCGCCGATCTGGGTGCGCAAGACGCCCAAGAAGGAGGCCGAGGAAGATGCGATGCACTTCCTCACCAAGGTCAAGATCCCCGAACAGGCGCACAAGTATCCCGGCCAGCTTTCGGGCGGGCAGCAGCAGCGCGTGGCGATCGCGCGGTCGCTCTGCATGCGGCCCAAGATCATGCTGTTCGACGAACCCACCAGCGCGCTCGATCCCGAAATGATCAAGGAGGTGCTGGACACCATGATCGCGCTTGCCGAAGAAGGGATGACCATGCTGGTGGTCACGCACGAGATGGGCTTTGCCCGTCAGGTCGCGAACCGCGTGATCTTCATGGACCAGGGCCAGATCGTCGAGCAGAACGAGCCCGAGGCCTTCTTCGGCAACCCGCAGAACGAGCGCACCAAGCTCTTCCTGAGCCAGATCCTGGGGCACTGAAGGGCAAGCGCCCGAGGGGGCGGGCCACGCGCTATTCCAGGTCGCGCGGGGTCACGAAGTCCACCGCGCGGGCCTCGCCGAAGCCGGCGTCGTCCCACACGTCGATGTCGAAGTCGGCGACCAGCGTGGCCGCCGTTGGATAGTCGCGAAAACGGGGGTGTTCCGGCGCCTCCGCCAAGATCCGCTGCGCGAACTCCCCGATGCCGGGATTGTGGCCGATGAGCGCGACGGTCCGGCCCTCTGCGGCGCGCAGCACCTCCATGATGTCCTCGGCCTCGGCGTGATAGAGCATGCGCGCGAATGTCACGGGAGCCTCGATCCCCAGCCCGCTCGATGTCTGCCGTGTGCGCACTGCGTCGGAGCAGAGCACCTCGTCCGGCAGATACCCCTGTGCGCGCAGCCACTCCCCGATCAGCGGCGCAGAGCGCAGCCCGCGCTTGTTGAGCGGGCGCGCGTGGTCGTCCAGCGCCTGCGACCAGTCCGATTTCGCATGACGGATCAGGATCAGCCGCCGCATCCTAGCGCCCCATCCGGTGCGCGGGGCGGATCAGCGTGCCGGCCCCGTGCTCGGTGTAAAGCTCCAGCAGGCAGGCGTTGGGCGCGCGGCCGTCAAGGATCACCACGCCGCGCACGCCGCCCTCGATGGCCGCGAGCGCGGTCTCGGTCTTGGGGATCATGCCGCCCGCGATCACGCCGGCCTCGGTCATCTCGCGGATCGTCTCGGCCGAAAGCTCCTCCTGCACGTCGCCCGCGGCGTTCTTCACGCCCGCCACGTCGGTCAGCAGCAGCAGCCGGTCGGCCCGAAGCGCCGCGGCGATGGCGCCGGCGGCGGTGTCGCCGTTGACGTTGAAGGTCTCGCCAGCGCGGCCCATGCCGATGGGGGCGATCACCGGCACGATCCCCTTGTCGAAGAGGTCGCGCAGGAAGCCTGCGTTCACCTCGGACGGTGTGCCGACGAAGCCCAGCGCGGGGTCGGTCCGGTCGCAGATCATCAGGCCCGCGTCCTTGCCCGACAGGCCGACCGCCTTGCCGCCCTGCGCGCCGATGGCCTGCACGATGCGCTTGTTGACGCGGCCCGACAGCACCATCTCGACCACCTCGATGGTCGCCGCGTCCGTCACCCGCCTGCCGCCAACGAAGTCCGAGGTCACGCCCAGCTTGTCCAGCATGGCGTTGATCATCGGGCCGCCGCCATGCACCACCACGGGGTTCACGCCCACCATCCGCATCAGCACGACGTCGCGGGCGAATTCCTCCATCGCGGTGTCGTCGCCCATCGCGTGGCCGCCCAGCTTGATGACCACCACGGCGCCGTCGTAGCGCTGCAGGTAGGGCAGCGCCTGGCTCAGCGTCCGGGCGGTGGCGATCCAGTCGCGCGCGCTCTGTTTCGGCATGGGCGGCCCTCCTCGCCGCGCGTTATCCCCGGCGGCGCGGCCGGGCGCAAGGCGAAGAGCGCGCGCCCGCGCGCGATGCGCCGCTCAGGTCAGGCCTGCCACGATCGCGCGCAGCGTGGCCAGCCCCTCGCCGGTCTCCGACGAGGTCAGCACCAGTTCGGGGAAGGCGGCGGGATGCCGCGCCAGCGCGGCGCGCACCTGCTCCAGCACGCGTGCGCGCTCGGCCGGTTTGATCTTGTCGTCCTTGGTCAGCACCACCTGAAAGGTCACCGCGGCGCCGTCGAGCAGCCTCATGATCTCTTCGTCGGGCGGCTTCACCCCGTGCCGCGCGTCGATCAGCACGAAGGCGCGGCGCAGGGTGGCGCGCCCCGCAAGATAGGCCTTGAGCAGCCGCTGCCAGCGTTCGACCACCTGCAGCGGCGCCTTGGCGTAACCGTAGCCCGGCAGGTCCACGAGATAGTGGCTGTCGCCAAGCGTGAAGAAATTGATCTCCTGCGTTCGTCCGGGCGTGTTCGAGGTCCGGGCCAGCCCCTTGCGGCCCGCGAGCGCGTTGATCAGGCTGGACTTGCCCACGTTCGACCGGCCCGCGAAGCAGACCTCGGGGCGGTCGCCGGGCGGCAGCCCGTCCATCGCCACCACGCCCTTGAGGAAGTCGACAGGGCCGGCGAACAGCCTGCGCCCCGCTTCCTCCGTCGCCGCGTCGGGCGGATCGGCAAGCGGGAAAGGTAGCGGCGTCATGCGAGGATCACGGCATCGCCCGCCGCGATCTCGCCGCCCTCGGCCACCTCGGCATAGACGGCGAAATCCTCGTGCCCCCAGCTTCGCAGGAGCGCCAGCGTGTCCACGTCGACGCGCCCCGTCTCGGGGTTCGCCGCGGTGGCGGTGCAGCGCCCGGTGCGCTCGACCACGCGCAGGACCGCATCGCCCACACGGATATCGCGGCCCACAAGGTCGAACTCTTCCCAGGGCGCCAGACCCTCGACCCAGAGATTGCCGCGCCAGCGATGGCGCGACAGCGGCCGCCCGTGCCGCTGCTCGACCGCGCGGTGCGAGGCATGGTTGCAGATCGAGATCGAGGGGAAATCGGTGTCGGTCATGCCGCGATCGGGCGCGCGCACGATCCGCGCCGGCGCCGCGCGCCCCTCGGGTATCAGCGGACCCACCCAGTCAAGGAAGGCCGCCGCCTCGTCGTCGGGGCGAAAGGTCAGCTCCGGCCGCTCGGGGTGGCGCAGCGTGACGGTCTTAGTCGCTTCGTCGAGGCGCGCCTCGATCGCCATCAGCGAGGGTGCCTTGGCGCCCCGCGTGAACTCGGCGCATCGCGCCCAGCCGCTGCCGTCGGCGCGTGAGGCTTCGTGCGCCACGGCCCAGGCGCGGTCCCAGGGCAGCGTGGCGCCCGCCGCCAGCGTGACCCGGTCCAGCGCCTCCCGGCCGTGCGCCTTGATCGGGTGGCGCCAGATCCCGGTCAGGCGCGCGGTCATTTGCTTTCTGTCTTGGCCTTGCGCCGGAAGCTCGACAGGATGTTCCCCATCAGGTCGGGCTTGTAGCCCTGGCTGCGCATGATCGCGTACTGCTGCGTGAAGGTAATCACGTTGTTCGCGATCCAGTAGAGCACCAGCCCGCTGGCGAAGCTGCCCAGCATGAACATGAAGATCCACGGCATCCAGGCGAAGATCATCTTCTGCGTCGGATCGGTCGGCGCCGGATTGAGTTTCATCTGCAGCCACATCGAAGCGCCCAGAACGATGGGCAGAATGCCCACGAAGATCAGCGCGACGAGCGACTCGGGGTGCGGCGCAGCCCAGGGCAAGAGCCCGAAGAGGTTCATGATCGAGGTCGGGTCGGGCGCCGACAGGTCGTTGAACGGCCCAAGCCAGGGCGCATGCCGCAACTCGATCGTGACGAAGATCACCTTGTAGAGCGAGAAGAAGATCGGGATTTGCAGCAGGATGGGGAGGCAGCCGGAGGCGGGATTCACCTTCTCCTTCTTGTAGAGCTCCATCATCTCCTGCTGGAGCTTCTGGCGGTCGTCGCCCGCGCGCTCCTTGATCTTCTCCATCTCCGGCTGAAGCTCCTTCATCTTCGCCATCGAGACGTAGGACTTGTAGGCGAGCGGCAGCAGCACCGCCTTGATGATCAGCGTCAGCCCGATGATCGCCCAGCCCATGTTGCCGATGATCAGGTTGATTTCGTGCAGCAGCCAGAAGATCGGCTTGGTGAGGAAAAAGAACCAGCCCCAGTCGATCGAGTCGATGAAGCGGTCGACGCCGGCACGCTGGTAGTCGCGGATCGCATCCCATTCCTTCGCGCCGGCGAAAAGCTGGGAGGTGACCTCGGCCGAGGCGCCGGGGGCGAGCGTCTGCGTCGGCAGCACCGTCTCTGTCTGGTAGATATCGCGCCGGTCGTCGTATTTTGCCGCGGCCTTGAAGGCGGTGTCTGCCGGCGGGACCAGCGTGGTCATCCAGTAATGGTCGGTGAAGCCGATCCAGCCATTCTCCGAGACGCGGATCACCTCTGCGCGCGCGCCTTCCGCCGGGTCGACCTCGCGGTCGGCGACATCGTCGTAGTCGATCTCCGACAGCGTGCCGTCCGCCATCGCGACGACACCCTCATGCAGGATGAAGAAGTTCTTGAGGTCCTGCGGCTCGCCGTGCCGCGCCACCAGCCCGTAGGGCGCAAGGCTGACCGTGGCGTCGCCCGTGTTGGTGACCGACTGGGTGATGCTGAACATGTAGTTTTCGTCCACCGCGATCCGCCGGGTGAACGTAAGGCCGGCGTCGTTCTCCCATGTCAGGGTCACGGGGCTGTCGGGGGCGAGCCGGGCCTCGCCGTCGACCTGCCACAGCGTGTCGGGGCCCGGCACCTGCTCGGGGCTCAGCCCCTGGCCGGGCGCCCAGCCGTGGAGGGCGTAATAGGCATTCTGGGTGCCGACGGGGCGTAACAGGTCGACGATCGGCGCGTCGGGATCGGGTTCGACGCGGTAGTCGCGGAGCGCGAGCGTGTCGATCCGCCCGCCGCGCAGCGAGATCGAGCCGGACAGGCGCGGCGTGTCGATCTCGAGCCGCGGCGCGTCTGCTCCCTCGGTTTCCGTCGCTGCGCCGGTTCCCGGAGAGGCGGGCGCGGTGCCGGGAGTGTCGTCCGGGCTGGGTGTCGAGAGCTCGGCAGGGGCGGAGGTCTCGGTATCGCCGGCGTTGGGATCCTGCTGCGGCTCGGGCGGCGGGAAGAGCAGGAACCAGATCAGGATGACGCCGAAGCTCAGCGCCGTCGCCAGGATGAGGTTCTTGTTCTGATCGTCCATGAAGCGCCGCCCCGGTGGCTGGATGTCTCGCCGAAAGTCAGAGCAGGGTTCAACAGACCGTGGCGGCAAAGGTCAAGGACAAAGGGCGCGGCACGACGAAGCGTCGCC
>NZ_JBKHAQ010000183.1:0-2852 GCF_046542825.1 Rhodosalinus sp. | reverse complement strand
GGCGCGGCATCAGGCGGCCTCTGCCGCGCGGGCGGCGGCAAAGCGGGCGAGCGTCTCCAGCGCGGCCTCCAGCCGGTCGTCGGCCACGGTCAGCGCCACGCGCACATGGCCTGCCGCCGCCTGACCGAAGCTTTCGCCGGGCATCACCGCGATGCGGTGCGCGTCGAGCAGCGCATGGGCGAAGCCCTCGCCGCTCAGCCTCGTGGCCCGCACGTCCAGCAGGACATACATCGCTCCCTGCGCGGGCAGCAGGCGCAGCCCCTCGCGCCCCTCAAGCACCCGCGTGGCAAGGTCGCGGCGGCGGCGGAAGACCGCGGCGCCCTCGCGCTCCAGCGCGGGCTGGCCAAGAGCCACGATTCCCGCCTGCTGGATGAAGGTCGGCACGCCGTAGGTGGTCACCGTGGCAAGGTCGATCATCCGCGCGATGGCCTCTTCCGGCCCCACCACCCAGCCAAGGCGCGAGCCGGTCATCGCGTGGCTTTTCGACAGCGAGCCCACCACCAGCGTGCGTTCCGCCATGCCGGGCAGGGCGCGGGGGCTCAGATGCGTGCCCTCCCAGACGTGGGTGTCGTAGACCTCGTCCGAGATCAGCCAGAGGTCGTGGGCGCGGGCCACCTCTGCCACCCCCTCCAGCGTGTCGCGCGAATAGACCGCGCCGGTGGGATTGTTGGGGGTGTTGACCAGGAGCGACCGCGCGCCCGTCGCCGCCGCGCCCAGATCGGCGGCGCGGGGCTGGAAGCCGTCGTCGGGTCGCGTCTCGACCGCCACCGGGACCGCTCCGGCCGCGCGGATCGTGCCGGGATAGGTCGCGTAATAGGGATCGAGGTGCAGCGCCCGGTCGCCGGGGTCGCAGACCGCCATGTGGGCGGCGAAGAGCCCGGCCTGCCCGCCGGGGGTGATCAGCACGTTCTCCGGCGCCGTCGCCACGCCGGTCCGCTGGGCCACGCGGGCCGCAACCGCCTCGCGCAGGGCGCACAGGCCGGGGACCACCGCATAGCCCGTCTGGCCCGCCGTGGCGGCCGCGTGCATCGCGTCGAGGATCGGCCGCGGCGTGGTCCAGTCGTGCTCGCCCACGGTCAGTTCCAGCACCGCCTCGCCCGCCGCCTTCATCGCGCGGGCGCGATAGAACAGGTCCCAGCCGTCCGAGCCTCCGCCGGTGATGCCTTCGATCCGTTGCGACAGCCGCATCGCGTCCCTCCTTCGCCGTTCGGAAGGGTAGGGGCACGGCGCGCGGCGCGCTGTCAATCCCGGCGCGGCCGAAGATCGGGCCCGGGCCGGGGCGCGCCCGGGTTGGCGCGATCTGCCGGGAACGCTAGATCGGGAAGGGCCGGCCGGACCCGGCCGCACGTCGGAGGAGACCCCATGCCCGGACGCCTCGAACACGTGAACGTCACCGTCTCCGACCCGCGCGCCACGGCGCGGCTGCTGCAGAGGCTTTTCGGCTGGCACATCCGCTGGGAAGGACCGGCCAAGCACGAGGGCTACACCATCCATGTGGGCAGCGACGACAACTACGTGGCGCTCTACCGCGCGCCTGCCGCCTACGAGGGGCAGGGCCAGCGCCCGCCCGGCGACAGCTATGCCACGCGCGGCGGGCTCAACCACATCGCGGTGGTGGTGGATGACCTCGAGGCGGTGGAGGCGAAGGTCAGGGCAGAGGGCTTCACGCCCGAGAGCCACGCCGATTACGAGCCTGGGCGGCGCTTCTACTTCCGCGACGCGGACGGCATCGAGTTCGAGGTGGTGAGCTACGCCTGAGGCTGGACCGCGGGGCGACGGGCGTGGTAGGCAACGCGCATGACCACCGCCGCCATCATCCGCTGCTGCATTACCGGCTGACACACGCGCGGCGGGCCGGTCTTTTCGTTTCCAATCCCGAGTGACCCTGCTAAGCCCGCCGCGGCCCCACCCGCGCGAGAGAGACAGGGCATGACCGAGATCCACCTCACCAACACCCGCACCCGGACGAAGGATCCCTTCGCGCCGCTCGACCCGGCGAACGTGCGGATGTATGTCTGCGGCCCCACGGTCTACGACCGCGCGCATCTGGGCAACGCGCGGCCCGCGGTGGTCTTCGACGTGCTCTACCGTCTCCTGCGGCACGTCTACGGCGCCGATCACGTCACCTACGTCCGCAACATCACCGACGTGGAGGACAAGATCATCGACCGCGCGCGCGAGCGCGGCATCGGGATCGACGAGCTCACGCGCACCACGACCGAGTGGTATCATCAGGACATGGCGGCACTGGGCGTCCTGCCCCCAGACGCGGAGCCGCACGCCACGGGCTACATCCCTCAGATGGTCGGGATGATCGCGGCGCTGATCGAGCGCGGCTGCGCCTACGCGGCCCAAGGGCACGTCCTCTTCTCCGTGGAAAGCTACCCCGACTACGGGAAGCTGTCCGGCCGCTCGGTCGAGGACATGGTCGCCGGCGCGCGGGTCGAGGTCGCGCCCTACAAGAAGAACCCGATGGACTTCGTGCTTTGGAAGCCCTCTGCGCCGGACGAGCCCGGCTGGGACAGCCCCTGGGGCCGGGGGCGTCCGGGCTGGCACATCGAGTGCTCTGCCATGTCCCACGCGCTGCTGGGGGCGAGCTTCGACATCCACGGCGGCGGCGCCGACCTGATGTTTCCCCACCACGAGAACGAGGTGGCCCAAAGCTGCTGCGCGCACCCCGAGGGCAGTTTCGCCCGCTATTGGCTGCACAACGAGATGCTGCAGGTCGAGGGCAAGAAGATGTCGAAATCGCTCGGCAACTTCTTCACCGTGCGCGACCTGCTGGAGGGCAACTGGTCCGGCGGCTGGAAGGTGCCGGGCGAGGTGATCCGCTTCGTCTTCCTCGGCACGCA
>NZ_JBKHAQ010000182.1:0-2876 GCF_046542825.1 Rhodosalinus sp. | reverse complement strand
CTGGGCGGATTTGCGCTCGCCGAACTGGCGCCGCACCCGTGCCGACCAGCTGATCACCGGACGCAGCGCCGCGACAGCCTGCGCGACGTCCTCGTCGGCCGCGCGCAGAAGGGCACGGTTCTGCTCAAGCAGCCCGCTGCTTGTGTATGCCCTTGCCAGCGTGTCGCCCAGGGACTGCGCCCCCGCCCGTTCAGGCACCGTTCCGACCGCCAGCACGAGGGCAATGGCGACCCCGGAAGCCAGGCGACGCGCCGCGTTCCACTGTTGCATCTCGACCTGCCCCTGTCTTTTCCTCTCGCCCGCCGCCGCGCGCCTGCGCGACCCCCTCAGAAGGTGAACGTCACCTCGCGTTCGAAGCCCGGCAGCACGGGGGCCCCGGCATTGAATGCGAAACGCCAGCTCAGCGCGCCATCCACCTTGTACCCAAGGCGCACGGTCCCGAGCCGCCCCTCGTCGAAAAGACAGGCGATACGGCCACCCTCCTTCAACTGATTCACCAGCGCCTGAGGCAGATGTACCACGGCGCCGTGCACCAGAATCGCGTCGTAGGGACCGTGCTGCGGCGCCCCCTCCGCCAGCGGCGCGTGGTGCAGTGCGACGTTGTCGGCACCGTATTCGGCAAGGCGCGCCTGCGCCTCGTGGATCAGCGCGTCGTCCTCTTCCACCGCGACGACCGCCTCGGCCAGATGCGCAGCCACGGCGGCCGAGTAGCCGTAGGCACACCCGATATCGAGCACCAGATCGTCGGGTTGCAGGTCGATCGAATCGAGCATCTTCGCAAGTGTGCGCGGCTCCAGGATCACCCGGCCGCCGCCAAGATCGATGTTGTCGCCGACATAGGCGGCCTCGCGCTTGTCCTCCGGCACGAAGAGTTCGCGCGGGACATCGAGCATCGCTTCGATCACCGGAAACTTGGTGACGTCCGCGGGTCGAATCTGCGTGTCGACCATCGTCACACGGCGGGCGGCGAAATCGGTCATTCGGGCCTTGGCTCTCCTCGACTCTGTGTCGTCACCTTGCCACATGCCCCCGCCAGCGGCAATGCGGCCGGCCGCGCTCCCGACGGCGTGCGGCGCCCTTGCAGCGCCGTGCACGATCGGCTATCTGCCAAATGCTCTTCGGCGAGTTGGCGGAGTGGTTACGCAGCGGATTGCAAATCCGTGTACACCGGTTCGATTCCGGTACTCGCCTCCAGATCCCTACGATGAACTGGCAGACGTCTCGCTTGTCCTGTTCACGCGCTGACTGGCCTCACCGCGACGGCCGCGAGCTTGTGCTCAGAACTTCGTGTGACACAAGATGTTGCGACCCACGGACGGAGCGGTTGCCTTCGCGGGGAAGAGCGACAGGAGCCGGGCAGGCCGGCTGGTCACCCTCTCGTCGAGATGGGGCCGAACGATGAGGCGGCGTCGCTCGCGAAGGCCCATGCGCCCCGGTCGAAACGGCGATCGGCACTGCGCCTGCAGCGCGACGCGCGTGCTGCCGAAGACGGCATGTTGCGCGGCCGTCCACGCCGGTTGCGGCGGCAACCGCGGCGGCGGGCAGTCAGGTCACAAGCGATGCAGGGCCGGCCCCTGCTGCGGGCGTCCCGGCCGGCTTTCCAACTCCTGCAACCCGACGATGTCCGGCACGATCCGGTGCAGGGCGGCATGCGAGCGGTCCTGCGCTCCGTGCCCCTCGGCCTCGGTCGTCCGCGCCTGCGCTTTGCTCCACCTCCTGGACGGTCCGCGCCGGCGCGCCTTTGCAATTCGGCCGCGGCCACGGTAAATCCTGCGCGTTCCGGGCGCACGGGAACCTTGACGACATGCGCGCCACCGGGCCGGACCATGCAGGGGCGGAGGCCGGCCACGGCCGGCGCAGGACAGCCCGTCGGTGCGATCCGAAGGGTTGCATGCAAGCGCCGGCAAGGGTCTGTTGCACCCCCGGGACAGGAATTTGGCGTGGCGACCGCAGGTTGCCATGGCCGAAGGAATCACCAGGCCCGGGACCGGGTCGGAGACAGATGGGACGGGACGCGATGAACAGAGGGTTCCTCTTGGGGGCGGTGGTGGCTGCAGGGGCGGTCATGCTGATCCCCGGCGTGGCGCAGGCGGTGGGGCGCGCCGGCCGGCCGCTGGCGCGCGCGGCGATGCGCACGGGCACCGCCGCCTATGACGGGTTCCGCAGGGCCGGCGCCGAGGCCTGGGAGCACATGGAGGACATTGCCGCCGAGATTCGCGAGGAGACGGAACGCGAGCGCCATGCCGAAGCGGCCGCTGCAGCCGCGGGCGGTGACACGGCCGCGGGCGAAGGGCCGGCGACGAAAGCCCACGCGGGTCCCGCCCCGGGCACGCCAACCGAGCCGGCCGGCGATGACTGACGCGCGTCCGCCGCTCTTGCGCAGGGTCCATGCCTCGGCACGGCGCGTCCGGCTGCGGTTCGACGGTGCGGTGCCGGAGGGCACGGCGCTTGCCGCGTTCGCGGATCGGCTCGCCTCGGTCGAGGGTGTGCTGCGGGCGCGCGTCAGGCCCAGCACCGGCAGCGTGATCCTGGACCTCGCCCAGCCGCCGGACGCGGTGCTGGGGACCCTGGCCGAGGCAGGCATCGCACGCATCGGGGATCCCCCGAAGCCCGTGCCGGTGGGCCAGGCCATTCAGTTCGGCCTGCTCCGGGCCGACGCGAGCCTGGGCGCGCGCACCTCGGGCGCGCTCGACCTGCGCACGGCGCTGGGGCTGTTCATGCTGGTGGCCGCGATGGTTCAGCTGTCGCGCGGACGCATCGCGGGGCCGGCCACGACACTCTTCATGTCGGCGTGGTCGCTGCTGGCCGCGGCGAATCGCTGACCGCTCAGCCCAGCACCCCGGCCAGATCGGGAGCGTCCCACGGCAGGGCCAGGT
>NZ_JBKHAQ010000066.1:0-15860 GCF_046542825.1 Rhodosalinus sp. | reverse complement strand
TCGGCATCCATCGCGCGGCCCCACCAGTGGGGCGCGCTGTCCTTCGTCACGATCACGCCCTGGTGGACGTAGAAGGACCAGCCGTCGTAGCCCGTGAGCCACGCCATGTTCGACGGGTCGGAGACGACCACGGCGTCGAGCCCAGCCGCCTCCATGGCGATACGGGTGCGGTTGAGCCTGCGGTCGTATTCCGCGGGCGAAAAGGGCAGGTCCTTGCGAATCATCCACACCTCCGGGCCAGAGCCAGCAACCGGGCCATGGTGCCCCGGATGTGCACATCAGGGCACGTCCCCCAGCGACATGCGCCGTGCCGTTTTTTAGGAATACCCGGGATTTGTGACCTTCTTGCCTGTTTTTGCGGCAGCCCGCGGGGCGTTGTGCTCAACGCCCCGCCCGGAACGGCGCCTGTTCAGGCGGCGGCGCGCATCAGCCCCTGCGCCTCGATCTCTGCCATCGCCTCGTCGAGCGCCGTGCGCGCCCGGTCGATCAGCATGTCGATTTCCGCCTCCGTGATCACCAGCGGCGGCGAGATCACCATGCGGTCGCCCACATGGCGCATGACCAGATCGTTGGCGAAGCTGCGCTCGCGGCAGATCAGGCCCACGGTGCCGGGCTCGGAGGCGAACTTTGCGCGCCGCGCCTTGTCCGGCGTCAGCGCGAGCGAGGCCATCATGCCGCGGATGCTGACCTCTCCCACCAGCGGGTGGTCGGCCAGGCTTTCCCACTTCGCCTTCAGATAGGGCGCGGTGCGTTCGCGCACGCGGTCCACGATCTTCTCTTCCTCGAGCAGGCGCAGGTTTTCCAGCGCCACGGCGCAGGCGACCGGGTGGCCGGAATAGGTGTAGCCGTGGAAGAACTCGTCGCCCGAGATCGTCGCTGCCACCTCGTCGGAGACGATCGAACCGCCGATGGGCTGATAGCCCGAGGACAGCCCCTTGGCGATGGTCATGATGTCGGGCTCGATGCCGTAGCCCTGCGAGCCGAACCAGTCGCCCGTGCGGCCGAAGCCGCAGATCACCTCGTCGGCGATCAGCAGGATGCCGTATTCCTTCACGATGCGCCGGATCTCGGGCCAGTAGCTGTCGGGCGGCACGATCACGCCGCCTGCGCCCTGCACGGGTTCGGCGATGAAGGCGCCGACCTTGTCGGGGCCGATGTGCCGGATCGCCTCCTCCAGCTGGCGGGCGCGGGCGATGCCGAATTCCTCGGGCGACATCTCGCCGCCCTCGCCCCACCAGTAGGGCTGGTCGATGTGGTGGATGCCGGGGATCGGCAGGCCGCCCTGCGAGTGCATCGCCGCCATGCCGCCAAGGCTGGCGCTGCCCATCGACGAGCCGTGATAGCCGTTCCTGCGCGCGATGATGACTTGCCGCTCGGGCTGTCCCTTGCGTGCCCAGTAGTGCCGCACGAGCCGGATGTTGGTGTCGTTCGCCTCGGACCCGGAGGAGGCGAAGAAGACGTGGTTCAGATCCCCCGGCGCCAGTTCCGCGATCTTCGCGGAAAGCGCGATGGCCGGCACATGCGTCGTCTGGAAGAAGGTGTTGTAGTAAGGCAGTTCCTTCATCTGGCGCCAGGCCGCCTCGGCCAGTTCGTGCCGGCCGTAGCCGATGTTCACGCACCAAAGGCCCGCCATGCCGTCGAGGATGCGGTGCCCCTCGCTGTCCTTCAGCCAGACGCCCTCGGCCCCGGTGATGATGCGCACGCCCTTGTCGCGCAGCGCGCCGTGATCGGTGAAGGGATGCAGGTGATGCGCCGCGTCGAGCCGCTGCAGTTCTGCCGTGGGCATGTGATTGGTGATCGTGGTCATCGCGAAGCCTTTCGGTTGCGGGTGCCGCGGCGTGCGCGACGGTGCTGCGCGCAGGATATGATCAAATTATCCGGCGTCAATCGAATCGCCTGCGCCCTGCCGCAGAAGCGCCATGCCGTCGGCGACGTCGCGGCGCATCGCATCCGCGGCCGCGTCACCATCGCCCAGGCGCAGCGCCGCAAGCAGTTCCTTGTGCCGGTCGGGCATCCGCCCGGTGCCCGCCCGGCCGCAGACCACGCGCATCGAGGGGCCGAACCGCAGCCAGAGCCCGGCGGCCAGGCTTTCCAGCACGGGCGCCTCCGCCATCGCGTAAAGCCGCGCGTGAAAGCCGTGGTTGCGGCGCAGGTAGCCCGCCACGTCGCCGCCCGCGATGGCCGCGTCCAGCGCCGCGTCCTCGGTGGCCAGCGCATTCAGCGCCTGCGCCCCGGCCCGTGCCGCTGCGCGCCGGGCCAGTTCGGGTTCCAGCGCCAGCCGGGCGAAGAGCAGTTCCTCAACGTCGCTCGGCCGCAGAACGGGCACCGAGACGCGGCGGTTGCCGTGCGCCATCAGCGCCCCCTCGGCGATCAGGCGGCGGATCGCCTCGCGCACGGGCGTCACGCCCGCGCCCGTCGCGGCCACGAGCCCCTGGATCGTCACCGGTGCGCCCGGCGCCATCTCTCCGAACAGGACACGGTCGCGCAGGCCGCGATAGACCCTTTCGTGCGCGGGTGGCGGGGCACCGTCTGCCGCCATTGCGTGCAAGCTCGCGTCGTGCACCGGCTCTGCCCTCCCTCGCCGCTTGCACCGCACCGGACTGCGTGAAAACATCTCGACATGACCGGCTCGGCCGGTATTTGATCAAAAACACGCAAGCGGGGCAACCGACCCTGAACGTGCCCCAACGGGAGACCGACATGCTGAGAAAGATCATGACGACGACCGCCGCCCTTGCGCTGGGCGCGGGCGTGGCCGCCGCCGACGAGGTGCGCGTCTACAACTGGTCCGACTACATCGACGAAGATCTTCTGTCGAAGTTCGAGGAAGAGACAGGCATCGAGCTGACCTACGACGTGTTCGATTCCAACGAACTGCTGGAAACCAAGCTGCTGGCCGGCGGGTCGGGCTATGACGTGGTCGTGCCCTCGGGCACCTTCCTTGCCCGGCAGATCGAGGCCGGCGCCTTCCAGAAGCTCGACTACGACAAGCTGCCCAACGCCGAGCATCTCTGGGACACCATCCGCGAGCGGACCGAGACCTACGATCCGGGCCACGAGTATTCGGTCAACTACATGTGGGGCACGACCGGCATCGGCGTGAACGTGGACAAGGTGGAGGAGGTGCTGGGCGAGGATGCGCCGGTCAACTCGCTCGCGCTGATCTTCGAGCCGGAGAACATGGAGAAGCTCAGCGAGTGCGGCGTGCATTTCCTGGATGCACCGACCGAGCTGATCCCCGCGGCGCTTGCCTACCTGGGCGAGAACCCCGACAGCCACGACCCCGAGGTGATCGAAAGGGCCGCCGACGTGCTGCTGCCCGTGCGCCCCCATGTGCAGAAGTTCCACAGCTCGGAATACATCAACGCGCTGGCCAACGGGGACATCTGCGTGGCCTTCGGCTGGTCCGGCGACATCCTGCAGGCCGGCTGGCGCGCGGAAGAGGCCGAGAACGGCGTGACCATCGCCTACAACCCGCCGAAGGAAGGCGCGCTGATGTGGTTCGACCAGATGGCGATCCCGGCCGACGCGCCCAACCCCGAGGCGGCGCACGCCTTCATCAACTTCATCCTCGACCCGCAGAACATCGCGGCCGCCTCGAACTACGTCTACTATGCCAACGGCAACGAGACCTCGCAGCAGTATCTGCTCGATGACGTGCTGAACAATCCGGCGATCTACCCCGACGAGGACACGCTGGAGAACCTCTACACGACCACGTCCTACCCCGCCCCCGTGCAGCGCACGGTGACGCGGCTCTGGACCCGCATCAAGTCGGGCACCTGACCGACGGACCTGTCGGCCCGCGCGCTCCCCGCGCGGGCCGTTTCCCTGCCACGAGCCCGTTCCCCGCCACGAACCCGGAGTCCGTCGATGGCGCAACCCTCGCCGCAACAGGTGTTCGCCCCCTGGGATGATCCGAACGAAAAGCCGCTGATCGAATTCAGGAACGTCACCAAGCGCTTCGGCGACTTCACGGCGATCGACGATCTTTCGCTCTCGATCTTCCGGCGCGAATTCTTCGCGCTGCTGGGCCCCTCGGGCTGCGGCAAGACCACGCTGATGCGGATGCTCGCCGGCTTCGAGACACCCACCGAGGGCAGCATCCTGCTCGACGGGCACGACATCGCGCCCGTGCCGCCCAACAAGCGGGCGGTGAACATGATGTTCCAGTCCTATGCGCTCTTCCCGCACCTGAGCGTCTGGGAGAACATCGCCTTCGGGCTCAGGCGCGACCGGATGGAAAAGGACCGCCTCGCCCAGCGCGTGGACGAGATGCTGCGGCTCACGCGGCTGGAAAAGTTCGCGCGCCGCAAGCCGCACCAGATCTCTGGCGGCCAGCGCCAGCGCGTGGCGCTGGCCCGCAGCCTCGCCAAGGCGCCGAAGCTCTTGCTGCTGGACGAACCGCTGGGCGCGCTCGACAAGAAGCTGCGGCAGGACACCCAGTTCGAGCTGATGGACATCCAGGAAAAGACCGGCACCACCTTCGTCATCGTCACCCACGACCAGGAAGAGGCGATGACGGTGGCCAGCCGCGTCGCCGTGATGGACGAGGGCAGGCTGGTGCAGGTCGCAACGCCCGACGTGCTCTACGAAAGCCCCGTCACGGTCTATGTCGCCGACTTCATCGGCGAGGTGAACATCGTCGAGGGCCGCGCGACGCCGGTGCCCGAGGCGGGCGAGGGCCGCGTCGACGTCGACTGGGCCGAGGGGCAGCCGCCGTTGCACGGCACCACGCACCGCCGCTTCGAGAGGGGGCAGAAGACGTGGTTCGCGATCCGCCCCGAAAAGATCGCCATCACGCCCGAGCGCCCCGAGGGCGCCGCAAACGCGGTGAAGGGCCGCGTGCTCGACATCGCCTATCTCGGCAACATCTCGACCTATCACGTCGAACTGCCGACCGGCCATGTCATCAAGGCGCAGACCGCCAACACCCGGCGCATCGCGCGCCGCTCCTTCACCTGGCAGGACGAGGTCTGGCTGAGCTGGACCGCGACGGCCGGCGTCCTGCTGGAGAGCTGAGCCGATGCGCCGCCTCGTGCTGATCGCCGTCCCCTACGCCTGGCTGCTGGCGCTCTTCCTCGTCCCCTTCCTTATCGTGCTGAAGATCGCGCTGTCGGACTATGCGCTTTCGATCCCGCCCTACACGCCGACGCTGGACCTGAGCGAAGGTTGGCAGGGCCTGCGCGACTTCTTCGCCGCGCTCGATTTCGAGACTTTCGTCTTCCTCACCTCCGACGACCTCTACTGGAAGGCCTACCTGTCCTCGGTCTGGATCGCGCTCGTCTCGACCCTGATCGCGCTGCTGGTGGGCTACCCCATCGCCTACGGCATGGCGCGCGCCGCGCCCGAATGGCGGCCGACCCTGCTGATGCTGGTGATCCTGCCCTTCTGGACCAGCTTCCTGATCCGGGTCTATTCGTGGATCGGCATCCTGTCGGGCGAGGGATATCTCAACCAGATCCTGATGGGGTTCGGGCTGATCGACGCGCCGCTGCAGATCCTGAACACCAGCATCGCGGTCTACATCGGGATCGTCTACACCTACCTGCCCTTCATGATCCTGCCGATTTACGCGACGCTGGAAAAGATGGACGATTCGCTGCTCGAGGCGGCGGAGGATCTCGGCTGTTCGCGCATCTCGGCCTTCTGGCTCGTCACCATTCCACTGTCGAAGGCGGGCATCATCGCCGGCTGCTTCCTGGTCTTCATCCCGGCGATCGGAGAGTTCGTGATCCCCTCGCTCCTGGGCGGGTCAGAGACGCTGATGATCGGCAAGGTGCTGTGGGAAGAGTTCTTCAACAACCGCGACTGGCCCGTGGCCGCGGCGGTGGCGACGGTGCTGCTGCTGATCCTCGTCATTCCCATCGTGCTGTTCCAGCGCAACGAACAGAAGCAGCGGGAGGCGGAAGGATGAGCGCGGAGAAAGATTTTCGCCGAAAATCTTTCGGAGCGGACCCGTCCGAAGAATTTTCGATCGAAAATTCTTCGCGGAGGCGCGCCGCATGAAGCGCTTCTCCTGGTTCAACGCGACCTCGCTCACGCTGGGCTTCGCCTTTCTCTACCTGCCGATGATCATCCTGATCGTCTACAGCTTCAATGCATCGAAGCTGGTGACGGTCTGGGCGGGCTTCTCGACGCGCTGGTATGGCGAGTTGTTCCGCGACGAGGCGTTCCTCGACGCGGCCTGGGTCACGCTTCAGGTGGCCGTCGCCTCATCGACCGCCGCCACCGTGCTGGGCACGATGGCGGCCTACGTCATGGTGCGCGGCGGCCGATTCCTGGGCCGGACGCTGTTCTCGGGCATGATCTACGCGCCGCTCGTCATGCCGGAGGTGATCACCGGCCTCTCGCTCCTGCTGCTCTTCATCAACATCGGGCTCGACCGGGGGATTCTGACGATCATCCTGGCGCATACGACCTTCTCGATGTGCTACGTCTCGGTTGTCGTCTCCTCGCGGCTGGTGAGCTTCGATCGTTCGCTGGAGGAGGCGGCGCTCGATCTCGGCTGCTCGCCCTTCGAGGCGTTCCGTCTGGTCACGCTGCCGATCATCCTGCCGGCGGTGATCTCGGGCTGGCTGCTTGCCTTCACGCTGTCGCTCGACGATCTGGTGATCGCCAGCTTCACCGCCGGCCCCTCTGCCACGACGCTGCCGATCAAGATCTTCTCCTCGATCCGGCTGGGCGTGAGCCCCGAGATCAACGCGCTCTCGACCATTCTCATCGGGATCGTGGCCGTGGGCGTGATCACCGCCTCGCTGGTCACGAAACACGCCGCGGTCCGACAGGCGGAAGACGAGCGTCAGGCGATCCGCGCCCCGGCATGAGACGCATCGCCCGCCCCTATACCTACGGCCCCGAACCTGTCGCCCGTTGCTGGTGGGCGCAGACGGTCAAGACGCCGGTCTGGCCGCGGCCCGCGGGACAACTCACCGCCGACGTGGCGGTGATCGGCGGCGGCTTCACCGGCCTGTCCGCCGCCCTGCACCTGGCCGAGGCCGGCGAAGACGTCGCGCTTTGCGAGGCGGAGGCCCCGTTCTGGGGCGCCTCGGGGCGCAACGGCGGCTTCTGCTGCCTTGGCGGGGCAAAGGCCGACGATGCCGCGCTTGCCTGGCGCCACGGCGAGGACGGGCGCCGCGACTGGCACCGGACCGAGCGTGCGGCCGTTGAGTTCGCGGGCGGGCTGATCGACCGGCTGGGCCTCGACGTCGACCGTCATTCCGAGGGCGAGACGCTGCTGGCCCACCGCCCCTCGGACTGGGAGGCGATGCAGCGCGAGGCGGACGACTTCGAACGCGACCACGGCATGGCGCCCCGCCTGACGCCCTCGGCCGACCTGCCGGCCGAGGGCATGGCCGGCCCGTTCTTCGGCGCGCTCACCAAGCCCGTGGGCTTCGCGCTCAACCCGCGGAAATATGCCAGCGGGCTCGCGCGCGCCGCCGAGGACGCGGGCGCACGGCTCTACGCGCCCGCGCCGGTGCAGGGGCTGGCACGCGACAGCGACGGCTGGCGCCTCGACCTGTCCGGGGCCGCCCTGCAGGCGCGGCGCGTCATCGTCGCGACCAACGGCTATTCATCCGAGGATGTCCCGCGCTGGATGCGTGCGCGCTTCATGCCGGCCGCCTCCAACGTGATCGTGACCCGCCCCCTCACCGGCGCAGAGCTTCAGGCCGCCGGCTGGACCAGCGCACAGATGGCCTACGACACGCGGCAATTGCTGCATTACTTCCGCCTGATGCCGGACAACCGCTTTCTCTTCGGGATGCGCGGCGGGATCTTCGACAGGCCGCGCGAACGCGCGCGCCTTGCCCGTCAGATCCGCGCGGATTTCGAGGCGATGTTCCCCGCCTGGAAAGGGGTGGAGACCCCGTGGCTCTGGTCCGGCCTCGTCTGCCTGACCCGGCCGCTCACGCCATTCGTGGGCGCGGTGCCGGGCGAACCGGGGCTCTTCGCGGGCTTCGGCTATCACGGCAACGGCGTGGCCATGGGCAGCTACGCGGGCCGCCTGCTGGCCGATCTGGTGCGCGACCGCGCGCCAGAGACGATCTATCCCGCCGCCATGCGGGACGCGCCGGGGCGTTTCCCCCTGGGCCGGTTCCGTCGCGCGGCCCTCGTGCCCGCCTACGCGATGCGGGCGCGGGCCGACCGCTGAGCGAAGAGACCGCGACAGCGGTCGATGAGCGCGCCTGTCACCCGTGCGGCGTGAGACCGGCACGCGCCCGACCGCGCGCCATGCCGATCTGCCGCTCCCGCCAGAGGATCACCACGCCTGCGAGGATGATCAGCGCCGCGCCCGCCAGCATGGGCCAGGTGGGCACTTCCGCGAAGATGAAATAGCCGATGCCGAGTGCGAAGAGCATCGAGGCATAATCGAAGGGCGCCACGACCGAGGCGTCGGCATGCCTGTAGGCCGAGGTCAGGAAGATCTGCGCGACGCCACCCAGGAGCCCCGCCGCGATCAGCAGCCCGGCCTCCCACGGCGCGGGCCAGACCCAGCCGAAGGGCAGCGTCAGCAGGGAAAAGCCGGTCGCGGTCAGCGAGAAGTAGAAGACGACGGCCGACGTCTGCTCCGTCTGCACCATGCGGCGGATCTGGATCTGCGCCAGCGCCCGCAGCGCCGCAGAGGCCAGCGCCAGCACTGCGCCCAGCACGGCAAGATCGGTCAGGTCGCCCAGCGACAGTTTCGGCCAGAGGATCACCAGCACCCCGGCAAGACCGATCCCCACCGCCGTCAGCCGGAAGAGGCGCAGCCGCTCGCCCAGCATCGCGGCCGCGAAGAGCACGGTCATAAGGGGCGCGGCATAGCCGATCGCCGTCACCTCGGGCAGCGGCAGCATCCCCAGCGCGGCAAAACCACATCCCATCGCCGCCGTGCCGATCAGACCGCGCCAGACATGGGCGAGCCGGCTTTGCACGCGAAAGCCCGTGGCCAGATCGCCGCGCAGAGACAGCCAGCCCACGATGATCGGCAGCGCAAAGACCGAGCGGAAGAACACCGCCTGCCCCGGCGGCACATGCGGCGCCGTCGCCTTGATCATCGAGGCCATCACGATGAAGAGCAGCACCGCCACCAGCTTGTATGCGATCCCGAGGCCCGGCTGCATGCATCCCTCCCTGCCGGCAGCGACAGTCGCGCCACCGATGGCAGAGTGCAACCGGCGATTCCCCGCCGATGCGGCGGCAGAGCCTCGCCATCGTGAATCACATCGCCGTGCGCCCGGGATGAAACCCGGACGGATCGATTCTATTTGAATGGGCGTGGACAGCCAGCTATGCGCCGCATGAACGGCAATGAGAGGAACAACGATGAAATACGGGACATTCGACATTTTGCGCGGTGGTGTCGCGGCGGCGGCACTGGGCATTCTCGTTCCCGCCGGTGCACTTGCCGCCGGTCTGGACGAGACGCCGGCGGAGCCGGTGGTGACATCGCCCGCACCCCCGGCCGCCCCGGCCGGGGTTGACTGGACGGGCTTCTATGGCGGTGCCCAGCTGGGCTTTGCCGATGTCGAGGCCGACGGCGGCCTTGACGGCGATGGCGCCATCGGCGGCCTGACGCTTGGTTACGATTACGATTTCGGCGGCTACGTTGTGGGCGGCGCGCTCGACTACGATTTCGCCGACATCGACGTTGACGGCGCAGCGACCCTGGAAAGCGTGGCCCGCGTCAAGGTGCGCGCCGGCGCCAAGGTGGCCGGCTCGGGGCTTCTTTACGCCACCGGCGGCGGGGCGCAGGCCGATGCCGATGCGCTCGGCACCGACACGGGCTATTTCCTGGGTGGCGGCTACGAACAGATGGTCACCGACACCTTCTCCGTCGGCGCCGAAGCCCTGTGGCACGAGTTCGACGATTTCGACGACACGGGCGTCGACGTCAACGCGACCACGATTCAGCTCCGCGGCACCTTCCGCTTCTGAGGCGGTCACGCTTGCAAAGCCGAAGAAGCGCCGGAGCCCCGCTCCGGCGCTTCCTTCATTCCGCCGCGTCGCGGCGCGGCAGCACCCAGTTCCTGCGCGGAAAATGGCAGGTGTAGCCGCCGGGATACCGCTGCAGGTAATCCTGGTGCTCGGGTTCCGCCTCCCAGAAGTCGCCCACCGGCTCCACCTCGGTCACCACCGGCCCCGGCCAGAGACCCGAGGCCTCGACATCCGCGATGGTGTCCTCCGCCACGCGCCGCTGCTCGTCGTCCACGTAGTAGATCGCCGAGCGATAGGACATCCCGATGTCGTTGCCCTGCCGGTTCTTCGTCGTCGGGTCGTGGATCTGGAAGAAGTATTCCAGGATCCGCCGGTAGCTGATCTGGTCGGGGTCGAAGATGATCTCGATCCCTTCGGCATGGGTGCCGTGATTGCGATAGGTGGCGTTCGGCACGTCGCCGCCGGTGTAGCCCACCCGCGTGCGGATGACGCCGGGCAGCTTGCGGATCAGGTCCTGCATGCCCCAGAAGCAGCCGCCTGCAAGGACTGCGCGTTCCTCAGCCATGTTCGGTCTCCACGAATGTCAGATAGTCCCCATATCCCTCGGCCTTCATGTCGTCGCGGTGGACGAACCGCAGCGCCGCGGAGTTGATGCAGTAGCGCAAGCCCCCTTGGTCGCGCGGCCCGTCGGGAAAGACGTGGCCAAGGTGGCTGTCGCCATGCGCCGAGCGCACCTCGGTGCGCACCATCCCTAGGCTCCGGTCCTCGATCTCGCGCACATGCGCGGGCTCGATCGGCCGCACGAAGCTGGGCCAGCCCGAGCCGCTGTCGTATTTGTCCACCGAGGCGAAGAGCGGCTCGCCCGAGACGACGTCGACGTAGATGCCGGGCTCCTTGTTGTGCAGCAGCGCCCCCGTTCCGGGCCGCTCGGTGCCATCCTGCTGCGTCACGTAGTATTGCTGTTCGTCCAGCGCGGCCACCGCCTCGGGCCGCTTCTCCCATTTGCTCATGCGCATTCTCTCCCGTCGGTCCTTGATCAAAGATGGCACGCCTGCATGAAAATCAAACCCCCTGCAGCCGCGTGACGGCCCAGCGCGCGGCATCGGCCACCGCCGGATCGGGATCGCCCGTCAGCCCCTGCGCCACCGGCCGCAACTCCGCCATCCCCGAGTTGCCGATCGCATAGAGCACGTTGCGCACGAATCGGTCGCGCCCGATCCGCTTGATCGGGCTGCCGGAGAACATCGCGCGAAAGCCCGCGTCGTCCAGCTGCGCGAGCTGCGCCAGCTGCGGCGCCTCCAGCTCGTCCCGCGCCGCAAGCTTCGCCTCCCGCGCCTCGACCGCGAACTTGTTCCAGGGACAGACGGCCAGACAGTCGTCGCAGCCATAGATCCGGTTGCCCAGGAGCGGCCGCAGCGCCTCGTCCACCGGCCCCCTGTGCTCGATCGTCAGGTATGAAATGCACCGCCGCGCATCCAGCTGAAAGGGGGCCGGAAAGGCGTCCGTCGGGCAGATGTCGAGGCACTTGCGGCAGCTGCCGCAATGCGCCTCTCCGGGGGCGTCCGGCTCCAGCTCCAGCGTGGTGAAGATCGCGCCAAGGAAGATCCAGTTTCCCAGCTCGCGCGACAGCAGGTTGGTATGCTTGCCCTGCCAGCCCAGCCCCGCCGCCTGCGCCAGCGGCTTCTCCATCACCGGCGCGGTGTCGACGAAGACCTTCACCTCGCCGCCCGCCGCCGCGATCAGCCAGCGCGCCACGCGCTTCAGCCGTTTCTTGATCAGGTCGTGATAGTCGCCCCCGCGCGCATAGACGCTGATCGTGCCCAGCTCCGGCTCCGAAAGCGTCGCCATCGGATCGCTCTCCGGCGTGTAGCTCATGGCGAGCATGATCACCGAGCGCGCCTCGGGCCAGAGCGCCGCGGGGTCCGCCCGCCACTGCGCGCGCTCCGCCATCCAGCCCATCTGCCCATGGTATTCCGCCTCCAGAAAGGCAGCAAGCCGCGCGGGCAGCTCCGGCACCGCGTCCGGCCGGCACACGCCCATGGCGTCAAAGCCCGCCGCGCGGGCCTCCTCGGAAAGCCGGTCCTTCAGATCGCGTCCCATGCTTCCTCTTGCGGAAAATACCCCGGGGGGAGTCGGCCGCAGGCCGACGGGGGGCAGCGCCCCCCCTCTTGCGGCCTCAGAAATCGAGATCCGCGTAATGGACGGGCGGCGGGAACCCCGGCACCTGGTCGGTCAGGATACCGCGAAACGCCGGCCGCGACTTGATCTTGGCGTACCAGTCCTTGACCACCTCCGAACGGTGCCAGTCCACGTCGGAGATGTAGTCGAGCGCCGACAGATGCGCGGCGGCGGCGAAATCGGCCAGCGTCATCGCGTCGCCGGCCAGCCAGCGCCGATGGTCGAGCAGGTGATGCATGTAGTCGAGGTGGAACTTGATGCGCTGGGCGCCGGACTTGACGTTGCGGCTATCGGGATAGCCCTGCTTCATCACCTTCTTGTTCACGCGCTCGTAAAGCAGCTTCGAGGTCACCTCGTCGTGGAACTTGTCGTCGAACCAGCCGACAAGGCGGCGCACCTCGGCGCGCGCCGCCGGGCTCTTCGGCATCAGCGGCGGGTCCGGAATCGTCTCGTCGAGATACTCGCAGATCGCCGCGCTCTCGGTCAGCGTCAGCCCGTCGATCCGGAGCACCGGCACCTTGGCGGCGGGGTTGCGGCGCAGGAAATCGGGATCCTGCTCCCAGTAGCGTTCCTCGACCAGTTCCACCTCGATCCGCTTCTCCGCAAGCGTCAGGCGCACCTTGCGGCAGAAGGGCGAGAGGGGGACATGATAGAGGCGCGCCATGCGGGGGCAGACTCCTTGAGCGAGAGTGCGACAGACTTGCCCTGCCCGGACGGGTTTTTCAATCCTTGCGCACCGCGAAGCAGTCCGCGCGCCCGTCGCGGTCGATGGTGGCGGCGCCGTCCATGATGGATGCGGCGCGGCGGCGCACGAAACCCGACGACTCGGACGCGGAGCGCGTCTTGGGCGAGGGCAGCACCGCGGCGAGCCGAGCGGCCTGCACCGCCGAAAGCTCGGCTGCCGTGACGCCGAAGTGGTGCCGCGCCGCCGCTTCCACGCCGAACACGCCCTCGTCGAACTCGGCCACGTTGAGATAGACCTCGAGGATGCGCCGCTTGGGCCAGGCGGCCTCGACCAGGGGCGTGATCCCGGCCTCCAGCGCCTTTCGCCCCCAGCTGCGCCCGTGCCAGAGATAGACGTTCTTGACCACCTGCTGGCTGATCGTGGAAGCGCCGCGCTGCCCGCCGTCCTCGAGCGACGCGCGGATCGCGTCGAGGTCGAAGCCCCAGTGGCGGCAGAAGTTCGCGTCCTCCGCCGCGACCGCCGAACGCGCCATGACGGGCGCGATCCGCTCCATCGGCACCCAGTCCTGCGTCACGCCGCCCAGGCGGCGGGATTCGCCCATCATGTAGGGCGTGGTCGGCGGATCGAAGAGGCGGTAGGCGAGAACGGCGAGGATCCCGAGCCCCAGCGCAAGGATCGCGGCGCGGCGCAGGAGGCGCCAGAGCAACCCCGGAACGCTTCCGACGGCTCGAAAGAAGCGGGCCCCGCGCGTGCGCGGCGCATCGCGCCTGTCGGCGGGAAGCTGGGGGGGGTCGCGGCGGGCCATCCTGCCGCTCGACATAGCAGAGCCCTTGGTGCTCGCCATCCCCGGTCTCAGGCGACGAGGCGCGCCTCGTGCGCGCGCAACACCCGCCGCGCGGCGGGCGGTGGGACATCCGGATCCTGCAGCGACGGAAAGAACCGGCGCAATTCCGCCTGCGCGCCCCGATCAGCCCGCGCCATCAGCGCCGGCGCCGGATAGCAGCTTTCGGAGGGTATGCCGTCGGCCGTGACGATCTCGTGCCGATCGAAGATCAGGTGAATGTAGTCCACCGCGCCGCCGGTGCGCAGGCGGATGCGGCGCCCGTCCAGCAGGTGCAGGGCCGGAACCAGCACCTCTGCCTCTCCGAACAGAAGCTCCGCCCGCCAGCCCGTCAGCAGCATTCGATGTCGTTGCGAGACCTCGAAGGCGCGGTCGTTGCCCAGCACGCCCCGCGCGAAGCGGACCGGGGCAGCAGCACCCGCCGCGACGAAGCGGGCGCGCGCCACCTGGCGCAGAGGGCGGGCCCCGTGATCGCGGGTCGACACAAGGTCGCCGGGCGACAGCCGGTCAACCGGGCAACGCCCGCCCGGCACGTCGATCAGCGTGCCGGGCGTGAAGCAGACCGGACCCAGGTCGTCAACGAGAAGCGGCCCCTGCGCGTTCACGAAGGTGGACGCGACGAAGGTGCCGTTCTCCAGCACCTGCCCGTCCGTCGGGGTGAACACCCTGCCACCATTGGCAAGGTAGAAAGTGGTTCCGGTGTAGGTCACGTTGCCGGTGCCCGGCACGTCGATGGTGACCGTGTCGCCCGGCCAGGAGTTCACCACGTCCACGCCGCCCACGCTGTCGCCGTTGAACCGGTCGATGTCGCCATCGTCGTTCCGGTCGACAAGGTCGAGGCTGACGAAACTCGCCGCCGCGCCCGCGGGGGGCGGATTGGCGGGATCGAAGGCATAGAACTGGTCGTTGTAGGTCGTGGGCACGGAAAGGCCCCCGCTGCATCGGAAACGTCGCCGACACTGAACCCGCAATTGGTTACGGGCGCGCCAACATAGGCGCATTTCCCGGGCAAAACATGGCAAAACAATGGCAGCGACGCCTCATGGCGCCGCCGCCCTGCACAGGTGTTGCGCCGTGTCACTCCGCGGGGATCGCCGTGTCCTCGATCCCGAGCGGATGGTCGAGCTTGTCCAGCATCTCCTTCGGGCAGACCTGAACGAAATTGCCGCGCTCGATGTCCCAATGCTGCAGGATGTCGGCGGCGCGGCGCGAGTTCGTCTCGGCCAGATGCCGCTCGACCAGCCCCTTGAGCTGCGCTTCCCAGTGCTCGACCGTGACCGGGCAGGTCACGAGGCTTTCCATGTTGATGAGCGGGCCCGCCTTTCCCTCCGGGTCGTAGAGGTAGGCCATGCCGCCGGTCATCCCGGCGCCGAAGTTGGCCCCGATCTCTCCCAGCAGGACGGCCACGCCGCCGGTCATGTATTCGCAGCCGTTCGAGCCGCAGCCCTCGACCACAACATGCGCGCCGGAGTTCCTGACCGCGAAGCGTTCGCCTGCGCGGCCCGCGGCAAAGAGATAGCCCGCGGTCGCGCCGTAGAGCACCGTGTTGCCGATGATCGTGTTCTCCGAGGCGATCAGCGGGCTCTCCATCGGCGGGCGCACGACGATGGTGCCGCCCGACAGGCCCTTGCCCACATAGTCGTTGGCATCGCCCGAGACCTCCAGCTTCAGCCCAGGCGCGGCGAAGGCGCCCAGCGACTGGCCCGCGCTGCCGCGCAGCTTCACCGTCAGGTGGTCGGGCTGCAGCGCGTTGCGCATCCCGAAGCGGCGCACGATGTGGCTGCTGACGCGGGTGCCCACGGTGCGGTGCGTGTTCTGCACGGCATAGGAGAGCTGCATCTTCTCGCCGTCCTCGAGGAACCGCGCGGCGTCGCGCACGATCTCTGCATCCAGCGTCTCGTCCACCTCCTGCCGGGGCTTGTTGCGGTCGTACCGGATGTCCGCCGCGCCGTCGACGGTCAGCAGCAGCGGGTTGAGGTCCAGATCGTCCAGATGCGAAGAGCCGCGGCTGACCTGCGTCAGCAGATCGGCCCGCCCGATCACCTCGTCGAGGCTGCGCGCGCCGATCTCGGCCAGCACCTCACGCACCTCCTGCGCGTAGAAGGTGATCAGGTTCACCACCTTGTCGGCATTGCCGGTGAACTTCGCGCGCAGGGACTCGTCCTGCGTGCAGACGCCGACCGGGCAGGTGTTGGACTGGCACTGGCGCACCATGATGCAGCCCATGGCGATCAGCGC
>NZ_JBKHAQ010000065.1:0-15904 GCF_046542825.1 Rhodosalinus sp. | reverse complement strand
CTCGCGGCCTTTCGGGTCGCCGCCGCGCGCGACCTCTATGCCGGCGCAGGGCCGCTACTGGACAGGATCGGCACCGACGTCTTCGTCGTCTTCATCGAAAGCTACGGGCGGTCGAGCCTGGAGCATCCGCTCTATGCGCCCACCCACCGCGCCACGCTGGGGCAGGCCGAGGGGCGGCTCGCCGGCGAGGGGCTTGCGATGCGCTCCGGCTGGCTGGGCGCGCCCACGGCCGGCGGGCGCAGCTGGCTGTCGCATCTGAGTTTCGCCACCGGGCTGCCGATCACCGACCAGACCCGCCATTCCGCCGCGCTGGCAAGCGGGCGGCGCGCGCTCTTTCACATCGCGCAGGAGGCGGGCTTTCGCACCGCGGCCGTAATGCCCGCGATCACGCTGGCCTGGCCGGAAAGCGCGCGCATGGGCTTCGACGAGGTGCACGACGCCGCCGCGCTGGGATATGCCGGCCAGCCCTTCAACTGGGTGACGATGCCCGACCAGTTCACGCTGGCGCGGGCCGAGGGGCTGTTCGACCGGGGCGGCCCGTGGTTCGCGCAGATCGCGCTGATTTCCTCGCACGCGCCCTGGGTGCCGGTGCCGGAGCTGGTGCCGTGGGAGGCGATCGGCGACGGGCGGATCTTCGACCGGTGGGCGACGGAAGGCGACCCGCCGGAGGTGGTCTGGCGCGATACCGACCGGATCCGCGCACAATACCGCAAGGCCGTGGACTACAGCCTGCGCACGGCGATGGACTGGGCCGCGCGGCAGGCGGAGGGCTCCGCGCCCCTCATCCTGATCCTCGGCGATCACCCGCCCGCGGGCTTCGTGGCGCTGGACGACACGCGCGCGGTGCCGGCGCATCTGATCGGCCCGCCCGAGCTTGTCGAGCAGGCGGCAGGCTGGGGCTGGACCGAAGGTCTGCTGCCCGGCGAGGGCGTGTCCGTCCTGCCGATGGAGGCGATGCGCGACCGGTGGCTTGCTGCCTATTCGAGCGGCGGACCGGAACGGCAGGCGCGCCGCTGAGTTGACGGGCATGAGGCCTGCGCCTTGATTGCAGCGCGTCAGGCCCTAGGCTGATGACCGGGGAGCCGCAGGACAGGACACACCGCACGATGACAGGAAAACCCTTCCGCCTCAGCCGCCGCCGGATGCTGGGCACGGGCGGCGCAGCCCTTGGCGCCGCCGCGCTGGGCACGCCCGTTCGCCTTGACGCCAATGACGGCACACCGGTCACGCTGCAGCTCTCGTGGCTCCACTCCGTGCAGTTCGCGGGCTCCTACATCGCAAGGGAGCGCGGCATCTGGCACGACGAAGGGCTGGACGTCTCGCTTGCCCCCGGCGGCCCGAACGCACCGGTCGAGCCGCCGGTGGTGTCGGGCCGCGCGCTGGTGGGGGTCTCGGCCGCCGACTACACGGCCGCCGCCGTGGCGGAGGGGGCGCCCTTCCGCATCATCGGCGTGGCGATGCAGAAGAATCCCTTCGCCATCGCCTCGCTGCCCGAAAACCCGGTGAACGAGCCCGCCGACATGATGGGCAAGCGGATCGGCATGGTGCTGGCCAACATGCCCGTACTCGAGGCGCTCTGCACCCTCAACGACGTGGACATCGACGCGATCGAGATCGTGCCGACGCAGTATTCCGCCGCCCCGCTGCTGGCGGGCGAGGTGGACTGCCTGCTCTGCTGGGCGACCGATCTGCCTGTGTCGATGGCGGTGCAGGGGGTCGAGAGCGTGACCATGCTGATGGCCGATCACGGCTATGTCCTGCATTCGCAGACCTACATCGCCACGGACGAAAGCCTGCGCGACCGGCGCGAGCAGCTCGTGGCGCTGATCCGCGGCGAGGCGATGGGGTGGGAGGCCTACCGCGCCGACCTCCAGGCTGCCGTCGATCTGACGCTGGAGGCCTATCCCGATGCAGACCTCGACCCGCAGGCGCAGCTGCTGCAGGCCGAGCGGCAGGTGCCGCTGATGTTCTCCGACCTGACCGACGCGCACGGCTTCGGCTGGTTCACCGAGGAAACGGTTGCGCAGAACATCGAGACGCTGGCGGTGCTGGGGCGCGATGTCTCGGCCGATCTGTGGGATCGCTCGATCCTCGACGAGGTCCATGCCGGCTGAGCCCGGCCCGCCCGGGATAGTGTGCGCGGGACTTGCCAAGCGCTTCGACGGACCGGGAGTTGGCCTGCCGGCCGTGGCGCCCTTGACCCTGCGCTTCGCGGCCGGCGAGACCACCGCGCTGGTCGGTCCCTCGGGCTGCGGCAAGTCCACCCTGTTGCGCCTGATCGCGGGGCTGGAGACGCCCAGCGAGGGCGCGGTGCGCATCGGGACGGAGACGCCGGCAGAGGTGCGCGCCCGCGCCGGGCTGGCGGTGGGGTTCCAGGATCCCTCGCTGCTGCCCTGGCGCACGGTGCGCGGCAACGTGGCGCTGGCGCTGAAGCTCGCGCGCAGGCGGGCGGATCCGGTGGCAATCGACCGGCTGCTGGCTTTGGTCGGCCTCGACGGCTTCGGCGACACGCGGCCCGGCGCGCTCTCGGGCGGCATGCGCCAGCGCGCGGCCATCGCGCGCTGCCTCGTCACCGAACCGGAGCTTCTGCTGCTGGACGAGCCCTTCGGCGCGGTGGACGAGCTGACACGCCGGCAGCTCGCCCACGACCTGCCGGGCCTGTGGGAGGCGCGCGGGACCACGACGCTCTTCGTCACGCATTCTGTGACCGAGGCGGTGTTGATCGCGGACCGGGTGATCGTGCTCTCGCCCCGGCCCGCGACGGTCGTGGCCGATATCCCCGTGACGCTGGAGCGGCCGCGCGCCGAGGGCGTCGAGCTGACCCCCGCCTTCGCCGACCTGGCAGAGGCGGTCTCTGCCGCGCTGGCGCGCGGTGTTGCCGAGTCCGGGCCCAAGGGGCTGGCGGCGCAATGAGGTCGCTTTCGGCATTCCGCTCTGCCTGGGCCTGCATCCGTCCCGGCGCAGCCGCCGCCGGGCATCGCAAACGGTCCTTGCCGGCTGGCCGAACGCACCGCCCCCAAGCGAGACGGTGCGACGCCCAGTGCCGGGCGGGAGCCTCGAACGAGGATCGCGCGAAGCCGCCGCAACTGTCCACGGCGTTCCGACGGCCCGGCCAGTCGGCGTGGGCCGCGACGGGGTGCGCCGCGTCATGACCGCCACCGAGGCCCTTGCCGCCCCCCGTCGCCTGCCCGCGATGGGCGCGCAGGTCGCGGCGGGGCTGGTCCTGCTTCTGTTGTGGGAGGGACTTGCGCGGCTGCCGGGGGCGGAGATCCTCCTTGCCGGCCCGTGGGACGTTGCGCTCTGGCTGCGGGACAACGCCGGGCTGATGGCCCGCGCGCTGGCCGTCACCGGCTGGGCGGCGGCATGGGGCTTTGTCCTTGGCAACCTCGCGGCCGTCGCGCTGGCGCTGATGGCCTTCGCGGTGCCGCGCATGGAGCGGCTGATCGCGGCGCTTGCACTTCTGGTCTTCTGCCTGCCGCTCGTGGCGACAGGGCCGATCCTGCGGGTACTCTACGGGCCGGGGATCGGCCCGCAGGTGACACTCGCAGCACTTGCCGTCTACTACACGACCTTCGTGCCCCTGCTGGTGGGCCTGCGGGCTGCGCCGGCCGTCTGGTTCGACGTGGTGGCGAGCTATGGGCGCGGGCGGGTGGCGGCGCTGATCCATGTCCGGCTCTTCGCCGCGCTGCCCTACTTGGTCGCCGGGTTGCAGATCGCGGCGCCTGCTGCCTTCCTCGGGGCGATGGTGGGCGAGTTCACGGGCGCCGAACGCGGCATGGGCGTGCTGACGATCCGCGCGTTGCGGGCGCTCGACCTCGAGGCAACCTGGGCGCTCGCCACCGTGGCCGCCGCGGTCTCGATCGCAGCCTATGCCGTCATCGGATGGGCCGGCCGGCGCCTCACGCGCGAGCCGCCGCCCGTGCTTCTCGCCCCGCCCGCGGCGGCAAAACGCGCGGCGCCCGGTGCCTCGGTCGGCCGTTTCGCCCTGGCTGCTGCGGTCGCGCTCGTGCTCTGGTGGGGCGCCATGGAAGCCTTCGACCTCAACCGCTTCTTCGCCAGGCGGCCCGAAGACGTCTGGGCCTTCCTCGTCACCGGGACGGAGGCCGGCGCGCACCGGGCCGAACTTTTCGGCGCGCTGGCGCAGACGCTGGCGCTGGCGGTGCCCGGCTACCTGGCCGGACTGGCGCTGGGCGCGGCGCTGGCCGTCCTGCTCACCCTGGCACCGCGTGCGGCGACGCTGGCGATGCCGCTGGCGGTGACGCTGCGCGCGGTGCCCATCGTGACCACGGCGCCCCTGATCGTGCTGCTGCTGGGCCGTGGACCCACGGGCACCATAACGCTGGTCGCGGTGATGATCTTCTTCCCGGTCTTCGTGGCCAGCCTGCACGGTCTGTCCCGCGCGCCGGGGCAGGTGCTGGACGTCTTCGACAGCTACGCGGCCGGGCCCGCGCAGCGCCTGATGCACGCGCAGCTTCCCGCCATGCTGCCGGCGTTCTTCGCCGCCGCGCGCATGTCGCTTCCGGCGGCCATGCTGGCGGTGACGGTGGTGGAGTGGCTGGCCACGGGCCGCGGGGTGGGCGCGCTGATGGCGATGTCGGCCTCGCTGTCGGACTACGGGATGCTGTGGAGCGCGGTCGTCGTCGTCGCGCTCACGACCGTCGGCGGACATGGCTTGGTGGCTGCGGCCGAGGCGCGTGTGCTGGCGCGTTACGCCGGGGAGCAGCTGCGATGAGCCGCGCGCCTGCATGTCCTGCCGTGGCGAACCGTCGGGACCGGGCGCCGGGAAGGCGCTTGCAAGCGCCTTCAAGGGCCTTGCAAGGCCCTTGGCCCCCGCTGTGCGGCTGCGCGCGAGGACAGGGATGACCCTCGCTCCCGCCGCCTTCGCCATACCCGGTGACATCGAGACCGTGACCGGCGGCTACATCTACGAGCGCCGGCTGCTGGAAGGGCTGCGGGCGGAGGGGCGGAAGATGGAACATCTGCGCCTCGGCGCGGGCTTTCCCGATCCGACACCGGAGGAGATGGCCGACGCCGTGGCGCGGATGGCGGCCGTGCCGCCGGAGGTGCCGCTGATCGTCGACGGGCTGGTCTTCGGCGCGGTCGAGACGGCAGGCCTCGAACAGGTGCGCGCTCCGATCATTGCCATGATCCATCATCCCCTGGCACTGGAAGCCGGGCTGACCGCCGACCGGCGGCGGCTGCTCGATGCCCGCGAGCGCGACAACCTCGCGCTTGCCGCGCATGTGGTGGTCAACAGCCCGCATACCGCCGCAACGCTGGCAGAGGACTACGCCGTCCCCGGGACGAAGATTTCCGTGGCGTTGCCGGGCGTGGATCGGCCCGTGCGGCCGCCTGCGCCGCAATCCCCGCCGCTTGTCCTCTCGGTCGGCATCCGCCACCCGCGCAAGGGGCACGACGTCCTGGTGCAGGCGCTCGCGCGGATCGCCGATCTCGACTGGCAGGCGGTCATCGTGGGCAGCGACTATCACGCCGCCCACGCCGCCGAACTCGACGCTCTGCGCGCCGCCCTGGGGCTGGAGGCGCGGCTGCGTTTCGCGGGGCTTGTTCCGGCCGAGGAACTGGCCCGGCTCTATCGCGCCGCCTCGGTCTTCGCGCTGGCCAGCCGCTACGAGGGCTACGGCATGGCCTTCGCCGAGGCGCTTGCGCATGGCCTGCCGGTCGTCGCCTGCCGCGCCGGCGCGGTGCCGGACACGGTGCCGGAGGCGGCCGGGCTGCTCGTGCCGCCCGACGACCCGGGCGCCTTCGCCGGGGCGCTGCGCAGGATGCTCGAGGACGACGCGCGGCGCGGGGCGTGGGCCCGGAGCGCCGCGATCGCGGGTGCCTCCCTGACACGCTGGAAGGATACCGTGTCCGTGATGAGCAGGGTCCTTGACCGGCTCGCAGCGCGCTGAGGCTCAGAGCAGCCCGCGCAGCGCCGCCGCGCAGCGCTGCAGGGTGCCCGCGATCCGCTCGGGGAAGCCGGGTTCTTCATAAAGCGCGGTTTCGGCGGTATGGCCGATGGCGACGATCTCTCCCCCGTCGCACCGGAAGCCGAGCGACGTGGCGGTGACGCCCGGTTCGAGTTCGCCCGCCGCCTGAACAGCTGTGCCGGCCGGCACCGCATCGAGCATCCGGGCCAGCGCCGCACGATCTGTCACGGTGCGCTCGGTCCATGCGGTGAGCGGCGCCTCGGCGATCAGCCTGTGCCGGGTCTCCGGATCCTCCGCCGTCAGCAGCGCGCGCCCCAGCGAAGAGGCGAGCAGCGGCAGGCGGCTGCCCACGGTAAAGCCCAGCCGGGGCAACACGCCGTCGATCCCGGCATGGGCGACATAGATCGCGTCGGTTCCGTCGCGCATCGCAAGCATGAGGGGCTGGCCGATCTGCGCGGCGAAGCCCTCGATCACCGGCTGCACGGCAAGGCCGAAGCGCCGCCCCTGCAGGAAGCCACCGGCCAGCACCAGGATCCGCGGCGACAGCGAGTAGCTGCGCCCGCGCTGGCGGACGTAGCCCAGCCGCACGAGCGTCAGCACCAGCCGCCGCGCCACCGCGCGGTCGAGGTCGCAGCGCCGCGCGATCTCGGGGATGGTCAGCGTGACCGAGTTGGCGTCGAAACACTTCATCACCGCCAGACCCTTCGCGAAGGTCAGCGAGGTGTCGGATAACTGGATGTCCTGCGCGTTCTGCATCGGTCGGCCCTGCCTCCGCTTGCAGCCTACCGCGCCCGGACCCGGCCTTGAAGCACTATATATTGTTCGTGCGATTATCACGCGTTTATCACGCGCTTCGGGGCCAAGACCAGGCCACGATCAGACAGGACCTCACCGACCGGGTCACGCGGGTCGAGGACGGCACGGGCGTCCTGCTGCGCCTCTGCTGCCCGCGGCGCTGTCCGAAAGAGCTGGACACCGCACGCCCCGCCGTTCCGGTGCGGATGACGGGCGAGGACCTCGCGCGCTTCCGCGACACTTCGGGCCAACCGGGCCTGATCGGCCGGCACTATCCGGGTCCATCTCGTCAGATCGGGTGGCGGGCGAGGAATTCCCGCAGCGCGGTCGCGGTCTCCGCGGGCGCTTCGTCGGGGAAGAAATGGCCGCCGGGAATCTCGCCCGTTTCCATCTTCGCCAGATGCGGCGCCCATGTCGCGGCCACGTCGTAGGCGCGGCCCATCGCGCCGTCCGCGCCCCACAGCACCAGCGCAGGGCAGGCGAGCGGGCGGGCGCCGGTCCGGTCGAGCGGGGCATCGTGGTCGATCGCGGCGCGATAGTCGTCGCACATGCCGCGAATCGCGGCCGGGTCACGCCACGCGGCGCGATAGGCCTCCAGAAGCAGCGGGTCGAAGCCGGAAAGCCCCGCGCCGCCCCAGCCGCCCAGGCAGCGCTCGAAGAAGGCGTCGGGATCGGCGCCGATCAGCGTCTCCGGCAGCGGCGCGGGCTGGGCGAGGAAGAACCAGTGGTAATAGGCGCGCGCGACCTCTGCCGTCAGCGTATCCAGCAGGTGGGCGGTGGGCACGATGTCCATCACCGTCAGCGTCGCCACCCGGTCGGGCGCATCGAGCGCCAGGCGATATGCCGTGCGCGCGCCGCGGTCGTGGCCCGCCAGGTGGAAGCGGTCGAAGCCCAGCGCGCACATCAGCGCGGCCTGGTCCGCCGCCATCGCGCGAAAGGTCATCGCCGCGACGCCCTCGGGCTTGTCCGAGGCACCGTAGCCGCGCAGGTCGGCGCAGACGACCGTATGCGTCCGCGCGAGGACCGGCGCGATGTGCGTCCACATCGCGCGGGTCTGCGGAAATCCGTGCAGCAGCAGGAGCGGCGGGCCGTCGCCGCCCACCTCGCAGGCGATCCGGGCGCCTGCGCAGTCGATCCGCCGCTCGGCGAAGCCGGGGATCATGCGCGGGCGAGCGCGCCGAGGATTCGCGCCCAGCTGCGCGCGCCCTTGTGAAAGCTCGTCACGTCGTATTTCTCGTTGGGCGAATGGATCGCGTCGTCGTCATGCGCGAAGCCGATCAGCATCGATTCCATTCCCAGCAATTCCCTGAAGTAGCCCGCAACGGGGATCGACCCGCCGGCGCCCACGAAGACGGCCGGATTGGGCCATTCATCGGAAAGCGCGGCGCGCGCGGCTTCGAACTCGGGGCGCGAGATGTCCATGCGGGTGGCGGGCGCGCCGTCGCCCAGCGGGAACTCGGCCGTGACGTCCGGGGGCAGGTGGCGTTCCACATGCGCGACGAAGGCGCGGTGGATCGCCTCGGGGTCCTGCGTGCCGACAAGGCGGAAGCTGACCTTCGCCCGCGCCTCGGCCGGCAGCACGGTCTTGAAGCCTGCGCCGGTGTAGCCGCCCTCGATCCCGTTGACCTCTGCGGTGGGCCGGGCCCAGATCCGCTCCAGCGGCGTGCGGTCCTGCTCTCCCGCGCCGTGGGACAGGCCCACGCGGCCAAGGAAGCCCGCAGCGTCGAAGCCCAGGCCCGCCCACTGCTCCAGCACCTCCTGCGGAGTGTCGGGCACGCCGTCGTAGAATCCCTCCAGCGTCACGCGCCCGGTTTCGTCGTGCAGCGTGCCGAGGATGCGGGCAAGCACCTGGATCGGGTTGGCGGCGAGCCCGCCGTAGAAGCCCGAGTGCAGGTCGCGGCTGGCGGCGCGGATCACGACCTCTTCGCGCAGCATGCCGCGCAACTGCGTGGTGATCGAGGGCGTGCGCCGGTCGTACATCCCGGTGTCGCAGATCAGCGCGATGTCGGCCTTCAGTTCCGCCGCGTGCGCCTTGAGGAAGGGGATCAGCGAGGGCGAACCCGATTCCTCCTCTCCCTCGAAGAAGAAGGTGATCCGGCAGGGCAGTTCCCCATGCTCGGCGATCCAGGCGCGGCACGCCTCGACGAATGTCATCAGCTGGCCCTTGTCGTCGCTGGCACCCCGGGCGCGGATCACCTCGCCCCGATCGGTCTTCTCGATCGCGGGATCGAAGGGGTCGCGGTGCCACAGCGTCAGCGGATCGACCGGCTGCACGTCGTAGTGGCCATAGAACAGCAGGTGCGGCCGCCCCTCGCCGATGTGGCCCACCACCATCGGGTGGCCGGGCGTGGGCCGCGATTCTGCCGTGGCGCCAAGACCCTTGAGGTCCTCCACCAGCCAGTCCGCGGCGCGCGCGCAGTCCCCGGCATAGGCCGGATCCGTCGAGATCGAGGGGATCCGCAGGAGCGCCATCAGGCGATCGAGCGCCTGCGGCAGATCGGCGTCGAGACGGGCGAGCACGGGATCGACGGACATTGAAGGCACCTCGCTGTCTGAACGGTTGCGACGGTATCAGAGCGGCCGGGGGTGTCCAGACGCCCGCCGAGCGCGGCCGCCTGACATGGCGTCATCCCGTTTATTGACCCAGATCAATGCTGTGCCGGCGCGGCAATCTGTAGCTTGTTGCCTGGGGCGCGGCGCAGTTATATCCGTTCTAAACGTCCGGGGCGGCCAGGCCGGCCCGACTGGCTGAAGGAATACAGACGTGGACTATACGGCCAAGCTCGACCAAGCGATCCAGCGCCTGCACGACGAAGGCCGCTACCGCACCTTCATCGACATCGAACGCAAGCGTGGCGCCTATCCGCATGCGACATGGCGCCGCCCCGATGGCGAGGAGCGTCCGATCACGGTGTGGTGCGGCAACGACTACCTCGGGATGGGGCAGCATCCGGTGGTGCTGGCGGCCATGCACGAGGCGATCGACGCGACCGGCGCGGGATCGGGCGGGACGCGGAACATCTCGGGCACCACGGTCTGGCACAAGCGGCTCGAGGCCGAGCTTGCAGACCTGCACGGCAAGGAAGCGGCGCTGCTCTTCACCTCCGCCTACATCGCGAACGACGCGACCCTTTCGACCCTGCCGAAGCTTTTCCCCGGCCTGATCATCTATTCCGACGAGCTCAACCACGCCTCGATGATCGAGGGCATCCGCCGCAACGGCGGCGCGAAGCGCGTCTTCCGCCACAACGACGTGGCGCATCTGCGCGAGCTTCTGGCGGCTGACGACCCGAACGCGCCCAAGCTCATCGCCTTCGAGTCGATCTACTCGATGGACGGCGACTTCGGCCCGATCGAGGCGATCTGCGACCTTGCCGACGAGTTCGGCGCGCTCACCTACATCGACGAGGTGCACGCGGTCGGCATGTACGGCCCCCGCGGCGCGGGCGTGGCCGAGCGCGACGGGCTCATGCACCGCATCGACATCATCAACGGCACGCTGGCCAAGGCCTATGGCGTCATGGGCGGCTACATCGCCTCCTCGGCCAGGATGTGCGACGCGATCCGCTCCTACGCGCCGGGCTTCATCTTCACCACCTCGCTGCCGCCGGCGGTGGCGGCGGGCGCCGCGGCCTCGGTCCGGCACCTCAAGACCGACCAGGCGCGCCGCGAGAAACACCAGACGCAGGCGCGCATTCTCAAGGCCCGGCTCAAGGGCATGGGCCTGCCGATCATCGACCACGGCAGCCACATCGTGCCGGTGATCGTGGGTGACCCCGTGCACACCAAGATGATCTCGGACATGCTGCTGGAGCAGTATGGCATCTACTGCCAGCCGATCAACTTCCCCACGGTTCCCCGCGGCACCGAGCGGCTGCGCTTCACGCCGTCGCCGGTGCACGGCCCGGACGAGATGGACCGGCTTGTGGGGGCGATGGACGATCTCTGGTCGCACTGCGCATTGAATCGCGCCGAAAAATCCGCCTGAGGGCCTGCATCGCTGACGCCGCTCGCGGGATGTGCTAGACTTCGTCTACAAGGAGGCGCGAGGCGAGGCGAATCGCGTCCGTGGCGGGCAGTATCTGGGGATTGGCGGCAGGGATGATCGGGCGAAGACCCCCCCGTATCGACGCGGCGCCTGACGTCAGGCCCAGGAGCTTCGACGATTTCGACCTGCGCCTTGGCGACGTGATGCGCGGCGAACGCGCCACGATGGGCAAATCGCTGCTGGACGTGCAGCGCGAGCTTCGGATCAAGGCCAGCTATATCGCCGCGATCGAGAACTGCGACCCTTCCGCCTTCGACACGCCGGGCTTCATCGCGGGCTATGTGCGGTCCTACGCACGCTACCTCAACATGGACCCCGACCGCGCCTTCGACGCCTTCTGCGCCGAAAGCGGCTTTTCGCCGGCGCACGGGATGGCGGCCGACGCCGCGCGCGGCAACGCGCGCCCCGAAGCGCGGCGCGCGACGGAACGCCCCCCGACCGAGGCGCGCGATCCCTTCGCCGAGTCGCGCTTCGCGCTCGCCGCGCAGCAGGACTCGGTGCTTTCGCGGCTCGAACCCGGCGCGATCGGGTCGCTGCTCGTGCTCGTGGCTCTGGTGGGCGCGATCGGCTACGGAGCCTGGAGCGTGCTGAACGAGATCCAGCGCGTCCAACTTGGCCCCGTCGACCAGACGCCGGTCGTGCTGTCCGACCTCGACCCGCTCGAAGCCGCCGGAGACCCGACCGATCAGGCGGGCAACGCCGGGTCGCGTGCCTCGTCCGAGGCCCTGGACCGGCTCTACCGGCCGCAGGCGCTGGAGGTGCCCGTTGTGGTCGCGCGCGATGCACCGATCTCGACGCTCGACCCCGACACCATCGGTGCCTTCGCCCGCGCCGACCGGCCCGCCGCACCGGAGCTTGCCTCTGTCGAGCCGGATCCCGACGAGGGCAGCCCCGAAACCGCGCCGATGCCGCAGGTGGTGGCAGAGGCACCCGACACCGTCACGCTCTTCGCGATCCGCCCCGCGTGGGTGCGCGTCAGCGCGGCCGACGGCTCCGTCATCTTCGAGAAGATCCTCGACGCCGGGGAAGAATACACCCTGCCTCGCGACGCCGAGGCGCCGACCCTGCGTGCCGGCATGTCGGGGTCGGTCTATTTCGAAGTGGGTGGAGAGCTCTACGGCCCGGCCGGAGAGGGCACGCAGGTCGTGCGCTCCGTCGCGCTGGGGGCGGATGCGCTGCGCGACAGCTACCAGCTTGCGGATTTCAGCCAGGACCCCGAGCTGTCGCGCGTGATCGCACAGCTCGAGGCGGAGGCCGCGGCGGAAAGCGATGAATAACGGACGACGCATTGCCCCGGCGGGGGCAGAGGCCTATTGTTCGGTGCAGCCGAGACCGCGCTGAAAGGCCAGGACCCATGACGCTCAACCACGTCCGTCCGTGGCGCAACATCTATCGCCGCGCATGCCGCCAGATCCATGTCGGACCCGTACCCGTCGGGGGCGACGCGCCGATCGCGGTGCAGAGCATGACCAATACCGCGACCACCGACGTGAAGGCGACAGTGGAGCAGATCCAGCGCTGCGCCGAGGCGGGGGCCGACATCATGCGCGTGTCTGTGCCCGACGCGGCGTCGTCGCATGCGCTGAAGGAGATCGTGCGCGAAAGTCCCGTCCCGATCGTCGCGGACATCCATTTCCACTACAAGCGCGGGATCGAATCGGCCGAGGCCGGGGCCGCTTGCCTGCGGATCAACCCCGGCAACATCGGCGACGAGACGCGCGTCAAGGAGGTGATTCGCGCAGCGCGGGATCACGGATGCTCGATCCGGATCGGCGTGAACGCCGGCAGCCTCGAGAAGCATCTGCTGGAGAAATATGGCGAGCCGTGTCCTGAGGCGATGGTCGAATCGGGACTCGAGCACATCCGCATCCTGCAGGACAACGACTTTCACGAGTTCAAGATCAGCGTGAAGGCATCGGACGTCTTTCTCGCCGCCGCGGCCTACCAGGGCATCGCAGACGCCACCGACGCGCCCATCCACCTCGGCATCACCGAGGCAGGCGGGCTGATGTCGGGCACGATCAAGTCCGCCATCGGCCTCGGCAACCTGCTGTGGATGGGGATCGGCGACACGATCCGCGTATCGCTTTCAGCCGACCCGGTGGAAGAGATCCGCGTGGGCTACGAGATCCTGAAGTCGCTGGGCCTGCGGCACCGGGGCGTCAACATCATCTCCTGCCCCTCCTGTGCGCGGCAGGGCTTCGACGTGATCGAGACGGTGAAGGCGCTGGAAGAGCGGCTGGATCACATCAAGACGCCCATGAGCCTGTCGATCATCGGCTGCGTGGTGAACGGCCCGGGCGAGGCGCTGATGACCGACGTTGGCTTCACCGGCGGAGGTGCAGGGCACGGCATGGTCTATCTGGCCGGCAGCCAGAGCCACAAGATCTCGAACGCCGAGATGATCGACCACATCGTCGAACAGGTCGAGCGCAAGGCCGCCGAGATCGAGGCGCAGGAGCAGGGCGCAGCCGCCGCCGAGTGAGCGACGCGGCCCGTGAGGGCCAAGGAGCAGCGGCTCATCGCGCCTCGCGGCGCTCTTCCCCTCAGGGCAGGTAGCGCGCCAGCAGTGCCGGCGGCACGTCGCCGCGGATCATCGTCCCGCCCACCACATAGGACGGGAAGACGTCGAACCCCAGCGCCTCGGCCAACCCGCGCATCCGCACAAGCCGCGCTTCCGTGTCAGGCGCGGCCATGCGGGCAAGCAGGTCCTCGGCGGGCCAGCCCATGACCTCCGAGACCCGGCGCAGCGCCTCCGGGTTGGACGGGTCAGGCAGGCCGGAAAGCGCCGTTCGCGCCTCTTTCCAATAGGCTGGCCCAAGCTCTTCGAGCACGGCGGTCAGGAAACGGGCAGCCTGTGGATCGGCCTGTGGAGAATCGGGAAAATCCTTCACGATCAGGCGGGTTGCCCCGTTTTCCTGCGCCAGCGCTCGAAGCTCCTCAAGCAGTTCGGGGCAGGTCTCGCAGGCAGGTGGCAGGAAGGCGACCAGCGGCGTGCCGCCCGCCGGCCCCTCTGCGAAGTCGGCCGGGTCGCGGTAGAGTTCCGCCGCGCGCTCGTCGAGCAGCGCGGCATCCTTCGCGGCCTCGTCTGCATAGGAGGGGGCGGGCGACAGCGCCCGTCCGACGATTTCCGGCTCGTCCAGCAGAAGCGCGCGGACCTCTGCGCCGAAGGCCGCGTGCTCGGCCTCCGTCAGGTCGAGCGCGGCGGCTGGAGAATCAAAGGCCAGAAGGACGGCGAGGGCGGCGGCCTCAGCCCGCCTCACGCACATCGGCGACGATCTCCCGCATCCCGTCAAGCGGCATGTAGCCGCGCACCATCCGGTCGGGCAGCACGAAGGTGGGGGTGCCGTTGATCCCCAGGCGCTGTGCCAGTGCCCGTGTTTCGGAGATCACCTCGGTCACCTCGGGGCTTTCCATCTGCACCAGGATCCTGTCGGCATCGAGGCCGAGGGATTCCGCAAGCCGCTCCAGCGTGATCTCGTTGACCTCGCCCGTCATCTGGATCAGCGCCTCCATGGCGGCGTGATACGCCTCGTCTCCCGCGATCTGCTTGGTTGCGATGGCGAAGCGCGAGGACGCCATCGAGTCCGGCCCCAGGATCGGGAGTTCCTTGATCACGAGGCGGATGTCGCCGTCGCTTTCCACCAGTTCGTTCACGTCGTCGTGCGCGCGCCGGCAATAGCCGCAGCGATAGTCGATGAACTCCACCAGAGTCACGTCGCCCTCGGGGTTGCCGCCAACCCACGAATAGCCGTCGTCGAAGATCTCGTCTTCCAGGGCGCCGATCATTTCGCGGTCCGCGGCCTCCTGCGACGCTGTCTCGCGCTGTTCCAGAACCGCGACTGCCTCCATGATGACCTCGGGGTTGTCGAGCAGATACTCGCGCACCTCCGCCCGGAACGCCGCGCGCTCCGATTCGGTCATGTCGGTCAGATCGATCGCGCCGGCGGGCGTGGCAAGCAGCGCGGCGGCCATCAGGGCGCCGGGCAGGGGGCGGAAAGGGATCATTCGCGTCTCCGTCTCTTGGGCCGCCGCGACCGGACCATATCGCGGGCGCGCCGCCAAGGGCGCATCGGATTGACCTTGGACCGTCCGGCTGGGACAAGCGGTTTCGGACATTTAGCGGGGGCGTCATGCGAAACTCAAGGCGCGGCGAGGTCGATCCCTTCATTGTGATGGACGTGATGGAGGCCGCGCGCGCGGCAGAGGCGGCGGGCCGCCACGTCATCCACATGGAGGTTGGCCAGCCCGGCACGCCCGCGCCGGCCGCCGCGCGTGCGGCGCTTGCGCGTGCAATGGAAGAGCATGCGCTCGGCTACACCGTGGCGCTGGGACTGCCCGAGCTGCGAGCCCGGATCGCGCGGCTTTACGGCGACTGGTACGGCGTCGATCTGGACCCCGCGCGCGTCGTGGTCACCGCGGGATCTTCGGGCGCCTTCATTCTGGCCTTCACCGCGCTTTTCGACGCGGGGGAAAAAGTGGGTATCGGGGCCCCGGGCTACCCGAGCTACCGCCAGATCCTGCGGGCCCTCGACCTTGCCCCCGTCGACATCCCGACCGACCCCGCCAACCGCTATCAGCCGGTGCCCGGCGAACTGGCCGGGCAGGGGCTGTCCGGGCTGCTCGTGGCCTCGCCAGCGAACCCCACCGGCACCATGCTGGGGCGCGAGGATCTGGCCGCGCTGATCGGCTGGGCCGAGGCGGAGGGCGCGGCCTTCGTCAGCGACGAGATCTATCACGGCATCGAATACGAGGCGAAGGCGGTCACCGCGCTGGAACTGTCCGACCAGGTCTATGTGATCAACTCCTTCTCCAAGTATTTCTCGATGACCGGCTGGCGCGTGGGCTGGATGGTGGTGCCGCCCGATCACGTCCGCCGTATCGAGCGGCTGGCGCAGAACCTCTTCATCTGTCCGAGCCATGCCGCGCAGGTGGCGGCGCTGGCCGCGCTCGACGCGACCGAAGAGCTTGAGGGCAACCTGGCGGTCTATGCCGCGAACCGGCAGCTGATGCTCGAGGGGTTGCCGCGCGCGGGCTTCGGCAACATCGCGCCGCCGGACGGTGCCTTCTACGTCTACGCCGACGTGAGCCGCTTCACCTCGGATTCGCTGGGCTTCGCGAAGGCGATCCT
>NZ_JBKHAQ010000181.1:0-2900 GCF_046542825.1 Rhodosalinus sp. | reverse complement strand
CCTTCCGGTTGTTCACCCGCACGATGTAGTCCCCGCGCGGGATGCCCACGGCCTCCAGCGTGTCGGCCAGCATGGCGCAGATCTCGGCGTCTGCCGCGACGGAGGCCGCGCCCACGGTGTCCGCGTCGCACTGGTAGAACTGCCGGTAGCGCCCCGGTCCCGGCTTCTCGTTGCGCCAGACGGGGCCCATGGCGTAGCGGCGATAGGGCGTCGGCAGGTCGTTGCGATGCTGGGCGTAGACGCGGGCGAGCGGCGCTGTCAGGTCGTAGCGCAGCGCCAGCCAGTCGCCCTTGCCGTCGTCCTCGTCCTCGGCCCAAGCAAAGACGCCGGCGTGCGGGCGGTCCACGTCGGGCAGATACTTGCCCAGCGCCTCCAGGGTCTCGACCGCAGGGCTTTCCAGCGCCTCGAAGCCGTAACGGCGGTAAACCTCGGCGATGCGCCCGAGCATCTCGGCGCGCTCGGTCACTTCCGCGCCGAAATAGTCGCGGAAGCCCTTGGGCGTCTCTGCCTTGGGGCGCGGTGTCTTCTTGGGCTTCGCCATGGCGCGCGCGGTCCTGCGGTCGGGTCCGGCGCCGTCTAGCCCAAGGGGCGACAGGGGGCAAGCGAAGCACCGGTGGCGGGGGCGGGCAGCCGGACGGGATCAACATGTCAGGGCGGCTCCCGTCGGCGCGGTCACGCAGCGGCGCCGGGTCGCGTGCCGTCGGTCTGCGCGGTAGGCCGGGAGGATCTGCGCACGGATGCCGCGCGGTCTGCCCGACTGGCGCAGCGGTATCGCCACGGCGCGGGCCCGCCCTGCGCAGCCGGGCGGCCGAACGCGTGGTGCAGCGCGCGGGCATGGCGGGCCGCGCCCGGTCGCGCCGCCGCGCCCGCAGGCCGCTTGTCCCCCGGCCCCTCCACTGCTTCAGTGCCGGGCGACAGGGGGCGCCCGCGGGTGCCGACGAGCGGCGGAGGCGGGCCATGCGGATCGTGACGGAGTTTCCCCACAAGGTGCGCGAGATCTTGCACACCACGGTGCCGATGCCGGACGGCACGCGCCTTGCAGCGCGCATCTGGATGCCGGAGGGGGCCGAGGAGGCGCCCGTTCCCGCGATCCTCGAATACATCCCCTACCGCAAGAACGATCACACGGTGCTGCGCGACGCCACGATGCAGCCCTATCTGGCCGGGCACGGCTATGCGGTGGTGCGGCTGGACCTGCGCGGGGCAGGGGACTCCGAGGGGCTGATGGAGGACGAATACCTGCCGCAGGAGCTGCAGGACGGCTGCGACGCCATCGCCTGGATCGCCGATCAGCCCTGGTGTGACGGGCAGGTGGGCATGATCGGCATCTCCTGGGGCGGGTTCAACGGGCTGCAGATCGCGGCCCTTCGCCCGCCCGCGCTGAAGGCCGTCGTCACGCTCTGCTCGACCGACGACCGCTATGCCGACGACATCCACTACATGGGCGGCTGCCCGCTGGGCGAACAGCTCTCCTGGGCCTCGGTCATGTTCGGGCGCAACACCCTGCCGCCCGATCCGGCGAACGTGGGGCCGGCCTGGCGGCAGATGTGGATGCAGCGGCTGCAGGGCAGCGGGCTGTGGCTGAAGACCTGGCTGTCGCACCAGAGGCGCGACGCCTTCTGGCGCCACGGCAGCATCTGCGAGGACTGGGCGGCGATAGAGGTGCCTGTCTACGCCGTCTCGGGCTGGGCCGATGGATATTGCCGCAGCGTGTTCCGCCTGATGGAGAACCTCACGGGACCGCGGAAGGGCCTCGTCGGCCCCTGGGCGCACAAGTATCCGCACATTGGACAGCCCGGGCCGGCCATCGGCTTCCTGCGCGAAGAGCTGCGCTGGTGGGACCACTGGCTGAAGGGACGCGACACCGGCATCATGGCCGAGCCGATGCTGCGCCTCTACATGCAGGACAGCGTGCCGCCCGCCGGCCACTATACGCACCGCCCCGGCCGCTGGATCGCAGAGCCCTCATGGCCTTCGCCCAACGTCAGCCGAACCGCCTTCCGCCTGGGCGCGGACGGGCGGCTCGCGGCAGGGGGCGAGCTGCCCGCGGGCACGCTGTCGATCACCTCGCCGCTCGACGTGGGCATGGCCTCGGGCAAGTGGTGCGGCTACGCCAAGCCCGGCGACGCGCCGCTCGACCAGCGCCGCGAGGACGGCGGCAGCCTCTGCTTCGACACCGCGCCGCTCGCGGAGGCGCTGGAGTTCGCGGGCGACCCGGTGATGACCCTCGATCTTCAGGTCGACCGCCCCGTCGCGCAGGTGGCGGTGCGCCTTGTCGACCTGCACCCCGACGGACGCGGCACGCGGGTCAGCTTCGGGGTGCTGAACCTGACCCACCGCGACGGCCACGCCGCCCCCCAACCGCTCGAACCCGGACGCCGCTACACCGTCCCGGTCCCGATGAAGCACGTGGCGCAACGTATCCCCGCAGGCCACAGGCTGCGCGTCGCCGTCTCCACCAGCTACTTCCCGATGATCTGGCCCGCGCCGGAGCCCGTGCGCCTGACGCTGCACACCGCGGGCTGCGCGCTCGACCTGCCGCTGCGCCCCTGGTCGGAGGCGGACGGCCGCCTGCCGGACTTCGGCCCGCCCGAGGCCGCGCCACCCCCCGAAACCGAGACGCGCGCGCCGCACGATCCCTGCTTCGAGATCGCCGAGGACGCGGTCACCGGCCGCTGGCAGATGCGGCTCACCGACGGCATCGGCACGCTGCGCTTCGTCGATCACGACCTCACGCTGCAGGCCGAGGGCGAAGAAAGCTACACCATCGCACCCGGCGATCCGCTCTCCGCCACCGCCGAAGCGCGCTGGCACCACGCCGTCTCGCGCGGCGACTGGCGCGTCTCCAGCACCACCTGGACCCGCCTCACCGCGGACGCGACGCACTTCCGCATCGAGGC
>NZ_JBKHAQ010000064.1:0-16193 GCF_046542825.1 Rhodosalinus sp. | reverse complement strand
GAACCTCTTGCGCGCGCTCGAGGAGACGGACGGCCGCTTCGGCCTGCAGACGATGGGCGAAAGCGGCGGCATGGCCAACGCCACGCTGCTCGAACGACTCTAGACCGGGGAAGGACGGCACCGACCTGGCGGCAGCGGCGCAGCCGCCGATCACCGCGGATTGGGCGCGGAGGCGATCGCGGGTCATACACGCCCTCATCTGAAAGGGCGGTGAATCGGCCGCTCCGGTCGAAGTCGAAGCAGTCGACGGTTTCCGCGGTGTGGCCGGTCTCGGGCTCGGCGCCGGTTGCTTCCCGGCGGAGACGGCGCAGGCGGTACTGCCGGCGCCCCGGACCCGGGCGGGCTCGGCGCCGGTGACGCTCGACAGGCCCGCGATGAGCTTTGCGCCGCCGGTCAGGCGGGCGCCAGGGGGGGCGGTGCCCGCGTCGGTGACGCCCGCCCGGGCTGCCGGCGCGGGTGAGCCCCGAGGTGGGACAGGTCCCGAAAGCCGGCCTGTCCTCGGGCCGGGTCATGGCATGCCGCGGCGCAATTCTGCGGGACAGGCGGCTGCCGCCATCCGTCCGCAGCCCTTGCGGGCCGGGGCGCCGCACGCCACAGTCGCCCGACCGACAGGAGAGCCTGGCCCATGATCCGCAGCTACGCCGCCCCTCCGGGCGGCCATCCCCCGCAGGACGACCTGCTGACAGGGCGCGCGGTCTTCACCGAGGCCTACGCGGTGATCCCGCGCGGGGTTCAGCGCGACATCGTCGCCAGCCGCCTGCCCCACTGGGAGGGAACACGCCTCTGGGTGCTCGCCCGCCCGATGACCGGTTTTGCGGAGACCTTCTCGCATTACGCGATGGAGGTATCGCCGGGCGGCGGGTCGGACCAGCCCGAGCCCGATCCGCGGGCCGAGGCCGCGCTCTTCGTCACGCATGGAGAGGTCCGGCTCAGGGTCGGGGACGCGGCCCATGCGCTCGGTCCCGGGCATTTCGCCTATGTGCCCCCGGGCGCGCGCTGGACGCTGCACGCGATGGGCGGGACTCCGGCGCGCTTTCACTGGATCCGCAAGGCCTGGGCGCCGGTGGAGGGGCTTTCGCCGCCCGATCCCTTCACCGCGGACGAGGCCCGGATCGCCCCCGCCCCGATGCCCGGGACGGAGGGACGCTGGGCCACCACGCGCTTCATGGACCCCGACGACCTGCGACACGACATGCATGTCACCATCGTCACGCTGGGGCCGGGTGCCGTGATCCCCTTTCTCGAGACCCATGTGATGGAACACGGACTCTATGTGCTGGAGGGCAAGGGCGCCTACCGGCTCAACCGCGACTGGGTCGAGGTCGAGGCGGGCGACTACATGTGGCTGCGCGCCTTCTGCCCGCAGGCCTGCTATGCCGGCGGCCCCGGCCCCTTCCGTTACCTGCTCTACAAGGACGTGAACCGCCACGCGCCGCTGGGGCCGCTGGTGCCCGGTTGACCGGTGCAGGCGCCGGTGCAGCGCCTTCGGCAGCCGTCATGGTGCCCAGCCGACGGGGCCGGCCATGTCGAGCATGGTCGGCTCGACGACCCGGTTTCACCTCCGTGGCGGTGGTGAATTGCCCCGTCGGCACAGGCGGCCCGGCGGTCAGCGGGTCGTCGGCGCGACCGCCGGGGCCGGCGCGGGGAACAGTACGGCCCCATCTGAGGTGGCCAGGCCTCAATGCCCCCCGGTCTGCGACCCGCGCGCGGCAGGCCGGTTCCCGCCCGCGCGCCACGGGCCTATAGTGCGCAGCCGAAGGAGTGCGAGGGCAGCACCGGCATGACACAGGGTTCGGCCGCGGGACCGGGATTCGACATCCTCGTGGTGGGGCAGGCCGGGCGGCTGGGGTACGAGGCGGCGCTCTTCGCCGCCTCGCTGCGCCGCTTCAGTCCGGGCTTCGCGGGGCGGCTGGTGGTCGCGGAGCCGCAGCCCGGCCCGCTCTGGCCGCGCGATCCGCGTATTCGCTGCAAGGAAACGCGCGCGCTGCTCGAGGACCTGGGCGCCGAGATCGTGCCCTTCGAGAGCCGCCATTTCGGCCATGCCTATCCCTACGGCAACAAGATCGAGGCGCTCTTCGCGCTGCCCGAGGGGCGGCCCTTCGTCTTCTTCGACAGCGATACGCTGGTGCTGGACGAGCTTTCCGCCGTCCCGTTCGATTTCGACCGACCCTGCGCCTCGCGCCGGGTGACGGGCACCTGGCCGCAGATCGAGCTTTACGGGCCGGGCTACACCGCGATCTGGAAATCGCTCTACGACCGCTTCGGCCTCGATTTCGGCAGCTCGCTGGACCGTTCGGAACCGGACGAATACTGGCGCCGCTACCTCTACTTCAACGCCGGCTTCTTCTACTATCGCTGCCCGCAGACCTTCGGTGCGCGCTTTCTGAACTATGCGCTCACGATCCGCGACGACCCGCCGCCGGAACTGGTGTGCCAGAGCCTCGATCCCTGGCTCGACCAGGTGGCGCTGCCGCTGGTGATCCATGCCTTCGGCGGCGGGCGCGACGCGCTGGAAGCGGGCTGGCTCGACGGGCGCACGACCTGTCACTATCGGCTGATGCCGCTGCTCTATGCGCGCGAGCCCGACCGCGTGGTCGCGGCGCTGGAGACTGTCGCCGCACCCAACCGGATCAAGAAGGTGCTCAAGCTCCATGAGCCCTTCCGCAAGATGATCTTTCACGGGCAGGGCGCGAAGCTGCGGGCGATGTTCGACCGCGAAAACCTGCCGCGCAAGGAACAGGCGCTGCGCAACCAGATCAGGAAGGCGGGTTTCTGGATGCGGTGAGCCCGTGCCCGGGGATGGCGCGACGCGCCCGGATCAGCCGTGCCGCACCACCGGGTCGATCGGCGTGGCGGGCAGGCCAAGCACCTCCTCGACGTGGCGCGCTACCTGCAGGAGCCGCGCTTCGCCGCGGGGCGGTCCGATCAGTTGCAGCCCGACCGGCAGGCCGGCCGCGGTGAAGCCCGCGGGCATCGCCAGCGCCGGCAGCCCGCAAGTGGTGGCGAGGAAGGAAAAGCGCAGCCAGTCCACATAGTCGCGCACCGGCTCACCGTCGACCCGGGCGGGATACTCCTCTTCCACCGGGCCGGGGGAAAGGCCCACGACGGGAATCGCCAGCGCGTCGTAGCGTTCCAGAAATGTCCGCATCGCGTGGTAGAGGACCGTTCGCTGGCGCATCGCGGCATAGATCGCCTGCGGGTCGAGCGACAGGCCGAAGGCCACGTTCTCGCGCACCGTGCGCTTGAAGGCCGCCTGCACCCGGTCGGGCAGGGCGCCCATCACAGCGCCGTAATGGACGCCGCGCAGGGTGAGATAGGTGTCCGACAGGCCGGGCAGGTCGGGGCAGGCCTCTTCCACCGGGGTGCCGGCCCGGGCCACGCGGGTCATCGCGGCGCGCAGGACCGCGCGGATCTCCGCCTCCACGGGGGCGAAGCCGCCCTGATCCTCGGAGAAGGCAAGGCGGATCCGCCCCGGCGGCCGGTCCCAGGCGGCGAGGAAGGGCTCCTCGGGCGCGGGCAGGCTGATGGGCTGGCGCGCGTCCCAGCCGGCCATCGCGTCGAGAAAGAGCGCCAGATCGCCGGTGTCGCGCGCCATCGGCCCCTGCAGCGCCTCGATCGCGAAGGCGGTGCTGGCCGGTCCGCCGCCCGCGCGGCCGGGCGCAGGGCGCAGACCCAGCACGCCGCAACAGGCCGCCGGCGTGCGCAGGCTGCCGGCAAGGTCCGAGCCGTGGCTGAGCCAGAGTTCGCCCGTGGCAAGCGACACCGCCGCGCCGCCCGACGATCCGCCCGCGTTCCGCCGCGTGTCCCACGGGTTGCGGGTGATGCCGAAGACCGGATTGAAGGTGTTGCCGCCCGCGCCGAACTCGGGCGAGTTGGTCTTGCCCGCGACCACGCCGCCGCGCGACTCCAGCCGTTCGACCAGCGGATCGCTGGCCTCGGCCACCTGATCGGCCAGCGCGGGGCTGCCCATCGTGTGGCGCAGGCCGGCCACGGGGGTGAGTTCCTTGATGCCGATGGGCAGGCCGGCGAGCCAGCCAGGCGTCCCCGCGTCCGCCCGGTCAAGCCGTGCGACGGCCTCTTGCGCCCGCGCCCCGGCCCGGATCACCGTGGCGTTCACCGCCGGTTCGACCTGATCCATGCGGGCGAAAGCGGCCTCCAGCATCTCGGCGGGCGAAACCTCGCCGCGATCCAGCAGGCGCACCGCCTCGCGCGCGGAAAGGCGGCAGAGATCGGGGCCGGTGAAGGCGGGATGCGCGGTGTCGGTCAAGGGCAGGCTCCGGTGCTGGGCCGCCACAGCGCTACCAGCCACCGCAGGTGCGGTCCAGAGCGGGGCGCAGGCACTCATCGCGCCCTTGCGGGCGCTCTTCGTGGTGCCGCTGAACAGGAAGCGACGGACGGACCGCGGAGCGAGCCGCCCTGTCAGCCGCGGGCCTGCTCCTGCTCGGCCTGCAGTTCTTCCACGTCCTTGAACTTGATCGACTCGCCGCAGCCGCAGGCATCGGCCACGTTGGGGTTTCGGAAGTGGAAGCCCGATTCCAGAAGCGAGGTCTGGTAGTCGATCTCGGTGCCGAAGAGGAACATCTGCGCCATGGGCGCGATCATCACGCGCGCGCCGTCCTGCTCGACCACCTCGTCGTTTGGGTCGGGCGTGTCGACGTAGTCCATGGTGTATTCCATGCCTGCACAGCCGCCCTTCTTCACGCCGATGCGCAAGCCGTGACGCCCGTCACGCTCCATGAGCTTCGTGATCTGCGTGACCGCCGCCGGGGTCAGCGTGACGGCCTGCTTGCCGGGGATGCCGAACATGGGGCCTCCTTTCCTCTTGGCCGAAACATAGGCTCCGACCGGCAGGCGCGCAACGGGACCGATCATTTCGACCTCGTCAACGGCGACGCTTCGACACGGACGCCCGCCGCCCCGCACCCCTGCGAACAGCCGCCAGTGATGTGCGTGCGCGGCTGCCGGTTTCGGCGCAGGAGCACCTTCGTGCGGTGCGCCTTCGTGTGGTCGGCCTTCGTGCGGTCGGGCAGGAGGAACACCGACCTGGCCCCAAGGACGGCGTGCCGCGGGCTACATGAAGCCCAGTTCCAGCCGCGCCTCGTCGCTCATCATGTCCATGCCCCAAGGCGGGTCGAAGACAAGGTCCACGTCCACCTGCTTGACGCCGGGCAGCGGCTCGATCGCGTCGGCCACCCAGCCGGGCATCTCGCCCGCCACGGGACAGCCCGGCGCGGTCAGCGTCATGATGACCTTGACCGCGTTCTCGGCGTCGATGTCGACGGTGTAGATCAGGCCCAGGTCGAAGATGTTGACCGGAATCTCGGGGTCGTAAACGCCGCGAAGCGCCTCGACAATCTGATCGTAGAGCGGGTGATCCGTGCTGGAGGGCTGGATCAGCGGCGTCCCTTCGAGCGGTTGGCTTGCGTCGTTCATGGCTCCTCGCCCGGTCATTCCAAGTGAAGATATAGGAAAGCCCGGGCGGAGCGTAAAGGGCGCACGGCACTTCAGGCTTGCCTGGTTCGATATCGGACGATATAGTGCTATATCGAACCAAGGGAGGCCGTGATGCACCGCAGAACCTTCATGCGGCTGGCCGGCGGCAGCGCCGTGCTCGCCGCGGCCGCCGCGGGAAGCTGGGCCTGGGCCGGCGCGCGGGTCTTTCCCGTGCCGCAAGGCGCGGTGGCCGCCTGGGCCGCGGCGGGACAGGACGCCGAGCCGCGCCGCTTCGCGCTGGCGCACGCGATCCTCGCGCCCAATTCGCACAACCTGCAGCCCTGGCGCGCGGACCTGTCGGTGCCGGGCGTGATCGGCATCAGCCTCGATCCCGCGCGGATGCTGCCCGAGACCGACCCCTACAACCGGCAGATCACCATGGGCCTTGGGACCTTCCTGGAACTGCTGGAGATGGCGGCGGCTGCACGAGGGTTCCAGGCGCAGACGACCCTCTTTCCCGAAGGCGTGCCCGGCGAACGGCTGAACGGGCGGCGCCTCGCCACCGTCCGCATGGTCGAGGATCCACAGGCAGCGACTCCGCCGCTGTTTGCCGAGGCCGCGCGGCGACGGACCGACCGGCGCGCCTACGACCCCTCCCGCCCTGTGCAGGCCGGGGACATCGCCGCGCTGGCCGCCGCGGCGCAGCCGGGCGACGGGCTGCGCGCCGGGGTGGCGACGGGCCGCGGGCAGGTCGCAGAAATCCGCCGGATCGCCCGCGAGGCCTGGGCACAGGAGCTGCTGACCGAGCGGACCTTCATGGAATCGGCGCGCGTGCTCCGGATCGGCACCTCCGAGATCGAGCGGCACCGCCACGGCATCGTGATCGACGCGCCGATGCTGGTCCTGCTGGAGCGCAGCGGGCTCTACGACCGCGCGGTCTATCCCGCGCCCGACTCGATCGCCATCACCAGCCAGATCGCCGAGTTCGATGCCATCACCAAGGCGACGGCGGCCTACCTGTGGATCGTGACCGAGGGCAACGCGCGGGCCGCGCAAGTCGCCGCCGGCCGTGCCTACATGCGCATGGCGCTGGAGGCCTCGGCACGCGGTCTCGCGCTGCACCCCAACCAGCAGGCCCTGCAGGAATACCCGCAGGTCGCGCCGCACCATGCCGCGATCCACGAACTGCTTGACGCGCCGCGGCCCGCCAATACCGTGCAGATGCTGGCGCGACTGGGATATCCTTCGGCGGGCGCGTCCGAGCAGCCGCCGGCGCCGCGCCGCGGTCTCGAGGCACATCTGACGGGGTAGGCATGGCGGACGGCGAACGCGGCGAGGCGGGCGACACGGCGCTCTATCTCGAACTCTTCAACGAGATCGGGATCCTCGCGCAGCTGAGCCGCGCGCTGTTCGAGGTGCGGCTGCCCGAGGGGCTGACGGTGCCGCATTTCTCGGTTCTCAACCACCTCGTGCGGCTGGGCGACGGTGTCACGCCGCTCGCCCTGGCGCGGGCCTTCCAGGTGCCCAAGACGACGATGACGCACACGCTGTCGGGGCTCGAGGCGCGCGGGCTGGTGGAGCTTGCGCCCAACCCGCGCGACGGGCGCAGCAAGCTCGTCCGCCTGACGCCCGCGGGGCGACGCTTTCGCGACGACGCGATCGCTTCGCTCGCCGACGACCTGGCCGAGGTGCGCCGCCGCTTTCCGCGCGCGGCGGTGGAACGCATTCTGCCGGACCTCGCCACGCTGCGGGCCGAGATGGACCGGATGCGCGATGCCTGACGCATTGCCCAAACTGGCGGCCGCGATAGTTTCCATTGACACACGAGCGGAAGGCACGGCCGGAATGCACAGGCTGTCACAGCCCCTGCGTGCCGCCCTGCGCGCGCTTTCCAGACCTGCCGCACGTCGCGCGGGCGGAAACGCCGCGCGCAGCACGCTTCTTGGTCCGTCGGGGTGCAATCCCCTGGCGGACTACGACGATCTGCCCGCGCCGCTCAGGGAATGGCTGGCGCAGGCGGCGATGCCCTGGTCGCCGCGCTCGGCGCTGCGGATCTGGCGCCGCGTGCTGCGCCGCTCGGGCGGTGACGTGCGCCGCGCGCAGCAAGAGATGAGCCGGATCGAGGCCGAGCGTCTGGCAGAGGACGTCGCCCGGGTCTGGGGTCCGACGCATCCCTATCTGCACGCCCGCGGACGCGGCGACGGGGGGCCGACGCCTCCCCGGTGACGGTCTCCGGTGACGGGCGGCGTGCGTGCGAAAATTCTTCGATCGAAGAATTTTCTCGGGCCGGAGGGAGGCGACCCGGCGAATTTTCGATCGAAAATTCGCCGGGTCTGAGTGGTGGTCGCGCCGGTCGGTTACCCGTCAGTCACCCGCCTGCGCGCCCGCGCGCCGCCTGCGCACCGGTGCGGGGCGGACGCGGCGCTCGATCTCGTCGTAAAGCAGGCCGGCCACGTTCTTGCCGCTCGCCGTCTCGATTCCTTCGAGGCCCGGCGAGGAGTTCACCTCCAGCACCTTGGGGCCCGTCTCGGATCGCAGGAGGTCCACGCCCGCGAGGTTGAGGTTGAAGGCGCGCGCGGCCTTGAGGGCGGTCTCGCGTTCGGTCCTCGTGATGCGCACGCGCTGGGCCGTGCCGCCGCGGTGCAGGTTGGAGCGAAAGTCGCCCTCGGCCCCGGTGCGCTTCATCGAGGCCACCACCTTGTTGCCGACGACGAGGCAACGGATGTCCTCGCCCGCCGCCTCCTTGACGAAGTCCTGCACCAGGAAGTTGGCCCTGAGCCCGCGGAAGGCGTCGATCACCGACTGCGCGGCCTTCTTCGTCTCGGCCAGCACCACGCCCTTGCCTTGGGTCGATTCCAGCAGCTTGACGATCAGCGGCGCGGTGCCCACCAGCTTGATCAGGCTGTCGGTGTCCTTGGGCGAGGACGCGAAGGCGGTGTTGGGCATCCCGATGCGGTGCCGTGCCATGAGCTGATGGGCATAGAGCTTGTCGCGGCTGGCGACGATCCCCTCGGAGCCGTTGATGCAGAAGGTGCCGATCGTCTCGAACTGCCGCACCACCGCCGCGCCATAGGGGGTGATCGAGGCGCCGATACGCGGGATCACCGCGTCATAGCGCGGCAGGCGCTTGCCGTCGTAATGCACCTCCGGCGAGAGCGCGTTGATCGCCATGTAGCAGCGGGTGGTGTCCACCACCTCGACCGAGTGGCCGCGCGCCTCGCCCTCCTCGACGAGGCGGCGGGTGGAGTAGTTGTCCTCGCGGCTCAGGACGGCGATGCGCAGCGCGCGGTTCGGCGCCAGTTTGCGGACATGCGTGCTGTGGTAGACGTCGTAGCTCAGCTCGGGCTGGCAGAAGCGGTCGGTGGCCACGATGGTGATGTGATCCTTCAGCGCCTCGCGGCCCAGCAGCATCCGGCTGGCCATCGTGGCGCGGTTGGTCAGCGTGAGCTCGATCCGCCAGCTGTGGTCGGCCACGCGCAGCGTCGAGGCGATGACGTAGCGGCTTTCGCTCTCGCCGTTCGACGAGGTGACGGTGCGCCGGTCGAGGATCACCGCCGAGCAGGGGATCACCACGTCCTCGCGCCCCGGGATCGGGTGCACGGTAAAGCGCACGCGCGGCTTCGAGACCGGGCCGAAGGTCTCGATGTCCCAGGCGTGGAGCGCCGAGGTGCGCGCGCCGGTGTCCACCTTGGCGCGCAGCGCGGGCAGCCCGAGATCGGGCAGCGCCACCCATTCCTCCCAGCCGAAGCGGATCAGGTTGTCGTCGGCCATGAAGCCCTCCTTTCAGGCGGTGAGCCTAACCGGCCCTTGCGACAAGTCCATCGGCGCCGCTCAGGCACGGGCGCGGCGCAGTGCGAGCGCCAGATGCGCCGCGATGGCGGCGGCATAGGCCAGGGCGGTCAGCCCGACCAGCGCCGGCATCCCGCCCGCGCCGAAGGTTGCCAGCATCACCGGCGTGCCCAGCAGGTTGCCGGCGTTGCCCATCTGCGCGAGCGCGCCGTTGGCGAGCGCACGCTCGGGCGCGGTCTGCGCAAGCTCCGGCACGGCGGCGAAACTTGCTCCCTGCACCAGCCCCAGCGCGGCAAAGAGCGCGACCGCCGGGGCAACGCCCAGCCCGAGAAAGGGGGTCAGCGCCAGCGACAGACCGAAGCCCCAGAGGATGACCTGCACGGCCGCCATCCGGCGCAGCAGCCAGACCCCCACGCTCATCGAGAGCGCGATGCCCGCAAGCGGCGCGAAGGCTGCGAGCGCACGGCCCTCCGCAGGCGCGAGGGTGAGCGGCAGCACGGCCAGCAGCGCCACGTAGGTCAGCGTGTAGAAGAGCCAGCCGGAGGCGGGCGCGGCAAGGAAGGGCGAGCCGTAGACCGCCCGGTGCGCGTCGAGGAGGTGGGGGGCAGGGGGTTCTGCTGCATGATCCGCCTCTGCCCGCGGCAGAATCCGGGCCAGCAGCGCCGCGATCGCGGCCATCCAGGCGGCATGCGCCCAAAGCAGGGCGGGAAGGCCCGCCGCGGCGACCAGCGGCAGGCCCAGCACCGCCACCGCCGTGAAGGCCACGCCGAAGAAGGTGCCCCAGAGCGTGAGCGCTGCGCCGCGCCAGCGGTCCGGCGCCACTTGCGCGATGAGCGTGGGCGCCGCCACCACGATGGCCAGATGCGCGGCGCCCTCCACCAGTCGCAGCGTCAGCAGGACCGGCAGCGGCGGCAACGTGGCCTGCGCCGCGGCAATTACGGCGCCGGCGGCCAGCGCGCCGATCAGGCTGCGCCGCAGGCCCAGCCGGGTGGCGAGTGCGCCCGCAGCGAGCCCCAGCGCGACGCCCGGCAGGCTGATCAGCGAGACGGTCCAGCCCAGCGCCGCGCCGGCCTGGGGATAGGCGGCCCCCAGCGCCTCGAAGGGCACGGCGAGCTTGGCGTATTGCCCGGCCGCGCCGAGGCCCGCGGCATAGAGCGCAAGAACGAGGAACACGGGTGGGGCGGCGGGACGCATGGGGCCGGCTCTTGCGGCGCGGCGCGACGGGGCGCAAGGGGGGAGCGGGGACGACAGGGCGGCAAGGGGGGCTGTCTGCCCCCCTCGGCGGCTTCGCCGCCTCACCCCCCGAGGGTATTTCGGGCAAGAGGAAGGATCTGGCGGGCGCGCGCGCCGGCAGGGGTGCTGCGTGGGACTGCCGCGCCGCTTGCGCGCGGCGCGCGGATGGCGCAGGGAGGCGGGCATGAGCGCGCGCTTTGCCTTCGAGCTTCTGGCCACCGACGGTGCGGCCCGGCTTGGCCGGATCGACACGCCGCGCGGCACGATCCGCACGCCCGCCTTCATGCCGGTGGGCACGGCGGCGACCGTGAAGGCGATGCGCCCCGAGAGCGTGGCGGAGACCGGTGCCGACGTCCTGCTGGGCAACACCTATCACCTGATGCTGCGCCCGGGGGCGGAGCGGGTGGCGCGGCTGGGCGGGCTGCACCGCTTCATGAACTGGGAGCGGCCGATCCTGACCGACTCGGGCGGTTTCCAGGTGATGAGCCTGGCCGAGTTGCGGCAGTTGACCGAGCGCGGCGTGACGTTTCGCAGCCATCTGGACGGGGCGCGGCACGAGTTGACGCCCGAGCGGTCGATGGAGATTCAGCGTCTGCTTGGGTCGGACATCGCGATGGCCTTCGACGAGTGCCCGGCGCTGCCGGCCGACCGGCGGCGGATCGAGGAGTCGATGCGCCTGTCGATGCGCTGGGCCGCGCGCTCGCGCGAGGCCTTCGGCGACCGGCCGGGACATGCGCTGTTCGGCATCCAGCAGGGCGGGCTGGAGCGCGACCTGCGGGAAGAGTCGGCCGAGGCGCTGCGCTCGGTCGGCTTCGACGGCTACGCGGTGGGCGGGCTGGCCGTGGGCGAGGGGCAGGCCGCGATGTTCGGCGTGCTGGATTACGCGCCCGCGATGCTGCCCGCGGACCGGCCGCGCTACCTGATGGGGGTGGGCAAGCCCGACGACATCGTTGGCGCGGTGAAGCGCGGCATCGACATGATGGACTGCGTGCTGCCGACGCGGTCCGGGCGGACGGGGCAGGCCTTTACCCGCCGCGGCCCCGTCAACCTGAAGAACGCGCGGCACCGCGACGATCCCCGCCCGCTGGACGAGGCCTGCGGCTGCCCGGCCTGCCGCAGCTATTCGCGCGCCTACCTGCACCACCTCTTCCGCGCGGGCGAGATCCTGTCGGCCATGCTGCTGACCTGGCACAACCTGCACTATTTCCAGGAGATCATGGCAGGGATGCGCGAGGCCATCGCCGCCGCGCGTTTCGCCGAGTGGGAGGCGGCGTTCCATCGTCAGCGTGCGGAGGGCGACATCGACCCGATCTGAGCAGGCTGCCCTGCGCGCGCGGGTCCTTGTGCCGGTCACGATCACGTCGCCGGGCACCAGCGTGGTGAAGCTGGAGATGTCCCGCATCTCGGTCGACGGCGATGGGGACCGCGCGATCAGCGGGGCCGGATGGCGCCTTGCCACCTCGAAGGCATGCGCCGTCGCCGCCTCCTTCGCCTCTCTGGCGCGCCCGGCGCGCAGCCGGATCGAGATGTCGACGAATGCGTTGTAGGGATGCCCCTCGGCGATGGCGCAGCGATCGGCCCGATACCCGCCTACGCGCAGCCCCGACTTGGGAAAGACATCTGTTTCCAGCGCGGCACCCCCGCTCGCTGGTTGACGTTTGGATGAAAGTGCGGACCATCCGTCAGCCTTGATATCGTGCACTTGTTAACGAAACCGTTTTCGCGGATAATCCCGCGCATGAACACATCCGCCCCGCAGAGCCCGCGCGCCACCTCGCGCTCGCTGCCCATCGCGCTGTTGCGAGCGCGCGAGACGGTGATGGTGCCGATCCGCGCCATGCTGGCGCAGGCCGGCGTGACAGAGCAGCAATGGCGCGTGCTGCGCGTGGTGCACGAGCGCGGGCCCAGCGATCCCGCCAGCATCGCGCGCGATGCCTGCCTGCTGATGCCCTCGCTCACCCGCATCCTGCGCGGTCTGGAAGACAAGGGGCTTATCGCGCGCACCCCGCACGAAACGGATCGCCGCACCTTCTGGGTGGGGATCACCGCGGCCGGAGAGGCGCTGATCGCCGCGCATCTCGACGAGAGCAACCGCCTTTTGGCGGAGCTCGAGGACCGCTATGGCGCCGATCGGCTGGACCGGCTGCTGGACCTGCTGGAAGAGCTCGCCGCCTACCGCGCGTAAAGCGCCTCGATCCGGTCGCCGTAGGACTGATAGATCCTGGCGCGGCGCACCTTCATCGTCGCCGTCACCTCGCCGTCGTCGTGGTCGAGCTCCTTGGGCAGCAGCCAGACCTTCTTGATCTGCTCGACGCGCGCGAGCTGGCCGTTCAGCCGCGCCACCTCGCCCTCGATCAGCTCCTGCACGCGCGGGTTCTCGGCCAGCGAGCGGAAGGTGGTATAGGCGATCTTCTTGTTCTCGGCCCAGATCCGCACCGTGTCCATGTCGATCTGCACAAGCGCCGTGACATACTGCCGCCGGTCGGCGATGACTATGCATTCCTTGATGTAGGGGCTGGCCTTCATCACGTTCTCGATCAGCGAGGGCGACAGATTCTTGCCGGCCGCGTTGATCATGATGTCCTTCTTGCGGTCGATCAGGGTGATCGAGCCGTCGGGCGCATGTTCGGCCACGTCGCCGGTGTGCAGCCAGCCGTCCCCGGTCAGCGCCTCCGCGGTGGCCTCCTCGTTCCTGTAGTAGCCCTTGAAGACGATGGGGCCGCGCACCAGCAGTTCCCCGTCCTGCGCGATCCGGTGCTCCACACCCTCGATGAAGAATCCCACGCGCCCGTCCGAACAGCCCCAGTCGGGCTGGATGCTGGCCGCGCCGGTGGTCTCCGACATCCCCCAGGCCTCGCGCGCGTTGATTCCGATCCCGCGCACGAAGGCCAGAAGGTCCTCCGAGATGGGCGCGGCGGCCGTGATCGCGAAGCGGCAGCGCGAGAGCCCCAGGTAGGCGCGGATGTGGCGGTAGATCACCAGATCCCAGAAGCGCCAGCGCAGCCGCTCGGCCGCGCTCCAGCTATCCCGCCGCTTCGCGCCGAGCTCTTTCGCGACCTGCAGCGCCTTCAGGATCATCGGCCGCCGCACCGGCCCGGCGGTCGCCGCCTGCACGCTGATCTCGGCCTGCGTCTTTTCCCAGATGCGCGGCACGCCGAAGAAGATCTCGGGCGCCACGTCGCGCAGGTCCAGCCGGATGGTGCGCAGCGATTCGCCGAAGTTCATCACCATCTGCCCGGCCAGCGCATTGGTCACGGTCACGTTCTGCTCCGCGATGTGGCAGAGCGGCAGGTAGCTCAGCACGTTGGTGCCGGGCGGGAAATCGGCAAAGATCTGCCGCGCGTAATCCGCCGCGGCCGAAAGGTTGGCATGGCTGATCATCGCCGCCTTGGGCAGCCCGGTGGAGCCCGAGGTGAAGACCATCATCGCGGTGTCCTCGGCCTTCACCAGCCCCTGGCGGCGGGCGATCTCCGCCTCCTGCGCGGCCAGCACGGCGCGCCCGCGCTCCAGCAGCGCGTCGAAGCTCGTCAGGTCAAGCTCGCGGCTCTGCCCCGTGCCCTTCGGGTCGAAGACGATCAGCTGGCGCAGCTTCGGCAGCCGCCCGCGCAGATCCACGATCTTGTCGAGCTGTTCCTGGTCCTCGATGAACAGGATCGTGGTGTCAGAGGCGTTGACCAGATGCTCGATCTCCGCGGCGGGGCTCGTGGGATACATCCCCACCACCACGCCGCCCGCCGCGGCGATGCCGAACTGCGCCAGCACCCATTCCTGCCGGTTCTCGCCGAGGATCCCGCAATGCGCGCCGTGCTCCATGCCAAGCTCGATCAGTCCCGCTGCCAGCGCGCGGGTCACGTCCTGCAGGTCGGCCCACGTCAGCTCCTGCCAGATGCCGAATTCCTTCTGGCGCATCGCCACGCGGTCGGGGGCGGCCTTCGCATGGCCGGCGATCATCTCGACCTGCGTGCGGAAGCTGCGTGCCATGACCCTCTCCTCAGCTCAGCCAGCGCTTGCGGCGCTTGTAGTGCTTCACGTCGCGGAAGCTCTGCCGCGCCTCGCCCTCCTCGGCGACGCCGAGATAGAAGCTGCGGATATCCTTGTCGTCGCGCAGCGTCGCGACCGGCCCTTCCAGCACGATCTGCCCGTGCTCCATGATGTAGCCGTAGTCCGCGACCGAAAAGGCGACGCCGGCGTTCTGCTCGACCACAAGGATCGTCACTCCCTCTTCCCGGTTGAGCCGGCGGATCGTGGCAAAGATCTCTTCCACGACCTTCGGCGCAAGGCCCAGCGACGGCTCGTCCATCAGGATGAGCCTGGGCTGCGCGATCAGCGCGCGCCCGAAGGCGAGCATCTGCTGCTCGCCGCCCGAGAGGTAGCCCGCGACCTGCCGACGCCGCTCCTTCAGAACCGGGAAGAAGTCCCAGACCTTGTCGTAATCGGCACGCGCGTCGCGGCGGTCGAGCGCATAGCTCGCGGCGATCAGGTTGTCCTCCACCGTCATCTCGGCAAAGATGCGCCGCCCCTCGCGGACATGGAACAGCCCCTGCTGCACCAGCCGGTCGGGCTCGACGCCGCGGATGTCGCGGCCCTGGAACAGGATGCGCCCCTCGCCCAGCTCGCCGTTCTCCAGCTTCAGCAGGTTCGAGGCAGCCTTGAGCGTCGTCGTCTTGCCCGCCCCGTTGGTGCCCAGAAGCGTCACGATCTTGCCGTCCGGCACCTCCAGCGACAGGCCGCGCAGTGCCTGCACCACATGGTGATAGGTCACCTCGATGTTCTCGATGGTCAGCACGGACGGCGCGTCCTTTCAATGGTCCCCAAATACCCCCGCCGGAGGCGTATCCTTCCGTATCACAAGTTCCTACGCGAGCCCAGTCGGCTTTAATTTTATTTTTAAATCAGCGATTTAGTGTCTCTCGGTCGCTCGGGAGTGTCCGGGCGGTCTCAACACGGAACGTGGATTGGAAGAAGGACACGGAACGGTCAGATCGAACAACTCGCGGATCGCCTGGCTCAGGTCCCTGCCCGCGGGCAAGCACTGCGATGGGCGGGGCCTCTGGCTGTACAAGCGCCGGGATGGCGGCGCGCAGTGGATCTATCGCTTCACCCTGTGCGGGCGGACGCGCGAGATGGGGCTCGGCTCCAGCGCCTCGTGCCGCGTGGCCCGCGCGCTGGCATGCATGCCCATGCATTCGGCCGAGCAATGGTCGACGGCGATGAAGACGGCGGTCGGGCCCTCGCCGGTGGCCACGACCGTCATGTCATTCGGGGCCGCCCTCCGACCGGTGGCGGGCTGGCCCCTCATCCCACATCTCGTCCACCCGCTCCGTCGTGATCGTGCCGTCATGGGCGCGTCATGCCGGAGGCATGCTTTCGGCGTGGCGGCCCGCGCGGGGATCCGGGCCGCTGGTGTGCCAGCAGGCCATGGTCACGCATCCCCCGCAGCACGCGACGCCGCGCTGGTGCGCACGCCGGCATGACGCAGCCGCGCCCAGACCTTGCGATAGCCCTCGCCGTGAAAGGGGCCGTCCGCCAGCAGCGCCCGGATGCGCTGCACCAGCGCGGCGCCCGGCATCGCGCCCGGTTGGCCCCGGCCTCCGGCGTGGCGCTGTCGGTCGGTTGGCGGCCCGCCGGTGACGGCTCAGCGTCGCCCGGCTCAGGCGCCAGACCTTGCATACCGGAGCCAGGCCGCAGGGGCGCTGCGCGGAGGCGGAGACGGTCTGGCTCATCGTCTCGGCCTCCGC
>NZ_JBKHAQ010000004.1:0-53089 GCF_046542825.1 Rhodosalinus sp. | reverse complement strand
CTGCCGATGCGCGCCTCGGGCGTCTGCGCGGCCAATGTGCCCGACGGTCAGGCGATGTGGGAGACCTCGAACAGCCTGTGGTCGGCCGTGCAGGCGGGCGCCAGCATGGTCTATCACGCCGCCGGCTGGCTCGAGGGCGGGCTGATCGCGAGCCCGGAGAAATTCGTCATGGACTGCGAAGTGATCCGGCAGATCCAGCGCTACATGGAGCCCGCGCTCTGGGCGACCACGCCCGAGGACATCGCGCTCGACGCGATCCGCGACGTGGGCCACGACGGGCATTTCTTCGGCACGCAGCACACGCAGGACCGCTACGCCAGCGCCTTCTACCAGCCCTTCCTGAGCGACTGGAAGAACTATGAGGCCTGGGAATCGGCCGGCGCGGTCTGGACCGCCGAGCGCGCGCACCGCGTCTGGAAGGAGATCGTGGCAAGCTTCGAGCCGCCGGCGATGGACGAGGCGGTGCGCGAGGAGCTCGAAGCCTTCGTCAGCCGCCGCAAGGCCGAGGGCGGCGCGCCGACCGATTTCTAGGCATGGCCGCGGAAAACCCGGCGAATTGAGAATATTGAGAACCTCTTAACGCAGGCCTGCAAGACTGTGGCCCGAACCGGGAGACGCAGGGCATGCACGGTCTGATCAACAGGGCGATCCAGTGCTTCGTGGCCGATACATATGGCCGTGAGGCCTGGATCGCGGTCGTCCATCGTGCCGATCTGGGCTTCACCGAGTTCGAGGCGATGATGATCTACCCCGAGGAGGTGACGCCGCGGGTGCTCGACGCCGCCTGCCGGGAACTCGACAAGGCGCCCGACGAGTTGCTCGAGGATATCGGCACCTATCTCGTCTCTCACCCGCAGGCCGAGGCGGTGCGCCGCCTGCTGCGCTTCGGCGGCGTGAACTTCGTCGATTTCCTGCACTCGCTCGACGACCTGCCGGAGCGCGCGCGCCTCGCCGTTTCGGACCTGATCCTGCCTGCGCTCGACCTCGAGGAACATCGCCCCGGCCGCTATACCCTGAGGGTCGTCGCGGAGCAGGACGGCTTCGGCCCCGTGCTGCTGGGGATCCTGCGGGCGATGGCGGACGATTACGGCGCGCTGGTGCTGACCGAGATGCGGCGCGAGGGGCCGGGCCGCGCCGCTATCGGAATCACGGTTTACGAGACCGCTTATGCAGAGGGCCGCCGCTTCGAGCTGGGCGGCGGAGCGGGGTGAGCGATGGGGGCCTGTCCCGACGTTCTCGACGCGCTTTGCCCGATGCACGCGATCCTCGACATGGAGGGGCGCATCGCGCATGTCGGGCCCACCCTGTCGAAGCTCTTTACCGAACGGACGCTCGCGGGGCGCTACGCCTTCGACGTGATCGAGGTGTTCCGCCCGCGCGCTGTGGACGGCATCGAGGCGCTGCTCGCCCATGCCCGGATGCGCCTGCACCTTCGGCTTCGCGATGCGCCACAGACAAAGCTCAAGGGCGTGCTGGTGCCGATGCCGGGCGGGCAGGGGGCCATTCTCAACCTCTCCTTCGGCATCTCGATCCTCGACGCGGTGCGCGACTACGACCTCACCAATGCCGATTTCGCGGCCACCGACCTTGCCATGGAAATGCTCTATCTGGTCGAGGCGAAATCCGCCGCGATGGAGGCGTCGCGCACCCTGAACCTGCGCCTGCAAGGCGCGATGATCGCGGCCGAGGAACAGGCCTTTACCGACACGCTGACGGGGCTCAAGAACCGCCGCGCGCTGAACCACGTTCTCACCCGGCTGATCGCGCGCAACGCGCGTTTCGCGCTGATGCAGGTGGACCTCGATTTCTTCAAGGCGGTCAACGACACCATGGGCCATGCGGCGGGCGATCACGTGTTGCAACAGGTCGCGCGCATCCTCGTGGACGAAACCCGCGATGCCGATACCGTCGCGCGCGTGGGCGGCGACGAGTTCGTGATCCTGCTGAACGACCCGGGCGCGCGGGCCACCGTCGAGCGCATCGCGCAGCGGCTCATTCGCCGGATCGAGGAGCCGGTGCCCTTCGAGGGACAACTTGCCCGGATCTCGGCCAGCGCGGGCAGCGCGCTCTCCTGGGCCTATGCCCGGCCGGACCTGGCGCAGATGCTGGCGGACGCGGATCGCGCGCTCTATGCCTCAAAGGCGGCGGGGCGTGCACAGCACCGGTTCGCCGACGCCGGGCGCTGAGTGCGTGCAGCCGTCCCCCGCCGCCTCGATCCCGGGCACGGCGTTCCTGCGATGGCGCTGCTTGCCGGCCCCGGGCATCCTGCGCGGACTGCAGGAGCGCGCGGCACGGCGCGCCCTCTGGGCAGGGCAAGGCATCGTGGCCGGCATCCCGAAGCAAATCCTGCTCTCAAGCCCCTTGCGGCGGCTGGATTTCCGGGGGCAGTCTCGGAAGACTGCGCCGCGGCAGCCAGCGGCGGACAAGGAAACCTGGCAATGCGGCCCAACATCCTGCTCATCACGGCGGACCAGTGGCGGGGCGACTGGCTGGGCGCGCTGGGCTTTCCGGTGCAGACGCCCGCGCTCGATGCGCTCGCCGCCGAGGGCACCCTGTTCGCCCGTCACTACGCGCCCTGCGCGCCCTGCTCGCCGGCGCGCGCCTCGCTGCACACCGGGCTTTACCAGATGAATCACCGCGTCGTCTGGAACGGTGCGGGGCTTGATGCGCGCTTCGACACCCTTGCGCTGGCCGCGCGGCGGGCGGGCTACCTGCCCACGCTCTTCGGCTACACCGACACCGCGCCCGATCCGCGCCACGTCGCCCCCCGCGACCCGGCGCGCAGGACGTTCGAGGGCGTGCTGCCCGGCTTCCACCTGCGGCAGGGCCTGCGACCCGGCGCTGCGTGGCGCGCGCCTCGCCGCGGCAGAGGCGCTGCTGGCCGACCGGGCGCGGCTGATGGACCGGACGCTGGCCTGCCGCGCGGTCTGGGACTGGCCGGTCGGGGACTGCCCGGCCGGTTAGGGCGCTCGTCCCTCCCTCCGGTCGGTCCTCGCGAAGAGGGACCGCAGGGACCGAGGAGCGGCGCGTCAGACCGCCAGCACGGCCGCGACGGCGCGGCGCCAGCGCGCGTGGCGGCGGTCACGGTCCTCGGTGGCCATCGTGGGGATGAAGCGCCGCTCGGCGTACCAGCGCGCGGCCATTTCGGCCTCCGTCGGGTAGAGCCCCGCCTGCCGCCCGGCGAGCCAGGCCGCGCCCAGCGCCGTGGTCTCCAGCACCTCGGGCCGTTCCACCGCCGCGCCCAGGATGTCGGAGAGGAACTGCATGGCATGCGCGCTTGCGCTCATGCCGCCGTCGACGCGCAGCACGGCCTCGGGCGCCTCGGGCCAGTCGGCGCGCATCGCGTCCATAAGGTCGCGCGTCTGGTAACCTGCGCTTTCCAGCGCCGCGCGGGCAAGCTCCGCGGGCCCCGCGTTGCGCGTCAGGCCGAAGAGCGCGCCGCGCGCCTCGGGCGCCCACCAGGGCGCGCCGAGACCGGTGAAGGCGGGCACCATCAGCACCTCCTGCGCCGGGTCCGCCCGCGCGGCCAGCGCGTCGGCCTCTGCCGCGCGGCCCAGCAGGCCCAGCCCGTCGCGCAGCCATTGCACCGCGGCGCCGGCCACGAAGATCGCGCCCTCCAGCGCATAGGTCGTCCGCCCGTCAAGCCGCGCCGCAACCGTCGTCAGCAGCCGGTTGGAGGAGGGCACGGCGACCTCCCCCGTGTTGAGCAACGCGAAGCAGCCGGTGCCGTAGGTCGCCTTCAGCATCCCCGGCCGGAAACAGGCCTGCCCCATCGCTGCCGCCTGCTGATCGCCCGCGACGCCCCGGATCGGCACCGCCGCGCCCAGCACGCCGGGGTCCGTCGTGCCGTAGTCCGCGGCGCAGTCGCGGACCTCCGGCAGCAGCGCCCGGGGCATGCGGAAGAGCGCGCAAAGCTCTGGAGACCAACGGTTTTCACGGATATCCCACAGCATCGTCCGGGACGCGTTGGTGGCATCCGTCGCATGCACGCGCCCGCCGGTCAGCCGCCAGATCAGCCAGCTGTCCACCGTGCCGAAGGCAAGCCGGCCCGCTTCTGCCGCCGCGCGCAGGTCCGGGTCGCGGTCCAGAAGCCAGGCGAGTTTCGTCGCGCTGAAATACGGGTCGAGCAGCAGGCCGGAGCGCGCGGTCACCTCCGGCTCGTGCCCCGCCTCTGCCAGCGCGCGGCAGGTTTCGGCGGTGCGGCGGTCCTGCCAGACGATGGCGCGATGCACCGGGCGGCCCGTCGCGCGCTCCCACAGCACCACCGTCTCGCGCTGGTTGGTGATCCCGATGCCGGCCAGATCGCCTGCCCCGATGCCTGCGCGCGCCAGCGCCGCCTGCGCGCTCTGCACGCAGGTCTCGAAGAGTTCCTCGGCGTCGTGCTCGACCCGGCCGGGCGAGGGATAGTGCTGTTCGAATTCGCGGCCGGCCTGCGCCACCGGCCGCAGATCGCCGTCGAAGACGATGGCGCGGCTCGAGGTGGTGCCCTGATCTATCGCCAGAATGTAGCTCATGCGTCCCTCCCTGTCGTGCGGAGGGGCGCTATTCCGCCGCCGCCCGAAGCGCGCGCGCCGATGCGATCCAGTCGGCCACCGCCGCCTGTGCGCCGGCACCCAACCGCAGGCCCAGCTTGCTGCGGCGCCAGAGCGCGTCCTCCGCCGTTCGGGCATATTCGCGCCGCACCATCCAGTCCAGTTCCGCCTCGGTCAGAGTGGCGCCGAAATCGCGGCCCAGATCGGCCGGCCCGGTCGCATCGCCAAGCATCTCCTGCGCCTCGCGGCCATAGGCGCGGAACAGGCGCAGGGCCCAGTCCTCGCCCAGGAAGGGGTAGGCGGCGCGCAGGGCGGCGATCTCGGCCTCTAACGCCTGCGGCGCGAAACCCGCGCCCGGCAGCGGAGCGCCGGCTGTCCATGGCGCGGCAAGCCCCGGGAGGTCGGGCGCCAGCGCGCCCAGCGCGTCCTCGGCCAGCCGGCGATAGGTGGTAATCTTGCCCCCGAAGACGGACAGCAGCGGCGCGCCGGCACCGGTGTCGCGCTCGAGCACATAGTCGCGGGTGGCCGCGGTGTCCGAACTCGCCCCGTCGTCATAGAGCGGCCGCACGCCCGCGAAGCGCCAGACGATATCGTCGCGGCCCAGCGGGCGCCTGAGCCATCGGTTGACGAAACCCAGCAGATAGTCTGCCTCTTCGTCGGTGCAGCGCGGCGCGGTGTCGGGATCGGGATGCGGCGCGTCGGTGGTGCCGATCAGGGTGAAGTCGCGCTCATACGGGATCGCGAAGACCACGCGCCCGTCCGGCCCCTGCAGGATATAGGCGCTGTCGTGGTCGAAGAGGCGGCGGGTCACGATGTGGCTGCCGCGCACCAGCCGCACGCGGGCGCGGGCGTTGCGCCCGACGGCGCGGCCCAGAACCTCTCCCGCCCAGGGCCCCGCGGCGTTCACCAGCGCGCGGGCGGTGCGATGCTGCGTCTGCCCCGTTTCCGCGTCGCGCAGCGTGACGTGCCAGAGGCCGCCCTGCACCTCGGCCCGCAGCACCTCGCAGCGGGGCAGGATGGTCGCGCCCAGAGCTTCCGCGTCGCGCGCGTTGGCGATCACCAGCCGCGCGTCATCGACCCAGACGTCGGAATAGGCGAAGGCGCGGGTGAGCCCCTCGCGCAGCGGTGCGCCCTCCGGTGCGCGCGTCAGGTCCAGCGGCTCGGTCCCTGGCAGGAGGCGCCGGCGGCTGAGATGGTCGTAGAGAAACAGCCCCGCGCGGATCATCCACGCCGGGCGCCGCCCCTTCGTCCAGGGCAGGACGCGCGCGATCAGGCGGCCCGCCGGCGTTTCGGTCTCGAAGCGCATGTCGGGCGCCAGCGGCAGCACGAAGCGCAGCGGCCAGGCGATATGCGGCATCGCGTCCAGCAGCACCTCGCGCTCGGCCAGCGCCGCGCGGACCAGGCGGAACTCGAAATACTCCAGGTAGCGCAGCCCGCCGTGAAAGAGCTTGGTCGAGGCCGAGGAGGTCGCGCCGCCAAGATCGCCCTTCTCGGCCAGCGTGACCGTCAGCCCGCGCCCGGCCGCGTCGCGCGCGATGCCGCAGCCATTGATCCCCCCGCCGATCACGAAGAGATCGCAGGGCGCGTCGAAAGTCTGGGCAGGCATGGGTGCGGTCTCCGTCACGCTCGTGCGGAGAACACCCCAACCGAAAGAAAACGTCAAGCTGTGTTTTCGTTTGTGTTCGCTTTTGCGCTCAGCCGCGCCCACCTGCGAAGCGCGCCTGCCAAGTGTCGCGCTCCTCGTCGGTGATCTTGCGGAACAGCATCTCCGGCACCTCGAAACCGTGGCCCGGGGGCAGCGTGCGCAGCGCGGCCTCCATGTCCGCGGGCCAACCGGCCTTGCTCTTCATCGCGGCGCGCAGCGTGTCGGCCGCATCGGGGATGAAGGGGGCGGAGAGCTCCGCATAGACCGGGATCAGGTTCAGCGCGAGGCGGATGATCGCCGCCGCGCGCGCGGGATCCTCCTTGTAGGCGGCCCAGGGCGCGGCCTGCTGCAGGTATTCGTTGCCCAGCACCCAGAGCGCGCGCAGTTCCTGCGCCGCCCGGCGCACGGCGATGGCCTCCATCGCCGCCTCGTAGCGCGCCAGCCCTTCGGACAGGTCGGCGATCAGCTGCCGTTCCGGATCGCCCCAGTCGCCGCCCTCGGGCACCGCCTCGCCGAACTTCGAGCGGCAGAACTTCGTCACGCGGCTGACGAAGTTGCCCAGCACGTCGGCGAGATCCTTGTTCACGCCGCCCTGGAAATTCTCCCATGTGAACTCGGAATCCGAGTTTTCCGGTGCGCGCGACAGCAGCCACCAGCGCCAGTAATCCGCCGGCAGCAGCTCCAGCGCGTCGTCCATGAAGACGCCGCGCCCCTGGCTGGTGGAGAACTGGCCGCCGTCGTAATTGAGGTAATTGAAGGACTTGATGTAATCGACCAGCTTCCAGTCCTCGCCCGAGCCGATCAGCGTGGCGGGAAAGCTCAGCGTGTGGAAGGGCACGTTGTCCTTGCCCATGAACTGGGTATAGCGCACGTCGTCCGCGCCGCGCCCGGTGCGCCACCAGCGTTCCCATTGGGCGTCGGGTTTCCCCTGCGCCTCGGCCCATTCGGCGGCGCAGGCGATGTATTCGATGGGCGCGTCGAACCAGACGTAGAAGACCTTGCCCTCCATCCCCGTCCAAGGCGCGCCCTCGAACTGCACGGGGATGCCCCAGTCGAGATCGCGGGTGATGCCCCGGTCCTGCAGCCCCTCGCCGTCGAAGAGCCATTTCCGCGCGATCGAGGTGGTGAGCACGGGCCAGTCTTCCTGTTCGTCGATCCAGGCCGCCAGCCGGTCGCGCAGCTTCGACTGCATCAGGTAGAGGTGCTTGGTTTCCCGCACCTCCAGCTCGGTCGAGCCCGAGATCGCGCTGCGCGGGTTTATCAGGTCGGTCGGGTCGAGCTGCTTGGTGCAGTTCTCGCACTGGTCGCCGCGCGCCTTGTCGTAGCCGCAGTTGGGGCAGGTGCCCTCGATGTAGCGGTCGGGCAGGAAGCGGCCGTCCGCCACCGAATAGACCTGCCGCTCGCTTCGCTCCTCGATCAGCCCGGCCTCGAAGAGTTTCACGGCAAGATGCTGGGTCAGCCGCCGGTTCTGGTCCGAGGAGGAACGCCCGAAATGGTCGAAGGACAGGCGGAAGCCCCGCGCAAGCTCCGACTGCACGCCGTGCATCTCCGCGCAATACTCTGCCACCGGCTTGCCCGCCTTCGCGGCGGCCAGTTCCGCAGGCGTGCCGTGCTCGTCCGTGGCGCAGAGGAACAGCACCTCGTGGCCGCGCGCGCGGAGGTAGCGGGCATACAAGTCCGCAGGCAGCTGCGAGCCCACCAGATTGCCCAGATGCTTGACCCCGTTGATGTAGGGGATCGCCGAGGTGATCAGATGCCGTGCCATGCGCGCCTCGCTGCCCTGCCGCCCGCGCGTCTCTAGCGCAGGGGCGCGGCAGGGGCTAGGGGCCTGCGTCGCGGTCGCGATCCTCGCGCCGGCGCCCGTTCGTCCCCTCGCGCACCGCCGCCATCAGACGGCCGATCACGAAGGACGTCCGCGGCACCCAGACATAGGGCGTGCGCCGCTCCGAGACCGGGCGCGCGCGCATCCGCACAAGGCCGAAGACCACGAGCAGCGCGTGCGCGACCGCCACCATGACGAACAGCGCGGGCGGCCCGAAGCCGTCGATCAGCGCCGAGGAGAGCCAGGGCGCGAAGATCGCGCCTGTCGCGAACCAGAACATGTGCGCCGCCGACAGTTCCACCCGCTGATCGGAGGTGGCGAAGTCATGCGCGTGGGCCGCGGAGATCGAGTAGATCGGGAAGGTCGTGAGCCCGAACAGCCCCGCGATCAGCAGGATGCCCGCGGTGCCCACCCCCTGCGCGGCCACCGTGATGACGCAGCTTCCAATAGCGGCCGCCGAAAAGCCGATCAGCACCCAGCGCCGGTCGAGCTTGTCCGCGAGCCAGCCGGCCGGATACTGCGCGAGCGCCCCGCCCGCGACGAAGGCCGCGAGGAAAAAGGCGATCTGGTCCACCTCCAGCCCCACCTGTCGGCCGTAGACCGGGCCCACCATGCGGAAGGCCGCGCTGGACACCGCCGCCACCAGAACGCCCGCCACCGCAAGCGGCGAGATCGCCAGTGCAAGGCCCGGCTTCAGCCGCGGCGCCGCGGGCGTCTCGGGCGGGCGCACGGTGGTCAGCGTGAGCGGCAGCAGGGCCGCGCAGCAGAACAGCGCAAGGATATTGTAGGAGACGTAGGAGGCGGGCTCCAGCACGCCGATCATCAGCTGCGCCACCAGCGAGGCGCCCATGTCAGCGACACGGTAGGCGCCCATCGTCCGGCCGCGGGTGGCGTTGGTGACCTTGGCCTGAAGCCAGGCCTCGATCACGGTGAAGCAGCCCGCGATGCACAGCCCCTGCGCCACCCGCATGACGGCCCAGGCATAAGGATCCAGGATCAGCATGTGCATCAGGATGCCCACCGCGCCCATCGCGGTGAAGGCCGCGAAGGCGCGCGCGTGGCCCACGCTGCCCATCAGCCGCGGCGCCCACCAGCAGCCGATGAAGAAACCGATGAAATGCGCCGAACCCAGAAGGCCGATCTGTTGCGTGGTGAAGCCCAGCCGCAGCCCCGAGAGCGCGTCGAGCGGTGCCACCGCCCCCGAGGAAAGCTGCAGAAGGATGATCGAGAGGAAGAGGGCCGCGAAGGACAGGAGCGTGCGCATGACGCGGCCCAGCTTCGCATCCCGACCGCCGCGCGCAAGCCGGTTCCCGACGCGCGGCGGTCTTTCTTCGGCAGGGCGCTATTGCGAGGTGTAGCCGCCGTCGACCAGGTGGTAGCTGCCGTTGATGAAAGCGGCACGCTCGGACAGCAGGAAGACGGTGAGCGCGGCCACCTCCTCGGGCCGGCCCAGCCGGCCGATGGGGTGGAGCGACGTGAGCCCGGCCCGCATCTCGTCGTCGAGCGCCGAGAGCAGCGGCGTGTCGATGAAGGCCGGGCCGACCGCGTTCACCCGGATGCCCTGCGCCGCGTATTCCAGCGCCGCGTTGCGGGTGAGCCCCACGAGGGCGTGCTTGGTCGCGACATAGGGCGAGGACTGCGCGAAGCCCACGCTGCCCAGGATCGACGACATGTTCACGATGGCGCCGCCGCCGGCCTCCAGCATCTTCGGGATCGCGAATTTCATGCCGTAGAAGACGCCGTGCAGGTTGACGTCGATCACCTTGTGCCAGGCGTCGAGCGGGTAGTCCGCGATCGCCTCGCGCTCCCCGCCGATGCCGGCGTTGTTGACCAGCAGGTGCAGCGCGCCGGTGGTCTCGATGGCGAAGTCCACCATCGCCTCGACCTGCGCCGCGTCGCCGGTGTCGACCTTCGTGGCGTGTGCCGTGCCACCCGCGGCGCCGATCTCGGCCGCAACGGATTTCGCGGCGTCCTCGTCCAGATCGGCGACCACCACGGTTGCACCGCCTGCGGCGAGTTCCTGCGCGATGGCCGCGCCGATGCCCTGTCCTGCGCCGGTCACCAGCGCGGTCTTGCCGTCGAATCGGATGTCCATCCTGTTCTCCTTTGCGTGTTAAACTCGGGCTCTGTCTGGCAGCTTCGGGCTTGCCCCGCCTTGATGAAGGTCAGGTGCCGCGAGGATGCAAGATGGCGTCGAGGCCCCCGCGCCCCCAGCCCAGCTGCCAGCGCGCGGGCGGGTCGCGCCGCGCGCGCAGCCGCTCCAGCAGCCAGCCTTCGGCCCCCGGCCTGTGTGCCGGCGCCATGTGCCAGCGCGTCTCGGCCCCGCGTGTTCCGCCCGCCCCGGGCGTGAGCAGCAGGCCCAGGGGCGCGGGGCCCGGCGCGGCCATCCCGGCCTCGGCGGCGAGCTGCAGCCGCCGCACCGGGGTGAGCGCGGGCAGGGTCACGCATTCGACCACCACCAGCGGCAGGCAGCCCGCGCGCAGCGCCTCTTCGGCGCACCACAGGATGTCCTCTTCCCGCCGGGGCGTGGCGAAGAGCAGCCGCCCCGGATCGGCGAAGCGGCAGAGCCCCTGCGGGTTGGGGCGGTCGCGCTCCCATTCGGGCGCGATCCACAGGACATCGCCGCCGCCCGCCTGTTGCGCCGCGCCGGCGGCGAGGGCGGCGAAGACATGGCGGCCCGGCCCGCAGGCCTCGTGCACCCGCCCCCGGTCGAGCCGGAAGCCGGCGGGCAGGGCGAGGGCGGGGCGCGCCCGTTCCGGCACGCGGGAAAGAAGAGCCCGGGTCATGCGTGGCAGGTTACAGTGTTCGCGAAATGTTCTCAATCCTGCGCGATTCCGGGCGCCGCGCAGGGGGCGCTGCCCCCTCCTGGCCTGCGGCCAGTTCACCCCCGGGGTATTTCCGGCAAGAGGAAGCCGCCGGGTGGCGCCCCGCCCGGCACGCCTTGCGCCCGCCGCCCGCGGGACTAGGGTGCGCCCGTCCCGCAAGGAGGATCCCCATGCGCCGAAACCCGCTGGGCCGCACCGGCATCGAGGTGAGCGAGTTCTGCCTCGGCACCATGACCTTCGGCAGCCAGACGCCGGAGGACGAGGCCCATGCGCAGATGGACCGCGCGCTGGAGGCGGGGATAAACTTCCTCGACTGCGCCGAGATGTATCCGGTCAACCCGGTGCGGGCAGAGACGGTGGGACTGAGCGAGGAGATCGTCGGCACCTGGGTCGCCAGGGCCGGGCGGCGCGACGCCTGGGTGGTGGCGACCAAGCATTCGGGCGAGGGGATGAGGCACGTCCGCGGCGGCGCGCCGATCACCCCGGACACCATTCCTGTCGCCGTCGAGGGCTCGCTGCGGCGGCTGAAGATCGACTGCATCGACCTTTATCAGTTCCACTGGCCCAACCGCGGCTCCTATCATTTCCGCAAGAACTGGCGCTACGACCCGTCGGGACAGGACCGCGTGGAGACGCTGGCGCACATGGAGGACACGCTGGGTGCGCTCGCGCGCGAGGTCGAGCGGGGCACCATCCGCGCCTTCGGCCTGTCGAACGAGACCGCCTGGGGCACCGCGCAGTGGCTGCGCGTGGCGGAGGCGGCCGGGGGGCCGCGCGCGGCCTCGATCCAGAACGAGTATTCGCTGCTGGCCCGCATGGCCGATACCGATCTGGCGGAGCTTTGCGTGAACGAGGACGTGGGGTTCCTGCCCTTCTCGCCGCTCGCGGCGGGGCTCTTGACGGGCAAGTATCAGGGCGGCGCGATTCCGCCCGGCTCACGCCGCAGCCATGTGGAAAACCTGGGCGGGCGGATCACGCCGCGGGTCTTCGGCGCGGTGGCGGCCTGTCACGAGGTGGCGGGGCGCTTCGGTCTCGACCCGGTGCAGATGGCGCTTGCCTGGGCTGCGCGGCGGCCCTTCGTCGCCTCGGCGATCTTCGGCGCCACGCGACTTGCGCAACTCGAGCATGCGCTGGGCGCGGCGGAGGTGGTGCTGTCGGACGAGTTGCTTGCGGCGCTCGACGAGGTGCATCGCGCGCACCCGATGCCCTACTGAGGCGCATGGCGGTCGAGCTTGCCTCCCTTGCCGATCTGGACCGGCTCGGCGTCGACGAGATCGTCGACGTCCGCTCGCCCGCGGAATACGCCGAGGATCATCTGCCGGGCGCGGTCAACCTGCCCGTGCTCACGGATGCGGAGCGCGCGCGCGTCGGCACGATCTATGTCCAACAGGACCGCTTTCTCGCGCGCAAACTCGGCGCGGCGCTGGTGGCGCGGAACGCGGCGGCGCACCTCGAGGGGCCGCTCGCGGACCGGGACGGCGGCTGGCGGCCGCTGGTCTATTGCTGGCGGGGCGGGCAGCGGTCGGGCAGCTTCGCCTCGATCCTCGAACAGATCGGCTGGCGGGTGGAACTGCTGCAGGGCGGCTACCGCAGCTTTCGCCGGCTGGTGGTGCGCGCGCTTTACGACGATCCTCTGCCCTTTCGGGTGGTGCTGGTGGACGGGATGACCGGCACCGGCAAGACCGGGATGCTGGCCCATCTGGCAGAGGCGGGCGGGCAGTTCGTGGACCTGGAGGCGCTGGCGGCGCATCGCGGTTCGGTCTTCGGGGCGATGCCGGGCGGGCAGCCGCCGCAGAAGCTGTTCGAATCGCGGCTGGCGATGCAGCTTGCGCGGCTGGACCCCGCGCGCCCCGTCTTCGTCGAGGCGGAAAGCGCCAAGGTGGGCGCGCGCATCCTGCCGCCCTCGCTCTGGGCCGCGATGAAGCGGGCGGCGCATCTCCGGCTGGAGGCGCCGGTCGCGGAACGCGCGGCCTATCTGGCGCGGGCCTATGCCGATCTCACCGCGGACCGCGCGGCGCTGGCCCGCGTGCTGGAGAAGCTGGTGCCCTACCACGGGCGCGCGCAGGTCGAGGCATGGCAGGCGCTGGCGGCGCAGGGGGCTTTCGCCACGCTGGCGGGGGAGCTGATCGAGGCGCATTACGATCCCCGCTATGCCAAATCCGCCGCGCGCCGGGGCGCGCCGGTGACGGTCGAGCGGCTGGACCGGCTGGACGCCGAGGGCTTCGCGCAGGCCGCGCGGCGCATTGTCGAGACGGTCGGCCGTTGAGTGCGGACGGGGGCGCTGTCAGCCCGCCGCGCCCGGCACGCAGGCGATCCCCGGTGGGCCTTCCATGACGCGGCCGATGCGATGTGCCGCCACCCCGGCCCGGGCGAGGCGCGGCAGAATATGCGCCGCCTCTGCCTCCGGCAGCGCAGCGAGGAAGCCGCCGGCGGTCTGCGGGTCGTGCAGCAGGGCGCCGCGCGGCCCTTCGGCGCCCGTCACGGGCGCATGGGCGCGGTTCGCCTCCCACAGGGTCGAGCGGATGCCCGCGGCGGCCAGCGCCTCGGCGCCGGGGTAGAGGGGGACTGCCGCCGGGTCGATCTCTGCCGCCACGCCGGAGGCGGTGCAGATCGCCATGAGGTGCCCGGCAAGGCCGAAGCCGGTGACATCCGTCATCGCGTGCGCGCCGCGCAGGAGCGCGGCGGCCCTGCCCTGCGGCTGCGCCATGGCGTGCCAGAGGGCGGCGATGTCCTCTCCGCTGGCCTCGCCGCGCATTTCGGCGGCCAGCAGCGTGCCGCTGCCGATCGGGCGGGTCAGGATCAGCACATCGCCCGGCCGGGCGCCGCCCAGCGTCACCGCCGGACCGTCGAGCAGGCCGGTCACGGTAAAGCCCAGCGTCGTCTCCGCCCCCATGGTCGAGTGTCCGCCGGCAAGCTCGGCCCCCGCGGCGCGGAAGGTCTCAGACGCCGCGGTCAGGATCTCGTCCAGCATCCGCGCCTGCAGCCGCTCGGTCATGCGCGGCAGGATCACGGTGGCGAGGGCGGCCTGCGGCGTCGCGCCCATCGCCCAGACATCGCCCATCGCGTGCACCGCCGCGATCCGCGCCAGCAGCGCGGGATCCTCGGTGAAGGCGCGCAGGTGGTCGGTCGTGACGACCTGCAGCGCCTCGCCCACCCGCAGCACCGCCGCATCGTCGCCGGGCGTGGTGAGCACGTCGTCGCGCGCGGGCAGGGGCAGCACGGCGGTGGCGCGGGCCAGCGCGGCGGGCGCCAGCTTTGCGCCGCAGCCGGCGCAGAGCGGCGCGGCGGGTGCATCTGCCGCCCCGGTCGGGGCCGGTATCATCTGCGGCAGGTCGCGCAGCTTGTCCATGAAGTCGCGGTCGATCCGGTCCTTGAGGCGCCAGAGCAGGCGCCCCTCGACCGCGAGGCCGCCCCTTTCCGCCAGCGCGGATTTCTCGCCCAGCGAGATGAGCTTGAGGTAATCGCGCTGCGGCCGATAGGGGCGCAGCGGCCGGCCCGCCACGGCGGCGCGCAGGTTGTCGTGCAGCACGGGCGCCGCGCGCACGGCATAGACACCCGCCTTGGGACGCGGCGCGTGGGTGAGATGCGCGCAATCGCCCGCGGCGAAGATCTCCTCGCGCCCCTCGACGCGCAGCTCCGGCCCCACGCGCAGATAGCCCGCCTCGGTCGGCAGGCCGGTCTCGGCAAGCCAGGGCTGCGGGCGGGCGCCGGCGGCGCCGGCCACGAAGCCGGCCGCGACGATCTCGCCCCCTTCCAGCACGACGCCCTCTGCGGTCACTTCTGCTGCCGCAGCGCCCAGGCGGAGCGTCACGCCCTGCCGCGCGAGCGCGGCGGAGAGGCGGGGGCCGGCGCCGCCGGGGGCGGGCAGGTCGGGCGCGGCCTCGATCACCGTGACCTGCGCGTCGCAGCCGCGCGCGCGCAGCGCATGGGCCATCGCCATCGACAACTCCAGCCCCGCGACCCCGCCGCCGATCACCGCCGCGCGCGGCGCGGCATGGCCCGCCGCGGCCGTGTCGAGGAAAGCCGCCCAGCGCCGCGCGAGCCCCTCAAGCGGCTTGGCGGGCACGGCGTGCTCGGCAAAGCCGGGCAGGTCCGGCATCGCAGAGGTGACGCCGATGTCGATGGAGGCGATGTCGTAGCCGATGCGCCGCTCGCCCACCGTGATCTCGCGCCGGTCGGGGTCGAGCGTACTGGCGTGGCCCAGGATCAGCCGCGCGCCGGCGAAGCGCGCCAGCCGGACGAGGTCGATCTCCAGTGCCTCGCGCGGGTAGTGGCCGGCGACATGGCCGGGCAGCATTCCCGAATAGGGGGCGGTGGGGCCGGGGTTGATCAGCGTCAGCCGTACCGCGGGCAGGGGGGCCATGCCCCACCGGCGCAGCACCAGCGCATGGGTGTGGCCGCCGCCCACCAGAACGATGTCGTGGGTCGCCTCGGGCGTGGCGCGCATCATCGGACTCTCCGCGTCGTCATGTGCGGGGCTCTAGACCGAATTGCCCGGCGGGGAAAGCGGACCGCTCAGATCGGGCGGTTGTAGCGGATGAAGGGCGTCTTCATCCCGATCCGGTCGTAGAGTCGCCGCGCGGTGGCGTTGTGCTCCTGCGTGAGCCACCAGACGGCGGGCGCGCCGGCCGCGTCGGCCTCGGCATAGACCGTCTCGATCAGCGCGCGGCCAAGGCCGGTGCCGCGCGCCTGCGGATCGACGTAGAGATCCTGCAGGTAGCAGACGTTCTCGATCTTCCACATGTGGCGGTGAAACAGGAAATGGACGAGTCCGCGGGGCGCGCCGTCCACGGTCGCGATGCGCCCCCGGAACTCGCCCGGCGCCCCGGAGAGCAGGCGGGCGAAGGCCGTGGCATGGACCACCTCCGGCACCTCGGTTTCGTAGAAGGCGAGATAGGCGCGCCAGAGGCGGCGCCACTCCGCTTCGTCTGCGGGCTGCAGTGGGCGGATCTCGATCTCCGGCATGGGCGGGTCCCTCGGCAACTGTCGCAAGCGTTGCATGCGGCGTGACGGCGCGCAAACGCTTGCCGCGTCCCGGGTTCAGCCGTCGCGCTGGCCGCGCGCCTCGATCTCGTTCAGGATGCGGATCAGGCGCTGCCGCATGTCGGGATCGACATGCCCGGTCATTCGGGCGTCATGCGCCTCGACCGCGGTGCGGGCGCGCGTGGCGAGCCGCGCGCCCTCCGGGCTGGGCGAGAGCGCCTTCGCGCGCCTATCCCCGGCGGCCGGTTCGCGCAGGATCAGCCCGTCGCGCGCGAGGCCCTCGAGGACGGGCGCCAGGTTCGACCGCTCCATCGCCAGTGCGCCGGCCAGTTGCGAGGGGCGCAGGCCGGGATTGTCCGCGATCGTCACCAGCACCGAGAAGGGCACCATGCGCAGGCCGAAGGGCGCCAGCGTCGCGTTCAGGTCCTTCTGGATCGCGGCCATGGCGCGACGCATGTGATAGCCCGCGAAGACCCGAAGCCCCGCGTCGATGCCGCCCTCGGCAGGCGCGTCCGTGGCCGTGGGGCTGCGCGTGGCCATCGGCTCAGCGGAAGCGCGGCGCGCGCTTTTCGAGGAAGGCCGCCAGTCCTTCGTGCGCGTCCGGGCTGGTCTGCGTCACCGCGGCGCAGAGGCTTTCGGCGAAAAGCCCGTCGGCTTTCGACATGTCCTCGATCCGCGCGATGGCCTGGATCATGATGTAGGGCCCGTCGGTCTCGGCGATCGGCAGCGGTTCGGACATTCAAAGCCTCGCGTGTCGCGTCGATGGGTTATGTCTCATAACCACCCCGGAGCAAGCATCCGCGCGCGAAAATCGCGCACGTGTGCGCATCACTCGGGTATCAGGAAGAGCGTGATCGCCGGGAACATCACCAGGATCGCCACGCGGACAATGTCGGAGCCGACGAAGTAGAGCACCGCGCGATAGGTCGCCGACATCGGCGTCCCACGGTCCATGTTGTTGATGATGAACAGGTTCATCCCCACCGGCGGCGTGATCAGCCCGACCTCGACCACGATCAGCACCAGGATGCCGAACCAGATCGCCACATGCTCCGGCGACATCCCGAAGTCGAGCGCCGAGATCACCGGAAAGAAGATCGGCACCGTCAGCAGGATCATCGACAGCGAATCCATCACGCAGCCGAACACCAGATAGAGCAGCAGGATGATGACCAGCACAAGCCAGGGGCTCACGCCCTGTTCGACGACCAGGCGCGCCATCTCCTGCGGGACCTGCGTCAGCGCAAGGAAGCCGTTGTAGAAGCCCGCGCCAAGGACGATGAAGAAGATCATCGCGGTCGATTTGGCCGTTGCGGTAAAGCTGTCGCCCAGCGTGCGCAGCGTGAGGCCCCCATTGACGAGCGCGATGATCCCGGTGCCCAGCGCCCCCACTGCCGCCCCTTCGGTCGGCGTGAAGATGCCGCCATAGATGCCGCCGACGACGGCGATGAAGACCAGCAGAACCGGCCAGACGTCGACCAGCGCGCGGAAACGCTCGCGCATCGGCACGGGCTCCGCCACGCCGGCGCTGCCGGGATTCACGCGGACATAGATCGAGATCGCGGCCATGTAGCCGATCGCGGCCAGGATGCCCGGCACGAAGGCCGCGAGGAACAGCTTGGCGATGTTCTGTTCGGTCAGGATGGCGTAGATCACCAGCACGACCGAGGGCGGGATCAGGATGCCCAGCGTGCCGCCCGCGGCCAGCGTGGCGGTGGAGAAGCCGCCCGAGTAGCCGAAGCGCCTGAGTTCGGGCAGGGCCACGCGGCTCATCGTGGCGGCAGTGGCCAGCGACGAGCCGCAGATCGCGCCGAAGCCGGCGCAGGCGCCCACGGCGGCCATGGCAACGCCGCCCTTGCGGTGGCCCAGAAAGCCGGCCGCGGCGCGGAACAGCGCCTGGCTCATGCCGCCCAGCGTGGCGAAGTAGCCCATCAGCAGGAACATCGGCACGATGCTCAGCGAATAGTTCGAAAAGGTGGTATAGGCTTCTGTCTTGAGCCGGCCCAGCGCCATGTTGGGCGTGCCCATGACAAGCCACAGGCCGCCGAATCCGGTGACGAACATGGCAAGCCCGATGGGCACCCGCGCGAAGATCATCAGCAGCAGGACGGGAAAGGACCAGATGCCGATCTCCAGGTTGGTCACTGCTGGGCCTCCGCGTAGACCGCGATTATGTCGCGGTTGGTCAGTAATTCGAAGCCGCGCACCAGCGCGGTCCAGCAGGCGACGATCGCGGCCGCCGTGGCGCCGACAAGGCTCGCCGCATAGGCCCACCAGACCGGAAACTGCAGCATCCAGGAGGTCTGCCCGCGATTGTAGCGGTCCATCGTGCCCTCGAAGAGCTGCAGCGCCACGAAGATCAGCACCACGGCAAAGAGCAGCTCGATGGTGAAGACCAGCAGGCGGAAGGGGCGGCCGGTCAGCCAGTTGGTGAAGACGTCGACGGAGGCGTGCCCGGCGGTGATCTGGCAAAGCGGCAGGAAGGAGAAGATGGCAAAGGCCATGCCGGCCTCGACCAGTTCCACATCGCCCCGGATGGCGCCCAGGCCGACCTCGCGGCCGACGATCGAGACGCAGGTGATCAGGATCGCGGCCGACAGCACGATGCCGCCCGCGATCGCCATGACCCAGGCGAAGCCGAGGAAAATTCTATGAAGGCTCAGCACGTCACTCCCCCGTGCAGAGGCGGGCCGTCACGGACGGGCCGCGGCGGGGATGCCGCCGCGGCCCGCGTGGCGAGGTTGCGGCTCAGTTGTAGGAGCCGTCGTAGCTGTCGTGATACTCGTCCATCAGCGCGCGCGCCTGGTCGATCAGCGCCTGGCCGTCGATGCCGCGCTCCTCCATGTCGGCGACCCAGTTCTCGTAGATCGGATCGACGATCTCGAGCCACTTCTTGGCGTCGTCCTCGGACACGGTAACGATGTTGTTGCCGCGGTCCACGGCGGTCTGCCGCGCCGGCGCGTCGGCATCGGCCTGCGTGCCGCCGGCAAAGACCGAGAAGTCGAGGCCGCTGTTCTGGTCGATCGCCGCCTTCAGGTCGTCGGGCAGGCTGTCGTAGCGGTCCTGGTTCATCGCCAGCACGAAGGTCAGGTTGTAAAGCGCGGGCCCCTGGAACTCGGTGTGGTTCGAGACGAGTTCCTGCACCTTGATGGCTGGCGTCACCTCCCACGGGATGGTGGTTCCGTCGATCACGCCCTTGGACAGCGCCTCGGAAATGGCGGGAACCGGCAGGCCAACGGGCTCCGCGCCGACCAGCGTCAGCAGTTCGTTGACCAGCCGCGAGCCGCCGCGGATCTTCATGCCCTCCAGGTCGGAGGGCACCACGACGGGATCCTTGGTGTGGAACATGCCGGGGCCGTGCACCCAGGTGCCGACGATCTTGACGCCGGCGAACTCCCTGTCCGCCATGTGCTCTTCGAACAGCTTCCAGTAGGCATAGGAGGCGGCGCGCGCGTCGGCCACCATGAACGGCAGCTCGAAGACCTCGGTCGAGGGGAAGCGGCCGGGCGTGTAGCCCACGACGGTCCAGACCACGTCGACGATGCCGTCCATCGCCTGGTCGATCAGTTCGGGCGGCGTGCCGCCCAGCTGCATCGACGGGTAGCGCTCCACCTTGATGCGGCCCTCGCTGTCCTCTTCCACATTGTCCGCCCAGACATCGAGTATGAGCTGCGGCACGTTGGCCTGCGCCGGCAGGAACTGGTGCAGGCGCAGCGTCACCTCCTGCGCGGCAGCGGCCGTGCCCAGCCCCGCGCCGATGGCAAGCGCGCCGGCAAGCCCCATCAGGCGTCTGCGATCGATGAACATTCCGGACTCCTCCCCATGCGTGGCGATCTGGGCGCAAGTTCTAGCAGGTCGCTGCAGCGTTGCATCATCTTTCAGGCGCGGGTCCGCCAAAAAGTTATGGGTCATAACGGCTCAGGACCACTGCCGCCGATGACCGGGCGCGCCCGCGCAATCCCGAGTTGAATTCGGTGTTGCAAGGGCCAGACCGCAGGCGAAAAACCAGCGCGCGACTCTTTGCAGGGCGAATCGCCTCTGATATCTTCCGCCGCAACGATAACACGAGGCAAGAGCGGGACGACGGGCGATGCAGGCGGGGTTCCGCGGCACATTCGTCATTTCCTGGTCGCAGACGGAAGTGGACGGGCTGGACGATCCGGCGCTCTCGGCGCTCAGGGTCGGCTCGGTCTGGTCCTGGCGCGGCGACGCGATCTGCGTCGACGGCCCCGGCGGTCCCCTGCGGCTGGACGGCGCACTGGGCGAGGCGGAGATGCGCCGCCGCGCTGCGGGCATGGTGCGCCGGCTGGTGGGGGCGGCACTCGATCATGCCGCCACGGGCCAGCCCGCCCATGTCGATGCAGAGACGCACCTGCCGGAGAACGCCTTCACCGTGACAGACGGGGCGCGGAGTTTCACCGTCACGCTCATCGGTACGGCGCCAGGCCGGCCGCCCCTGCTGATGTTCCTCGACGCCCTGCCACCGCGCGAGACCGACCTCTGGGTGGTGGACCACACGCTTCCGGGGGTCGCGCCCGCCGATCCCGGCCGCGCGCCCGAGCAGGTGATCTGCTTCACCCCCGGCACGCGGATTGCCACGCCGTGCGGCCCGCGCCCGGTGGAAGACCTCGCCGAAGGGGATCGCGTGGCGACCAAGGACAGCGGCCCGCAGGAAATCCTGTGGATCGGGCGCCGTCGCATCGGCGGCGCGCGGCTTTTCGCCATGCCGTCCCTGCGGCCCGTGCGGCTCTCGGCCGGGGCGCTGGGACTGCGTCAGCCCGATGCCACGCTGTGCGTCTCGCCTGCGCACCGGCTGGTGCTGCGCGGCGCGCGGGCGCGTGCGCTGTTCAACACCGACGAGGTGCTGGTCGCGGCGCGCGACCTGATCGACGACCGACAGGTGCGCATCGACCACGCCGCGCGCGAGGTGACCTACATCCATCTGCTTTTGCCGCAGCACGAGGTTCTCTGGGCCAACGGGATAGAGACCGAAAGCTTTCACCCCGCGGGAACGCAACCGGAGGCACTGGCGCCGGACGACCGCGCACGCCTTGTCGCGGGCCTGCCCGGAATCGACACGGACCCGTTCCGCTACGGCCCCTTTGCACGCCGCAGCCTCAGCCGGTCCGAGGCCGCGATCCTGCTGTCGCAGGCGGCCTGACCCCGGACGGCGCCGCGCTCAGTTGCCCGGCACCAGCTTGCCGGGGTTGAGGATGCCCTGCGGGTCGAGCGCCGCCTTGATCGCGCCCATGACCGCCCAGCCCTCGCCATGCTCCCCGGCCATGTAACCGGTCTTGCCCATGCCCACCCCGTGCTCGCCCGTCACGGTGCCGCCCAGCCGAAGCGCCCGCTCGGCCATCCGGTGCGCGAGATCCTTGGCGGTTTCGAGATCGCCCGCATGATCGGGCCGCACGATCAGCGTGGCGTGGAAGTTGCCGTCGCCCACATGGCCCAGGATCGGGCCAGGCATCCCGCTTGCCGCGATGTCGGCCTGTGTCTCCTCCACCGCCTCGGCCAGCCGCGAGATCGGCACGCAGATGTCGGTCACCAGCGCCCGCGCGCCGGGGTGGGCGGCCATGATCGCATAGTAGCCGTTGTGACGCATCCGCCAGAGGTGGCGCCGCTCTTCCTCGCGCGTGGACCATTCGAAGGGATCGCCGCCATGCTCGGCCACCAGCGCGCCGAACAGCTCCGCCTGCTCGGCCACGCCGGTTTCCGAGCCGTGCAGCTCCACCAGAAGGTGCGGTCGCTCCGGCAGATCGGTGCCCGCATGGGCGTTGAAGGCGGCGGCGGAGGCCGCGTCGACGAACTCGATGCGCGCCATCGGCAGGCCCATCTGGATCGTCTCGATCACGCAGTCCACCGCGCCGCCGATGCCGGGAAAGGCCGCGACGCCCGCCGCCACCGCCTCGGGCCGGCCGTGCAGGCGCAGCGTGAGTTCGGTGATCAGGCCCAGCGTGCCCTCGCTGCCCAGCATCAGCGCGGTCAGGTCGTAGCCCGCGGCGGACTTGCGCGCGCGGCTGCCGGTCCGGATCACACGCCCGTCGGCCAGCACCACCTCCAGCCCCAGCACGTTGTCGCGCATCGACCCGTAGCGCACCGTCGTCGTGCCCGAGGCGCGCGTCGCCGCCATGCCGCCAAGGCTCGCGTCGGCCCCAGGATCCACCGGGAAGAAGAGGCCGGTGGCGCGCAGCTCCTCCTCCAGCGCGCGGCGCGTCAGACCGGGCTGCACCGTCACGTCCATGTCCTCGGGCCGCACGTCGAGCACCCGGTTCATGCGCGCGAAATCCACCGCGACGCCGCCCCGCACCGCCAGCGCGTGGCCCTCCAGCGAGGTGCCCGCGCCCCAGCCCACGACCGGCACGCCGTGGCGCGCGCAGATCCGCACGATCTGTTGCACCTCCGCCGTCGTCTCCGGCCAGGCCACCGCATCGGGCGGCGTCAGGCCAAAATGGCTCTCCGACCGGCCGTGCGCCTCCAGATCGGGCTTGGACCGGCTCAGCCGTTCGCCTAGTAAGTCAGAAAGCGCGTCGAGAGCGTCCCGAAGGGCCATGTGTTTTCCCCGCTGTTTCAGCGCCAGCCTATTCCCGCGCGGCGGCGGGGAAAAGACGGGGCAGCGCGGTGCGCCGTCATGAGGGCGCCGTCGTGAGGGCGCCACCGCGCAACCCGATGCTTGCGCAGATCGTGCACACCCGACACGCCTTTCGCCGGGGCTGGCAGCTTCTGCGCCACCGCGGGCCGGGACAGGTGCAGTTCTGGTTCATCGCGCTGGGCGTCGGGATCGCGGCGGCCGGCGCCGCGGTGCTCTTCCGCATGGGAATCGAGACCCTGCAGGAGGCTGCCTACGGTGCAGAGGACCTGCACCGCCTGCACACTTTCGCCGAGACGCTCGCCTGGTGGTGGATCGTCGCCGTGCCCATCGCGGGCGGCCTCGCGGTCGGGCTCCTGCTGCATTTCTTCACGCCGGACGGACGGGTGCGCGCGGTGGCCGACGTGATCGAGGGCGCGGCGCTCAACGACGGGCGGGTCGAGACGAAGGCGGGGCTCACCTCGACCGCCTGCTCGCTGATCACGCTGTCGACGGGCGGCTCGACGGGGCGCGAGGGGCCTGTCGTCCACCTCGCCGCGCTGCTCTCGTCCTGGGTGTCGAACGCGATCCGCGCCGACGGCGTCACCGGGCGCGACCTGCTCGGCTGCGCCGTGGCCGCCGCCGTCTCGGCCAGCTTCAACGCCCCCATCGCCGGCGCGCTCTTCGCGATGGAAGTGGTGCTGCGCCACTTCGCGCTCCATGCCTTCGCGCCGATCGTCATCGCCTCTGCCGCGGGCACGGTGATCGGGCGCATGGCCTTCGGCGACGTCACCAACTTTGTCCTGCCCGGCGGTTCGGTGCTGGAATTCTACGCCGAGATCCCGGCCTTCCTGTTGCTCGGCCTGGTCTGCGGACTGGTCGCGGTGGTCACCATGCGTGCAATCTTCTGGAGCGAGGACGCGGGCAACCTGGTGCAGGCGCGCACGCGGATGCCGCTCTGGCTGCGCCCGGCCGTCACCGGCGCGCTCCTGGGCGGTATCGCCGTGGCCTTTCCGCACATCATCGGCGTGGGCTACGAGACGACGACGCGCGCGCTGACCGGCGACCTGCTGCTGCACGAGGCGGTGGTCTTCTGCATCGTCAAGGTGATTGCCGTGGCCGTCACCATGGCAGGCCGCATGGGCGGTGGCGTCTTCTCTCCATCGCTGATGCTGGGCGCGCTCACCGGGCTCGCCTTCGGCCTGGTCGCCACGGGGCTCTTTCCCGACATCTCCGGCGCGCCCACGCTCTACGCGCTGGCCGGCATGGGCGCGGTGGCGGCGGCCGTTCTCGGCGCGCCGATCTCGACCACGCTGATCGTCTTCGAGCTGACCGGCGACTGGCAGACGGGCCTTGCCGTGATGGTCGCGGTCTCCACCTCCACCGCGCTCGCCTCGCGGCTGGTGGACCGCTCCTTCTTTCTCAGCCAGCTCGAGCGGCGTGGCGTGCATCTCGCGGCCGGCCCGCAGGAATACCTGCTGCAGATGTTCCGCGTGGCCAGCGTGATGCGCGGTCCGCTGGACGACCGCGCACCCGACGAGGCGCGCCTCTGGGATCTCATCGGCAACGGCGTCTACGTCGACGCCAACGCCACGCTCGAAGCGGCGATGCCGATCTTCGACAAGTCGGGCCTGCCCTTCATCCCCGTCGTCCGCCTGACCGGCGCTGGCAAGTCGCCCGAACTGCAGGGCGCGCTCTTCCACGTTGACGCGCTCAAGGCCTACAACCGCGCGCTCGCGGCCACGGCGGAGGAAGAGCACTCCTGACCGGGCGGATCGTGCGCCGGACCGGTGGTTCGCCCACGACAGTCCTTTTTCTTGGGGTCAACTCCTCTCGGGGGGGCGGACAGCCCCTTTTCGCGGATCTCCGGCTCAGAGCGTGCCCTTGGTTGAAGGCACCTCGCCGCCGGCGCGCGGATCGGGCTCGACGGCCTGCCGCAGGGCGCGGGCCACGGCCTTGAACGCGGCCTCGGCGATGTGGTGGCTGTTGACGCCGGCCTCGCGGGTGACGTGCAGCGTGATGCCGCCGTGGCTGGCCAGCGCCTGGAAGAACTCGCGCACCAGCTCCGTGTCGAAGCTGCCGATCTTCTGGGCCGGGAAATCGACGTCCCAGACCAGAAAGGGCCGCCCGGAGAGGTCGAGCGCGGCGGCGACGCGCGCCTCGTCCATCACCAGCGTGAAAGCGCCGTAGCGGCGGATGCCGCGCTTGTCGCCCAGCGCCTCGCGCAGCGCCTGGCCCAGCGCGATGCCGCAGTCCTCGACGGTGTGGTGATCGTCGATGTGCCGGTCGCCCGTCGCCTTCAGGGTGATGTCGATCAGCGCGTGCCGCGCAAGCTGGTCCAGCATGTGGTCGAAGAAGCCGACGCCGGTCGCGATCTCGCGCGCGCCGGTGCCATCCAGGGCGATCTCCAGCGCGATGTCGGTCTCGGCTGTCTTTCGGTCGATGCGGGCGCTGCGCATTGCGGTCTCCCTGGGAACCCCTGCCTTCTAGCGCCGCGCGCGGCTGCCGCCAAGCCCGGCCCGCGCCCATTGCGCCGCCGTGGCGGCTGTGCCAGCCTGCCGCCGGCCATTCGAAAGGGCGCAAACCATGTCCACGCTCGTCTTCGTCCAGCTGCGCTGCAAGCCCGGCACCACCTACCAGGTCGCCGAAGAGATCGTCCTGCGCGAGATCCAGTCAGAGCTCTACTCGACCAGCGGCGAATGGGACCTTCTGATGAAGCTCTACATCCCCGCGGGCGAGGACGTGGGCAAATACATCAATGAACGGTTGCTCGACATCCCGGGCATCGAGCGAAGCCTGACGACGCTGACCTTCAAGGTGTTCTGACAGGCTCTTGACCTTCCAGTTGCTGGAAGCCCCATCTGGGGTGGACGACCGGCAACCGGAGACAGTCATGAGCGACGGACACCGCATCACATTCGCGATCGAGGGCATGACCTGCGCGGGCTGCGTGCGCCATGTGGCGGCGGCGCTGGAGGGCGTGGAGGGCCTGCGCGACGTGCATGTGAACCTCGCCAACGAAACGGCCAGCGTGACAGCGGACGCGCCCGGGCGCGCGCCCGAGGCGGCCGCCGCGCTCGAGCGGGCGGGCTATCCCGCGCGGAGGCGGACGGTCACGCTGGCCGTGTCCGGCATGAACTGCGCCTCCTGCGTGGGGCGGGTCGATTCGGCGCTCGGCTCCGTGCCGGGCGTGCTTTCGGCCGAGGTGAACCTGGCGGCGGAAGAGGCGCGTGTCACGGTGCTGGAGGGGGCGGTGGACCCGCGCCAACTGGCAGATGCCGTCACCCGGGCCGGCTATCCCGCGAAACCCGCCGGCGCCGACGACAGCGCCGACCGCTCCGCGCGCAAGGCCGAAGAGGCGCGGCAGGCCGGGCGGCGCATGCTGATTGCCGCGCTGCTGACGCTGCCGGTCTTCATCCTGGAGATGGGCGGGCACATGATCCCCGGCTTTCACGGGCTGATCGGACGCACCATCGGGCACGATGCAAGCTGGCTGATCCAGTTCGCGCTCACCACCGCCGTGCTGGCCGGACCGGGGCGCGAGTTCTTCCTGCGCGGCGTGCCCGCGCTCCTCAAAGGGGCGCCCGACATGAACAGCCTTGTCGCCGTGGGCACCGCGGCGGCCTGGGGATATTCCACCGTCGCCACCTTCGCGCCGGACCTGCTGCCGGCGGACGTGCGCGCCGTCTATTTCGAGGCCGCGGCGGTGATCGTCACGCTGATCCTGCTGGGCCGCACGCTGGAGGCGCGCGCGAAGGGGCGGACAGGCGCGGCGATCGAACGCCTGATGGGCCTGCGGGCGCGCACGGCGCGCGTCGAGCGGGAGGGCGAGCCGGTCGAGGTGCCGGTGGACGAGGTGCAGCAAGGCGACATCCTGATCGTACGCCCGGGCGAGCGGTTGCCCACGGACGGTGTCGTCACGGATGGCACGGCGCAGGTGGACGAAAGCATGATCACCGGCGAGCCGCTGCCTGTCGAAAAGTCGGTGGGCGATTCCGTGACCGGCGGCACGGTGAACGGCGCGGGCAGCTTCCGTTTTCGTGCGACCGCGGTGGGCGCGGACACCGTGCTGGCGCAGATCACCCGCATGGTCGAGGAGGCGCAGGGCGCGCGCCTGCCGATCCAGTCGCTCGTGGACCGGGTGACGCTGTGGTTCGTGCCCGCCGTGATGGCGGTGGCCGCCGTCACGGTGCTGATCTGGCTGGCGGTGGGGCCGACCGCGACGATGGCGCTTGTCGCCGGCGTGTCCGTGCTCATCATCGCCTGCCCCTGCGCGATGGGTCTTGCCACGCCGACCTCGATCATGGTGGGCACCGGTCGCGCGGCCGACCTGGGCGTGCTCTTCCGCAAGGGCGAGGCGCTGCAGGCGCTGGCCGGCGTGGACGTGGTGGCGCTGGACAAGACCGGGACCGTGACCGAGGGGCGCCCGGAACTGGCGGCGCTGATCCCGGCCCAAGGCGTGGACCGGGACGAGGCGCTGAGCCTCGTCGCCGCGGTCGAGGCGCTGTCGGAGCATCCGATCGCCGCGGCTGTGGTGCGCGCGGCGCGGGCCGAGGGCGTTTCGCTGCCCGAGGCCGAGGACTTCGAGACCGAGACCGGCCGCGGCGTCCGGGCCCGTGTGGACGGGCGCGAGGTTTCCGTAGGCTCGGCGCGCCACATGCGCGAGACGGGCCTCGACCTCTCGGCCTTCGCCGACGAGGACGCACGGCGTGCCGCACGGGGCGAAAGCGTGCTCTACGCCGCCGTGGACGGGCGGCCCGCCGCGCTGATCGCCGTGGCCGACCCGGTCAAGGAGACGAGCCGCGCCGCCATCGCGCGGCTGCGCGAGATGGGCCTCGAGGTCGCGATGATCACCGGCGACCGGGAAGAGACCGCGCAGGCGATCGCGCGCGACACGGGCATCGACCGGGTGATCGCGGGCGTCCTGCCCGACGGCAAGGTCGCCGCGGTGCGCGACCTTCGCAAGGGCGGGCGCAAGCTGGCCTTTGTGGGTGACGGGATCAACGACGCGCCCGCGCTGGCAGAGGCCGAGGTGGGCATCGCCATCGGCACCGGCACCGACGTGGCGATGGAGTCGGCCGACGTTGTGCTGATGTCGGGCGACCTTGCCGGCGTGGTGAACGCGCTCACCGTGTCGCGCGCCACGCTGCGCAACATCCGGCAGAACCTGGTCTGGGCCTTCGGCTACAACACCGCGCTGATCCCGGTCGCGGCGGGCGTGCTCTATCCCGCGACGGGTCTGCTGTTGTCGCCCATGCTGGCGGCGGGGGCGATGGCGCTGTCCTCGGTCTTCGTGCTGACCAACGCGCTGCGGCTGCGCCGCCTGCGCCCCGCGATGGCCGAGGCGCGGGCAGAGCCCCGGCGCTCTGGCGCACAGGTGGCCGCACCGGCGGAATGACGCGCGGCCGGGTTGCGCCCGGGCCACCGATGCGTTTGTCGTGCAGGGCACACGGCAGAGGGAGGCAGCCATGCACCTTGGACTGATCGGCTACGGCACCATCGCGGCGACGCTCGCGCAGCTTCTGGCAGAGCACGGCCCGCGGGCGGAGCGGATCACCGTGCTGACCCGCGCGGGCCGCGAGGATGCGGCGCGCGAGGCGCTGGCCGGCCACGCGGTGGAGGTGGTGACCGACGCGCCCGCGCTGATCGCCGCCCGCCCCGACATCGTGGTCGAATGCGCAGGCCACGGGGCCGTCAGCGCCCATGTCGCGCCCGTCCTGGCGGCGGGGCTGGACGTGGTGCTGGCCTCGGTCGGTGCGCTGGCCGACGCGGGGCTGCACGACGCGCTTCTGTCGGCCGCAGGGGACGGCGGCGCGCGGCTGATCCTGCCGGCGGGCGCGGTGGGCGGCACCGACCTTCTGGCCGCACTCGCCCCCGCCGGCGGGCTGGAGGTGACCTATACCGGCACCAAGCCGCCCGCCGCGTGGAAGGGTACGCCGGCCGAGACGCTGCTGGACCTCGACGCGCTCACGGAGCCGGCTGTCTTCTTCGAGGGCAACGCCCGCAGCGCCGCCGCGCAGTTTCCGAAGAACGCCAACGTGGCGGCGACGCTGGCGCTGGCGGGCGCAGGATTCGAGGCGACGCGCGCGCGGCTGGTCGCCGATCCCGCGGCCCCCGACAACATCCATGAATACGAGGTGATCTCGCCCGTGGCGCGCTATTCCATGCGGATCGAGAACGTGGCCTCCGGCAATGCGAGCACCTCGCTCTCGACGGTCTATTCGCTCAGGCGCGAGATCGCGAACCGGGTCGGGCCGCTTGCCGTCTGAGGCGCGCGCTTGACATCGCGGGCCATGGGTCTTGTTCTAGGGGCGCACAAGGCGAGGGGCAGGAGCGCCACGGCGCGACCGCTTCCAGAAACGGGAGGATACCCATGCGACACTTCATACTCGCCGCGGCGGCGGCCGTGGCGATTGGCGGGACTGCGCAGGCGCAGGACCTGTCGATCGCGACCGGCGGCACGGGCGGCACCTACTATCCCTACGGCGGCGGCCTGGCCGAGCTGATCGGCAAGCACATCGACGGGGCCTCGGCCACCGCCGAAGTGACCGGCGCCTCGGTCGAGAACATGGCGCTGATCTCGCGCGGGGACAGCGACCTTGCCATCGCGCTGGCCGACACCGTGGTTGACGCCTACGAGGGCAACGGCCAGTTCGAGGGCCGCGCGGTGGACGCGCGCGCGCTCGCCTCGATCTATCCCAACGCGATCCAGATCGTGACGCTGGCCGACAGCGGCGTGGAAAGCCTCTCGGACCTCGAGGGGAAGCGCGTCTCGGTCGGGGCGCCGGGCTCCGGCACGGAGGTGAACGCGCGCCGCATTCTCGAAGCCAACGGCATCACCTATGACGACATCGACGCGCAGCGGCTGAACTTCAACGAAACGGCGGATGCGCTGCGCGACGGCGACATCGACGCGGGCTTCTGGTCCGTGGGGCCGCCGACCTCGTCGATCATGAACCTTGCCGCCACGCGCGACATCCGGCTGGTGCCGCTTTCGGACGAGGAGGTGCAGGCCGGCATCGACCAGCATGGCACCTTCGCGGCCTACTCGCTCCGCGCCGGCATCTACGAGGGCGTCGAGGAGGCCGTGCCGACCATCGCGGTGCCCAACGTGCTGGTCGTCCATGCCGACATGGACGAGGATCTGGCCTATCAGATCACCATGAACATGTTCGAGAACGTGGACGAGCTGATCGCGGTGCATCCGGCGGCGAACGACACCACCGTCGACTTCGCGCTTGGCGCGACGCCGATCCCTATGCACCCGGGCGCGCTGCGCTACTACGAGGAGACGGGGGCAGAGATCCCCGACCGGCTCCGCGAGTGAGGCGGAAACGGGCAGGGCGGCCCCTGGTGGCCGCCCTTCTCCTGACGGCGTTGCCGGCCGCGGCGGACACGCTGACGGTCGAGACGGCGGAGAGGCGCGTCCTGCTGACCGAGCGCGCGCCCGAGGGCGCGGAGTGGTGCCTGAGCTGGAACCATTCGGTGACGGGCGGCGATGTCGCCGACTGCTTCGTGAACCGCGAGGGCCGGATGATCCTTTCCCGCTCCTACCTGCACGACTTCTCCGCCGGACTGGGCGAGGTCGAGGGCCGCGGCGGCCGGCTGGCGAACGCGCCGGAGGGCGGTTATTGGCTGGAGGGGATCGACGAGCCGGTGCCGGATGACGCGCTGCCCGTTCGGATCGGGCAACCCTCGACCGACCACCGGCTGACCCTGGGTGGCCGCCAGCATCGCCTTTCGTCGCTGGCGGCGGGCAAGCGGGTCTATCTGCGACTGGAGTGAGCGCATGAACCAGAGCGCCCCGACAGCTGCGCCACCGGGCGCGACAGGCGGCCCGCTGATCCAGTCGACAGGCACCCAGCCGCGGGCGGTGGCGCTTGCGGTGTTCCTTGTCGGCATCGCGCTGTCGCTCTTCCAGCTCTACGGTGCGGGGATCGAGCCGCTGGGCCTGTTCTACCAGCGCACGATCCACCTGAGCTTCATTCTTGTCCTTGCCTTCCTGATCTACCCGGTGACCGGGGTCGAGCGACCGCGCGGCCCGCTGGGCTGGGCGGTGGACGCCGTCTTTCTTGCCGCGGGCGCGGCTTCGGGCGGCTACATCGCGTGGAACCTCGACGCGATCATCAACCGCGCCGGCTTCTGGTCGCAAACCGACATCTGGATGGGCATCCTCGCCACCGTCACCGTGCTGGAGGCCTGCCGCCGCGCCGTGGGCCTCGGCATGACGATCATCGGGGTGGTGGCGATTCTCTACGCGCTGGCCGGCGCGCGGGGCGAATTGCCCTGGCTGGGCGAATGGCTGCCCGGCATCCTGGAGCATCGCGGCAACTCGCTGGAGCGGCTGGTGGGCCAGCTCTACCTGGGGCAGGAGGGGATCTTCGGCCTGCCGCTGGGGGTCGCGGCGACCTATGTCTTCATCTTCGTGCTCTTCGGCGCCTTTCTGGAAGTGACCGGCGCGGGCAAGTTCTTCATCGACCTTGCCTATGCCGCCACCGGCAAGCGGCCGGGCGGGCCGGCCAAGGCGGCGGTGCTGGCCTCTGCCGGCATGGGCTCGATCTCGGGCTCGGCCATCGCCAACGTGGTCACCACGGGCGCCTTCACGATCCCGCTGATGAAGCGGCTGGGCTATCGCCCGGCGCAGGCGGGGGGCATCGAGGCCGCGGCCTCGACCGGCGGGCAGATCACGCCGCCGCTGATGGGGGCGGGCGCCTTCCTGATCTCGGAATACACGCGCATCCCCTACATCGACATCGTCGTGCTCTCGATCTTCCCGGCCATCCTCTATCTCGGGACCGTCTATCTCTTCGTGCACATCGTGGCGATGAAGCGCGGGATGGAGGGTGTGCCGCAGGACGAGCTTCCGCGCTTCGCCCGCGTCATGGCCGACGGCTGGCAGTTCGTCATCCCGCTCTTCCTGCTGGTCTGGCTGCTGGTCAACAACCTGTCGCCCATGCGGGTGGGCTTCTGGGCAATCCTGACGGTGATCGGTGTGGCGGGCCTGCGCGCCTGCCTCGACATCTTCGTGTTCGAGCCGCGCGCTGGCAGGCCGGCCTCGGTCGAGCGGGTGACGGAGGCGGTGGGCAACGGCGTGCAGATGATCCTCGGCGCGCTCGCGCTCGGCGCGCGCAACGCGGTCGCGGTCAGCATGGCCTGCGCGGTGGCCGGCATCATCGTGGGCGTCGTGGGGCTGACCGGGCTGGGGCTGAAGTTCTCGTCGATGATGGTGGCCTTCTCGGGCGGCAACATGCTGCTTGCGCTGATCCTCGTGCTGCTCGCGAGCCTCGTGCTCGGCATGGGGCTGCCGGTGACGGCGGCCTACATCGTGCTGATCGTCCTGGTGGGGCCGGCGCTGACGGAGGAGTTCGGCATCCCGCTGCTGATCGCGCATCTGGTGGTGTTCTGGTATTCGCAGGACAGCAACGTGACGCCGCCCATCGCGCTTGCGGGCTTCGCGGGCGCGGCGATCGCGGGGGCGAAGCCGCTGGAGACCTCTGTGCAGGCGTGGAAATTCGCCAAGGGCCTCTACCTGATTCCGCTCTTCATGGTCTACAACCCCGAGATCATCCAGGGCGGGCCGCTGCCCGTGTTGCTCTGGACGGGGCTGACCGCGATCCTCGCGCTGGTGGCCTTCGCCGCCGCGCTCGAGGGCTGGCTCTTCACCCGGATGGACTGGGTCTCGCGCGCGGCCATGGTGCCCGCGACCGTCGGCATCTTCTACCCCGATATCCGGTTCGAGATCGCGGGCGCGCTGGCGATTGCGCTGATCCTTGGCTGGAACTGGGTCGTGTCCCGCCGCGCGCCCACCGCTGTCGAGGCAACCCGGGAGCCTGCCAGGCCCTCCTGATCCCCGACCGACGCTGTGGCCGGACGTCCGCAAAAGGCCGTGCGCGGACGTCGTGCATGTGGTCGTTCCCTGTGCGCTCCGGCCGGTATCCGCCGCCGCAAGGCGTCGCCTGCACCATGGCGATTGACAAGTCCGAGTGAAACACTCAGACATTGGGGTACAACCGTCGCCAACGGGAGACCGCGCATGACCACCGATGGGGAACCGAAAGACCCTTGTCCCGCCGCGCCGCGCGAGGCGCGCCTGCCGCCCGACTGGGGACAGGTGCTGACACAGGCGCTGGACGGGGCCTTGCCCGACACGCCGGCACTGGAAACGATGCTGGACCGCTGGTCCGGGGAGCGCCGCGGATGAGCGCCGCGGGCGGGGTTCCGGTGGGCCGGCTGGACGGTCTGACCGCGGGCGAGGCGCGTGCGGTCCGCGGACTGCGGCGGTGGTGCGACGGCACGGCGTCATGGGCGGCCTATGCAACGGAACTGGAGCGCGAGATCGGCCGGAAGCGCGCCGCCGACGGCACCCGCGCGCTCGACACCTGCTGCCGGCTCCTCCTGACGCAGCCGCGCCGCCCGCTGGTGCGGCACTCGGCGGGCTGCATCTGCGTCGGCGCGGACGAGGCGGTCTTTGCCCGGATCATCGCCTCGGCCGGCGCCGGAGAGCGCGAGGACGCGATGCTGATGGCCTGCCTCCTGGCGCGCGCGGACCTCGCCGCGCCGATCTGCGCCGCGGCGGAAGTGGCCGGCATGGCGCTGTGGCAGGAGGCCGCCCTGCCGCAGGAGACGGCGCCGCGGGGGCTGAGGCTGAACTAGGTCCAGGCGATCCGCTGGAAGGCGTCCCGCAGGGCCTGGCTCCAGGCCGCGCTCATCGCCGCGAAGCGGTCGTCGTTGGCGCCGATGCGGTGGCGTTCGCTCACGGCCAGTGCGTCCACCTCGATCACGGCCATGTCGAGCGGCATGCCGACGCTGAGGTTCGAGCGCAGGGTGGAATCCATAGACAGCAGCACCGCCTTCTTCGCCTCGGCCAGCGTGGTGTCCATCGTCACCACGCGGTCGAGGATCGGCTTGCCGTACTTGTGCTCGCCGATCTGCAAAAAGGGCGTATCCTCGGTGGCCTCGATGAAGTTGCCCTCGGGATAGATCAGGAACATCCGCATCGGGCCGCCCTTGCGCTGGCCCGCCAGGATCATCGAGGCGCTGGCCTGCTGGCCCGCCATGCGCTCCATCCGGCCCTGAAGCTCGACCGTCACATCGGACAGCGTATCCCCCACGATGCCGGCCACGTTGAGCAGCGTCGGCGCCTTGAGGATCGAGCGCGTCTCGTCCGCCTCGGGGTGCTCTGCGGCCTCGGTCAGCCGCGCCAGCGTGGTCTGGGTGACCGACAGGTTGCCCGCCGTCATGATCGCCAGGACCCGCTCGCCCGGCACCTCGAAGGTAAAGAGCTTGCGGTAGGTGGCGATGTTGTCGAGCCCCGCGTTGGTGCGGGTATCGGCCAGCAGCACCATCCCCGCCTTCAGCAGCAGTCCCACGCAATAGGTCATTCCGCCCGCGCCTCTCGGTCTCGTTTTGACGCGCAGGCTAGGCGCGCCCGCGCGGTCCCGCAATCGCTATTGCTGCGCGGCCTCCACCGCCACCGTGACCTGCATCGACTCTTCGGCGCCGCCGCGCGTCACGCCCCGGATGGGGGCCGCATCCTCGGCATCGAGGCCCGAGCCGACCCGGATGTAATGTTCGTTCGGGCAGCACTTGTTCGCGGCATCGAAGCCCACCCAGCCAAGGCCCGTGACATGCAGTTCGGCCCAGGCATGGCTGGCCTCGTGCGCCCCCTCCTCCGAGGAGGCATGCAGATAGCCCGTGACGTAGCGCGCGGGCATGCCGGCCAGGCTGGCCGCGGCGATCATGACATGGGTGTGGTCCTGACAGACGCCGGCACCCTGCGCCAGTGCCTCGGCGGCCGTGGTGTGGGCGTGGGTCTCTCCGGGGGCGTAGACGATGGCGTCGGCCACGGCGGCGGCAAGGGCATGGGCGCGGTCGAGATCGGGGGCCGTGTCGCATCCCTCCAGTGCCCTGCGGACAAGCGCCGCGATCGCCTTGTCCGGCCGCGTGCGGCGCGTCGTGCGGCGATAGGCCAGCGGCGGCACCGCCTCGCGGTGGCCGCGCAGGACGCCGGCGGTGTCGGTGGTCTCGACCTCGCCCGCGATGGCGACCGCGACCTCCCGGACGGGGCCGCGCAGGACCATGGTGCGCACCTGATCGCCTGCTCCGTCGCGGAACGCCGCGCCCCAGGTCGCGCCCTCGACCTCGACCCGCCAGTCGAGGACTTTCTGCCCCTCGCACTCGGCCGGGATCAGCCGGTGGCTTTGCACCACGCCGCGCACGGGAACGTCGAAGCGGTAGCGCGTGACGTGGCTGACCCTGAGCCTCATCGCGCTTCCCCCGTCAGGTAGGCGTCGTGCACCGCCTGCGCCAGCGCGGCATTCTCGGCGATGAAGCGGGTCAGGAATTCGTGCAGCCCCTCGTCGAAGATCTCCTCGACCTTGGCCTCTGCAAGTCCGGCCAGCAGGTGGCGCGAGGCGTCCTGTGCCGGCGTGGCGCGGCCGTAGCCGCGCGCCAGCGAGTCGAGGCAGTCGTTGGCGGTGCCCACGCAACTCAGCAGCGAGCGCGGGAAGAGGCGATTGAGGATCAGGAAATGCGCGATGCGCGATGCCGTGAGTTCGCCGCCGTAGGCCCAGTTGTAGGCGCGGTGCGCCGAGAGCGCGCGCAGGAGCGTCGTCCACTGATAGGTGTCGAGGCCCGAGCCGACGTAGCTGATCGACGGCAGCAGGACGAAGTATTTCACGTCGAGAAAGCGCGCCGTGTTGTCCGCCCGCTCGATGGCATAACCGATGTTGAGGAAGTGGTAGCCGTCGTCGCGCAGCTGCGTGGCCTCGATGCTGCCCCGCACCAGCGCGGTCATCCGCAGCGTCCAGTCGGCAAGGTCGGGCAGGGCGAGCTGCGACCGCTCGCGCCGCTGCATTGCGTGAAATTCCTGCCAGGCGCCATTGATCGCGTCCCAGACCTGCGTTGTGAGCGCGGTGCGCACGATGCGCGCGTTCTCGCGCGCGGCGCCCAGGCAACTGCCCACAGAAGCGGGATTGTCGAGATCGAAGAACAGGAAGGTCTCGATGTCGCGCTGCCGCGTCTCGTCCCCGTATTTCTCGGCGAAGCGGCCGGCGGCGCCCATCGCCTGCAGGATGGCGCCCCATTCGTTGCGAAAGCCGCCGCCGGTATTGGGCAGCAGCGCGTTGCGGTGGCCCACGTCCATGAGCCGCGCGGTGGTCTCGGCGCGCTCGAGGTAGCGGGCGATCCAGAAAAGATTGGCGGCGGTGCGGCTCAGCATGGGCTCATTCCGCGATCACCCAGGTATCCTTGACCCCGCCGCCCTGGCTGGAGTTGACCACCAGCGAGCCCTCGGTCAGGGCCACCCGCGTCAGCCCGCCGGGCACCAGTTCGACCGTCTCGCCCACAAGGCAATAAGGCCGCAGGTCCACGTGGCGCGGCGCGATCCCCTCCTCCACGAAGGTGGGGCAGGTGGAGAGCGCCAGCGTCGGCTGGGCGATGTAGTTCGCCGGGTTCTGGCGCAGCTTGGCGGCGAAAGCCTCGCGCGTGGCTGTATCCGCCCTGGGGCCGATCAGCATGCCGTAGCCGCCCGAGCCATGCACCTCCTTGACCACCAGTTCCCCCAGACGGTCGAGGACATAGGCCAGATCGTCGGGCTCCGAACAGCGCCAGGTCGGCACGTTGTCCAGCAGCGGCTCTTCGCCGAGGTAGAAGCGGATCATCTCGGGGACGTAGACATAGACCGCCTTGTCGTCGGCCACGCCCGCGCCGGGGGCCGAACAGATCGCCACGCCGCCCGAGCGATAGACGTTCATCAGCCCCGGCACGCCCAGCGCGCTGTCGGGGCGGAAGCACAGCGGGTCGAGAAAGGCGTCGTCGATCCGGCGATAGATCACGTCCACCTTCTGCGGCCCCTCCGTCGTGCGCATCCAGACGAAATCGCCCTCGACGAACAGGTCCTGCCCCTCGACCAGGTCCACGCCCATCAGGTCGGCGAGAAAGCTGTGCTCGTAATAGGCCGAGTTGTAGGCGCCCGGGGTCAGCACGACGATGCAGGGGTCGCCCGTGCATTTCGCCGGCGCGGCCGAGGCGAGCGTGCGCTTGAGCAGCCGCGCGTAGCCGTCCACCGGCGCGACCCGCATCTCCTGGAAGAGCTGCGGAAACATCCGCATCATGATCTCGCGGTTCTCCAGCATGTAGGACACGCCGGACGGTGTGCGGCAGTTGTCCTCCAGCACATGGAACCGGTCCGGTCCGGTGCGCACGATGTCGATGCCGACCACATGGGAATAGACGCCCAGCGGCGGGCGGAAGCCCGCGACGGCGATCTCGTAGGCCTCGTTTCGGTGCACGATCCCGGCGGGGATGCGGCCCGCGCGCAGGATCTCGGCCCGGTCGTAGATGTCGGCGAGAAAGGCGTTGAGCGCGCGCGCCCGCTGCTTGATGCCGCGCTCCAGCCGCCGCCATTCCGGGGCGGTAAAGACCCGCGGGAACATGTCGAAGGGCATCAGGCGGTCCGGGTCGCCGCCCTCGCCATAGACTGCGAATGTGATGCCGAAGCGGCGGAACAGGGCCTCTGCCTCGGTCTGCTTGAGATGACGCAACTCGGCCGGCATGGTCTGTTGCCAGTTCTCCAGCGCGCGATAGGGCGCGCGCAGGGCGCCGCCGGCGTACATCTCGTTGAAGGCGTTCGTCATCGCAGTCCCCGCTTCCCCCGCACATCAAGCCGTCGCCCCGCGCCGAGGAAAATGCTGGTGCCGGTCGGGACGGGGTATCCTGCCGAAACGGGCAGCGGTTTCAGGGTCTTTTGATCAATCCCTGTGCGCCAATGAAATTCGCAACGGGGGCTTGGGCTTGGTGACGGAAGCACTATGCTGGCCAGCGATCCGCAGACCGAGCCCGCACACCGCATGTCCCTGAGCTTCGAGGCCCGCCTTCACGACCTGATCGCGGCGATCTATCCGCGAGCCGACCGCGCCGATCTGGCCGCGCGCATCACGCAGGCCTTCTGGCCCGGCGAGCGCCCGCGCCGGCGCCGGGCGCGCGTGCCCTCCAACAACTTCTGGTCGGAAAGGGACGCGCTGCTCATCACCTACGGCAACTCCATCGTGGACGGGGTGCACAAGCCGCTGGACCTGTTGCGCGACTTCCTGCACCGAAACCTGCGCGGCACGGTGGACGGTGTGCATATCCTGCCGTTCTTTCCCTTCACCTCGGACGACGGTTTTGCCGTGACCGACTACCGCGCAGTCAATCCCACGCTGGGCGACTGGTCGGACATCCGGCGCATCGCGGCCGAGTTCAAGCTGATGTCCGACCTGGTGCTGAACCATGTCTCGAGCCAGGGGCCTTGGTTCACCGCCTATCTTCAGGGCCATTCGCCCTACGACCGTTTCTTCATGGAGGCCGATCCGGGCGAGGACCTCAGCCTTGTCGTCCGCCCGCGCACCCATCCGCTGCTGCGCCGGGTCGAGACGGCGGCCGGCCCCGCCCACGTCTGGTGCACCTTCAGCCACGACCAGATCGACCTCGATTTCCGCAATCCCGAGGTGCTGCTGGAATTCCTGGCGATCATGCGGCTGCACATCGACAACGGGGTGCGCATCCTGAGGCTGGATGCCGTGGCCTTCCTGTGGAAGGTCGTGGGCACGCCCTGCATCCACCTGCCCGAAACCCACGCGATCGTGCGGCTGATGCGGCTCTTGTGCGACTACGCCGTCGAGCCCGTGATCCTGGTGACCGAGACCAACGTGCCGAAGGCCGAGAACCTCAGCTACTTCGGCAACCGCAACGAGGCGCATGTCGTCTACAACTTCTCGCTGCCGCCGCTGCTGCTGCACGCGCTGCAGTCAGGAACCGCGCGCTACCTGATCCGCTGGCAGCAGGGGATGCCGCCCGCGCAGCTGGGCTGCGCCTATCTGAACTTCTCGGCCAGCCACGACGGGATCGGGATGCGCCCGGCCGAAGGCATCCTGCCCCCCGAAGAGGTGGCGCGCAGCATCGACTGCGCGACGGGGCAGGGGGGCCTCGTGTCGATGCGCACCGCTCCCGACAGGAGCGAGACGCCCTACGAGATCAACATCACCTGGTTCGACGCGATGGGCGCCACCTGCGCGGGCGAGACGGCGCATCACATGGAGCGCTTCCTGTGCTCGCAGACCATCGTCATGGCGCTGGAGGGTATCCCGGCCTTCTACATCCATGCGCTGCTTGCCACGGGCAACGACCACGCGGGGGTGCAGAAGACGGGTGTCGCACGCGCGATCAACCGCCACCGCTGGCACTATCCGGATCTGCAGACGCGGCTCGACGATCCCGAAAGCCGCCAGGCCCGCGCGCTGGGCGAGTTGCGGCGGCGCATGGGCGTGCGCCGCCGGCAGCCGGCCTTCCACCCGAACGCCACGCAGTTCACCCTGCAACTCGACGAGCGCGTGTTCGGGCTGTGGCGGCAGAGCCTCGACCGCGGCCAGTCGGTCTTTGCGCTGCACAACGTCAGCGGCGAGACGGTCGAGATAGAGCCCTCGGCCATCAACCTGATCGACGGCGAGGACTGGTGCGACCTGCTGTCGGGCGAGCGGATCGCATCCGTGGGGCCTGCGATCCGCCTCGCCCCCTACCAGTGCCGCTGGATCAGCAATCGGGGCTGATCCGGCGTCCGGGTGTCACTCCGAAAGCTCGCCTGCCGTCTCGAAGTAGGTCTCTGCAAGGCTGCGCACCTCGTCGGCGTCGTGCGCCTCGGAGGCCAGGTGCAGCGCCTCCAGCGTCTCGGGCAGGGCGCCGAACTCCTCGTTGATCTTCGCCAGCGCCGCCTCGATCGTGTAGGTGTATTCGTGTATCTCCTCCATGTCGGCGACGGAAAGATCCTCGCGCTCCAGCACGTCGCGGACCTTGGCGTTGTACTCGGTGAAGTTGGTCAGCGCCTGCTCCAGCGTCTCGGAGGGCTCAATGGCGTAGTGCTGCACATCGTCCTCGTCGGCCGTGGCGGCGAGCGCCGACAGCCCCAGGGCGGCGGTGGCGATCAGGGATCTGATTGCGGTCATCTCTGCTTCCTTCGGTTGAGGCGGCTTGGGTTCGCGCTGCGCGCCAAAGCCTAGTGTTTCAGTCGGATAATCCCGCACAAGGCCTCCTGTCAAGCATACCTGAGCAATATTGTCAGAAATCGGCGGTCCTGCGCCGGTCAGCCCGGCAGCCTGTCCAGCCGGGCCATGTCCCGCCGCGCCGCCGCAAGCGCCGCGGCCTCGCTGTCGGAGACCCGGTGCCCGTGATGCCCGATCACGAACCGGCCCCGCCCGTCCTCCGGCTCGCGCCGGTATTCCTCGAAGCCGAAGGTCCCGTCCGGTCGGCGGAAGAGGTCCGGGCAGACGGTCTTGCCGGGCAGGTAGTGGAACGCGGGACGCTGTGGGGGGCGGGGCATGGCAAAGGCCGGGCTTCGGACGATCCGCTCAGCGCACCTCCGCCAGATCCTCCTCCACCGCCCGCAGCATGTCGGTCAGCAGTTCCGGGTCGGCGGCGTTGACCCGCGACCAGGTGGGAATGAAGGGAGTTTCGAAGGGGTTGTCGAGAAAGGCCTGTCCGGCGCGCATGATGTTCTCGGCAAAAAGCTCGACGGACTGCTCCTCCTTGTGGCGGTCCATGGTCAGGCCGTTCATCGCGGCATCGTTGTAGTAGCTTTCCAGCATGTCGAGCGCCGAGCGGTAATAGACCGCCTTGAGCGTGCGGAAGGTGTTCTGGGTGAACACGGTGCCGTCGGCGGCGAGCTTGCGGAAGATCGCCTTGCAGATGTCGGTGGACATGCGGTTCAGCCCCGTGGCCGCGTCCTCGGGCGAAAGCGCCTGATGCTTGTGGTCGTAGGCATCCGAGATCTCGACCTGGCAGACCGACTTGGGCGCCAGGTTGCGCCAGGCCTCGCTCAGCATGCCGATCTCGAGGCCCCAGTCCGAGGGGATGCGCAGATCGGGCAGGATGGCGGTGCGCAGCGCCACCTCGCCCGACAGCGGATAGCGGAAGCTGCGCAGGAAATCGACATAGTCGCTGTCCCCCACCACCTTGCGCAGCGCGATCAGCAGCGGCGAGACCAGCAGGCGCGTGACCCGCCCGTTCATCTTGCCCTCGCCCAGCCGGGGGTAGAAGCCCTTGGACACCTGGTAGGAGAAGTTCGGGTTCACCACCGGGTAGATCAACCGCGTCAGCATGTGGCGCGAGTAGGTGAGGATGTCGCAGTCGTGCACCGCGGCGACCCATGTGTCGCGCCGGGCCAGCATGTAGCCCATGCAGGACCAGACGTTCTTGCCCTTGCCCGGCTCGGAGGGGTAGAGGCCGTGCGCCTTCAGCCGGTCGCCCAGCGCGCGCTGGCGGGGGCTGTCGTTCCAGATCACGACGTGATCCTGCGGCAGCCGGGAAAAGTAGCGCACGGCGTGGGCGAATTGCGCCGCATCCGCCTGATCGAGGCCGATGACGATGCGTTTCAGATAGGGCACCTGCGCCAACTCGTCGAGGATGAGCGGCAGCGCATTGCCCTCAAGCTCGGAATAGAGCGAGGGCAGGATCAGCGTCGCGGGACGGTCGCGCGAAAAGGTGGTGACGGCATGGGTGAGCGCGTCAGGCGAGACGCTGCGCAGGTCGTGCAGGGTGGCCACCTGTCCGTTCTGGTGAAAATCCGCCAAGGCCGGGCTCCTGAAATCTTTCTGAAATGCGGGCGTCAGAAGGCGACGCCTTCTTCCGATAGTATCCGTTCCACCGCCCGCGACCAGCCCGCCGGGCCGGGCAGGTCGGTGCGCAGGATGCGTCCCGTGGCTTCGCCGCCCAGGGCGGGCAGCGGCGCGCGGTGCGGGTTGGCGACGATGGCGGCGCGGTCCGCTGCCTCCAGCATCTCGATGTCGTTGGGCGCATCGCCCAGCGCGAGGAGACGCTCGCATCCCATCTCGTCCGCGATCTGGTGCATCCGTTCCGCCTTGGTGTGTCCGAACCCGAGAGTGAGAAAGCGGCCCCCCTCGCGCGCCGTCACGCCCTGCGCCGCCAATGCCTCGATGAACGCGCCGCGGTCCGCCTGCGTTCCCGTCCAGAGGCCCGGCTCGGTAAAGGCGCGGTCGCGCGCGCGGGCGGCTGCGTCGGGCGGCAGGCCCGTCGCCGCGGCGACAGCGTCCACGTCCATGTCGGAAAAGCCGCGGAACGGAGCGCGGAGCGCGGCGGGCAGCGCAGCGAGCGCGGCGCGCAGGCGGGCGTGGCGGGAACGATCCGGCAGGGCATCCCTGCCCGGCGGCACCAGCCCGCCGCCGTTCTCGCAGATGGCCGGAACATGGGCAAAGCCCAGCTCGGCGCGCAGCGGCACGATCTCTGCCGCGGTCTTGGAACTCGCGAAGGCCACGGGCACGCCGGCCGCGCGCAACCGGTCAAGCGTGGCCTCCGCCGGGGCGTGCGAATAGGTCTCGTGCTCGAGCAGGGTGCCGTCCAGATCGGTGACGATCAGCCACTTCGCCATGCCGCCCCCCCCTTGCGCCCTGCCGGCCTTGTCGCACGCGGCGCTGCGGGCTTCGGGTCGCCGGCGATCTCCGAGCGAATAAGTCGGGATTGACTTTTCCGACTGCCGTAGTCAGATTTGCCTCGACCGGCAGCGCGACTCGCTGTTTTGCAGAGAAAACGCAGGAGCGCGCCGGGCCGCCTTGATCTTCATCAAGGTCGGAACGGATCGGGAGCGCGACGAGTTTTCCTGCGGCTGTGGGTGCCGCAGGCCAGACGACGGGGCCGCAGGGCCGCAAGGGAGAGCCGGATGATCGTTTGCCACTGCATGAACATCTCGGAGGATGAAATCCGCCGCGCGGTGGACTGGATGCGCGCATCCGACCCCGACACGCTCGTCACCCCCGGCAAGGTCTATCGCGCCCTCGGCAAGAAGGCCGACTGCGGCGGCTGTCTGCCGCTCTTCATGAATACCCTCGAATCGCATCCGGCCACGGGGGTGCCTGCCCAGTTGCGCGGGCTTCGCAAGGCCAGGGCGGCCGCCGGCACGAAATAGGGGAGCGCCCCGGTTCGCCCCGCCACACTGTTTCAGGAGCGTCCCGCAGCCGTCGCGATGCGGGCACTTCTTGCTTGCGCCTCTTCCTTCTATGGCCCATTCACGCGGCAACGCGCGTAAGGAGGGCATGATGAAGGGCGACGACAAGGTCATCGAATATCTCAACAAGGCGCTGCGCAGCGAACTGACCGCGGTCAGCCAGTACTGGCTGCACTACCGGCTGCAGGAGGACTGGGGCTACGGCAAGGTGGCAGCCAAGTCGCGCGAGGAAAGCATCGAGGAGATGCACCACGCCGACCGGCTCATCGAGAGGATCATCTTCCTTGAGGGGCACCCGAACCTGCAGAAGCTCGACGCGCTGCGGATAGGCCAGACGCTCAAGGAAACGCTGGAGTGCGATCTGGCGGCCGAACACGAGGCGCGCACCCTCTACATCGAGGCGCGCAACCACTGCGACAGCGTGGGCGACTACGTGACCAAGAACCTCTTCGAGGAGCTTATCGCGGACGAGGAGGGGCACATCGACTTCCTCGAGACCCAGTTCGATCTGATCGAGAAGCTGGGCGAGGAGAAATACGGCCTGCTCAACGCCTCCACCGCGGACGAAGGCGAGGACTGAGGTCGACTCGCACCCGCGCCGCACGCGGGACCACCACCGCCGGGCCGGCCGCCGGGCCGGCCCGTTCTCGTCCCTGACCGCGGCTGCCGGACGCGTTTCGGGGCACCGTCGTTGTGACATCGTTTTGCGCCGATGCTAGTCAGGGACGACGCAGGGTGCGGAGGATGAGCATGTCAGGCGAATCGGACCCGGCCTCCGGTCGTGAGCGCCCCGAGCCGCTGCGGTTCGAGGGCGACCGCGGCGCCGGGCGATCGAGGTGGATCGCGCTTGTCGCGGCTCTGGCGCTTGCCGCGTGGCTGGGCAGCGCACTCATCCTGCCGCCCGAAGACGAACAGGCAGCCTCCGGCAACGACGGCACCATCGCCCCGGTCCAGGTCGCGGTGCGCGAGTCCGCCGCAGAGCCCGTGCGCCAGGTCTTCGTCGCCGAAGGACAGTCGGAGCCCGAGCGCGACACGCGCGTGCTGGCCGAAGCGACCGGCAGCATCGCCGAGGTGCCCGTCGACAAGGGCGACCTTGTCGAGGCCGGGCAGGTCATCGGCCGGATCGCGCCTGCGCGCGCGCAGGCCGAGCTCGACCGCGCACAGGAAGAGTACGACCGCGCGCTGCGGGAGTTCGAGAACGCGCAGACGTTGCTCGATCGCGGCGTGGCCACGGCGGACCGGCTGGCGCAGGCGCGCGCGGCGCTGGCGGCGGCCGAATCACAGCTGACCAATGCACGCGAGGCGCTGGAGGACACGACCATCCGCGCCCCCTTTGCCGGGCGGATCGAATCGCTCGAGATCGAGGAGGGCGAGTTCATCAGCGGCGGCAACCCGGCCGCGCGCCTCGTCGATCTTACGCCGCTCAGCGTCACCGTGCGGATCCCGCAGCAGGAGCTGCGCGGCATCCGCGAAGGCCAGGAGGCCGAGGTCCGCTTCATCACCGGCGAGACGCGGGACGGCACGGTCGCCTTCGTCGGTGCCGCCGCCGATCCACAGACGCGCACCTTTGCCGCCGAGATCGAGGTCGCCAACGACGACCGGGCGATCCCCGCAGGCATCAGCGCGCAGGTCAGCATCCCCCGCGAGGAGGTCGAGGCGCATTTCCTCTCGCCCGCGATCCTGTCGCTCGACCCGGCGGGCCGGCTGGGCATCAAGACGGTCACGGACGAGAACACTGTCGAGTTCCATCCCGTGACGATCGTGCGCGCGGGGACGGAGGGCATCTGGGTCACCGGGCTGCCCGACCCGGCGCGCATCATCACCGTGGGCCAGGGTTTCGTCTCGGACGGAGAGACGGTCGAACCGCGGCCCGAAAGCGAGCTGGACATCGGCCGGATGCGCGAGCGGCTGCTCGACACGCCTGCCGCACCGGAGAGCCAGTGATGCACGGGGTCATCGACGCCGCCTTTTCGCGCGCCCGCGTGGTCGTGATGGTGCTGCTCTTCCTGCTGACCTTCGGCACCGTCGCCTACATCCAGATCCCGAAGGAGGCGGCGCCCGAGGTGCCGATTCCGGTGATCTACGTCATCACCACGCTCGAGGGCATCTCGCCCGAGGATGCCGAACGCCTTCTGATCGAGCCGCTGGAGACCGAGCTTGCCAGCATCACCGGCGTGACGGAGATGAGCGCCGCCGCGCGCGAGGGCTCCGCCTCCGTCACGCTGGAGTTCGACGCGGGCTTCGACAGCGACGAGGCGCTCGACAGCGTGCGCGAGGCGGTGGACCGCGCCCGCCGCGACCTGCCCGACGATGCCACCGAACCCACGGTGAACGAGGTCAACACCGCGCTTTTCCCCGTGCTGACGGCTATCCTGTCGGGCCCGGTGCCGGAACGCACGCTCAACCAGCTTGCCACCGAGATGCAGGACCGGCTCGAGGCGCTGCCCGGCGTGCTGGAGGTGGACATCGGCGGGGCGCGCGACGAATTGCTCGAAGTCGTCATCGACCCCACGGTGTTCGAGACCTACGACATCTCATTCGACGAACTGATCGGACAGATCCAGCGCAACAACCGCCTGATCGCCGCGGGCGCGATCGAGACCGGGGCGGGGCGCATCGTGCTGAAGGTGCCCGGGCTGATCGAGGACGCAGAGGACGTCATGGAGCTGCCCGTCAAGGTGCGTGGCGACACGGTCGTCACCTTCTCCGAGGTTGCCACGATCAGACGGAGCTTCGAGGATCCGTCCGGTTTTGCCCGGATCGGCGGGCAGCCGGCGCTGGCGCTGGAGATCAAGAAGCGCGTCGGCGCCAACATCATCGAGACGGTCGAACGCGCCAAGGCCGGCATCGACGAGGCGGCCGAAGACTGGCCCGACTCGGTGCGCGTGGACTACATGCAGGATCAGTCCGTTTATGTGCGCGACATCCTCAGCGACCTCGAGGCCAACGTCATCGCCGCGATCCTGCTGGTGATGATCGTGGTGATCTGGGCGCTGGGCTGGCGGCCCGGTCTGCTGGTGGGGCTCGCCATCCCCGGCGCCTTCCTGACCGGGGTCGGCGCGCTCTGGGCGATGGGCGAGACGATGAACATCGTCGTGCTCTTCGCGCTCATCATGGTGGTGGGGATGCTGGTGGACGGCGCCATCGTCACCGTGGAGCTTGCCGACCGCAAGCTGCAGGAGGGGCTCGCGCCGCCCGCGGCCTATGCCGTGGCCGCCAGGCGGATGTCCCTGCCCATCATCGCCTCGACCGTCACGACGCTGAGCGTGTTCTTTCCGCTGCTGTTCTGGACCGGCACGGTTGGCGAGTTCATGCGCTTCCTGCCGCTGACCGTGATCCTGACGCTCACCGCTTCGCTTGCGATGGCGCTCATCTTCATTCCCGTCCTCGGCGGCCTCATCGGCCGCGCCCAGCCGCAGACCGCCGCGGCCAAGCGCGTGCTTTACGAATCCGAACAGGGCGACCCGCGCCGTGCGGGCGGCTGGACGGGGCGCTACGCACGGCTCGTCGAATGGGCTGTGGTGCGCCCGCTGGCCGTGCTGGGCCTGGCCGTGGCGCTGCTGATCGGCTCGGTCGCCGCCTACGCCGAATACGGGCGCGGCGTGATCTTCTTCCCCGAGGTCGAGCCCGACTTCATGCAGGTCACGGTGCGCGCGCGCGACAGTTTCTCGATCCACGAGCAGGACACCCTGGTGCGCGAGGTCGAGCGCCGGCTGATGGATTTTGCGGGAATCGACTCGGTCTATGCCCGCACCGGCAACACGCAGCGCCAGGACGAGGAGATCATCGGCACCATCCAGCTGGAGCTTGCGCCGTGGGACACCCGCCGCCCGGCCGAGCAGATCGGCGCCGACATCCGCGACGAGATGGGCCGCATCCCCGGCATCGAGGTGCAGGTGCAGTCGCAGCAGCAGGGCCCGGCACAGGGCAAGCCCGTGCAGCTGGAACTGCGCGCCGCCGACCCCGGCACGCAGGAGGCTGCGGTCGAGCAGGTGCTGGCCGAGATGAAGCGGATCGGCGGGTTCACCGACATCACCGACACCCGCGCGCTTCCGGGCGTCGAATGGAGCCTGCAGGTCGACCGCAGCCAGGCCGCGCGCTTCGGCGCCGACGTGACGCTGCTGGGACAGGCGGTGCAACTGCTGACGCGCGGCATCACGGTGGCGGATTATCGTCCGTCCTATGCCGACGGCTCGGTGGACATCCGCGTGCGCTTTCCCTCCGAAAGCCGCAGCCTCGAGGAGTTGCGCAGCCTGCGGGTTCCCACTGCGCAGGGCCTCGTGCCGATCGGCAATTTCGTGCGCTTCGAGCCCGTGCCGCGCACCGGAACGCTCAACCGCATCGACCAGCGCCGCGTGGTCACCATCGCCGCCGACGTGGCGCCCGGGCTGCTGGTCAACGACCAGATCGCCGCGCTGCGAAGCGCGCTGCAGGACACCGACCTGCCGGAGGGCGTGAGCTGGAGCTTCGCGGGCGAGGCGGAGGAGCAGCAGGATGCGGCGCAGTTCCTCGCCGTGGCCTTCGTCGTTGCGGTGGTCCTGATGTTCACCGTGCTGGTCCTGCAGTTCAACAGCTACTTCCAGGCGCTTGTCGTGATGTCCGCGATCGTCTTCTCGGTCGCGGGCGTGATGCTGGGGCTGCTGGTCACAGGCCGCCCCTTCGGCGTGGTGATGGGCGGCATCGGGGTGATCGCGCTGGCCGGAATCGTGGTGAACAACAACATCGTCCTGATCGACACCTACAACCTCCTGCGACGGGAGGGGCAGACCCCCTTCGAGGCCGCGCTGCGCGCGGGCGCGCAGCGCCTGCGGCCCGTGGTGCTGACCTCGGTCACCACCGCGCTTGGCCTGATGCCCATGGTGATCGGCGTCTCGATCGACTTCTTCCGGCGCGAGGTGGTCTATGGTGCACCCTCGACGCAGTGGTGGACCGAGCTTGCCTCCTCCATTGCGGGCGGGCTGGTGGTGGCGACCGTGCTGACGCTGGTCGTGACGCCCGCGCTGCTGATGCTCGGCGAGAAGCGCGCGGATCGCCCGGCGCGTTCGGCGGCTCCTGCGCCGGCCTGAGCCTGCCCGCTCCTCCGGCCCGCGCGGGCCGTCCTCGCTTCGCCGTCGCGAAGAGGCCGGAAAGGGCCGATGAGCGCCGCCCGATCTGGCGGCGTCGTCGTCCGCCAACACAATACTTTGCAGGAGTCACGAAAATATCGCTTTACAGTGCGTCCCCGGCACAGCACCATATCTTGTAAGGAGCGGGGCAACGACCCGCCGCTCCTTGAGCAGGCACCAAGCGCTTGGGGGGCGCTTCCGCCCTCCGCGCACAGGCAGAGAGGTGGCGCCATGTCCGCAGCCGAGCAGTACATCGAGGACGATCTGCACCCGATCGACATCGTCGAGCATCTGGCCGAGCACAACGCGTGGGACTTCGACCGCGTGGGCGACGACCAGATCGCGATGGCGGTCGAGGGGCAGTGGCGCACCTACTCGCTGACCCTCGCGTGGTCCGCCCACGACGAGACGCTCCGCCTGATCTGCACCTTCGAGATGGAGCCGCCCGAGGACCGGGAAGAGGCGCTCGTCGCCTCGCTGAACGCGGTGAACGACCGCTGCTGGGCAGGCGCCTTCACCTGGTGGGCGGAGCAGAAGCTGATGATCTGGCGTTACGGCCTCGTGCTGGCCGGCGGGCAGATGGCCAGCGCGGAGCAGATCGACACCATGATCGCCGCGGCCGTGCTCACGGCAGAGCGCTACTATCCGGCCTTCCAGCTCGTCGCCTGGGGCGGGCGCAGCCCCGAAGAGGCGCTGCAGGTCGCCATTGCAGAGGCCTACGGCCGCGCGTAACACTGGCCCGGATCCCTGCACGGCGGGAGGGACCATGCCATTCGACGACATCGCCCGGCGCGGGCTGCTGCTTCTTGGATGCGGCAAGATGGGGTCCGCCATGCTGGAGGGCTGGCTGGCCCGCGGGCTACCGCCCGCCTCGGTTGGCGTGATCGAGCCACGGCCCTCGGACTGGCTGACCGCGCAGGGCGTGCATCTGAACGATGGGCTGCCGGACGAACCGGCCGTGGCGCTGATTGCCGTCAAGCCGCAGATGATGGGCGATGCGCTGCCGCGCCTTGCGGCTCTCGGCGGCAGCGGCACGCTGATGATCTCGGTGGCCGCCGGCACACCGCTGGCGCGCTTCGAGGGCGCCTTCGGCGCAGGCACCCCGGTCGTGCGCGCCATGCCCAACACGCCCGCCGCGGTGGGCCGCGGGATCACCGCGATCGTCGGCAACGCCGCGGCGACACGCGCACACCTGGACCTCGCCGAAGAACTGCTGTCGGCCGTCGGGCAGGTGGTCCGGCTCGACTCCGAGGACCAGATGGACGCCGTCACCGCGGTCAGCGGCTCGGGCCCGGCCTATGTCTTTCACATGATCGAGGCGCTGGCGGCGGCGGGCACGTCCGAGGGGCTGGCGCCGGACCTGGCGCTGCAACTGGCGCGGGCCACCGTGGCAGGCGCAGGCGCGCTGGCCGAGACTTCCGGCGAGGATCCCGCGCACCTGCGCCGCAACGTCACCAGCCCCAATGGCACCACGCAGGCAGGCCTCGAGGTGCTGATGGACGCGGACCACGGCCTGCCGCCGCTGATGCGCCGGACCGTCGCGGCGGCGGCGCGCCGGTCGCGGGAGCTGCGCGATGGCTGAGATCGGTTTCGACGATTTCCTCAGGGTCGACATCCGCGTGGGCACCGTGCGCCGGGCGGAGCCCTACCCGGAGGCGCGCAAGCCCGCGATCAAGCTCTGGATCGATTTCGGCCCCGGGATCGGCGAGAAGACAAGCTCGGCCCAGATCACCGGCCACTACGAGCCCGATACGCTGAAGGGCCGGCAGGTGGCCGCGGTGGTGAACTTCCCGCCGCGCCAGATCGGCAGGTTCGTCTCGGAGGTGCTTGTGCTGGGCTTCGCGGACGAGAACGGCGAGATCGTGCTGATCGGCCCCGACCGCCGGGTGCCGGACGGTGCGCGGCTGCAATGACCCGCGTGTTGATCACCCGCCCGCTGCCCGAGCGGGTCGTCGCGCGGGCCGCAGAGCATTTCGACCTCGAGCTGCGCGAGCGCACTCAACCGATGAGCGAGTCGGAGATGCGCTCGGCGCTGGCGCTCTTCGACGGGGTGTTGCCCACGCTGGGCGACCGCTTCTCCGAGGCGATCTTCGCCGAGTTCGACGAACCGCGCTGCCGGATCCTCGCCAACTTCGGCGTGGGCTACAACCACATCGACGTGGCCGCGGCGAAGGCGCGCGACATTACAGTGACGAACACGCCCGGCGCAGTCACGGATGCCACTGCCGACATCGGCATGATGCTGATCCTGATGGCCTGCCGCCGCGCCTCAGAGGGCGAGCGGCTGGTGCGCGCGGGCCGCTGGGAAGGCTGGCATCCCACCCAGCTTCTGGGGCTGCACGTCACCGGCAAGCGCGTGGGCATCGTGGGCTTCGGCCGGATCGGGCAGGCGATCGGCCGGCGTTGTCACGCCGGTTTCGGCATGGAAGTGGGCTATTTCAACCGGCGTGCGCGGGAGGTGGACTTTCCGGCCGTGCGCCACGAGTTGCCGGACCTCGCCGCCTGGGCCGACGTGCTGGTGGTGACGCTTCCCGGCGGTGCCGAGACGCGCCACATGATCGGTGCGAAAATCTTCGAGGCGATGCCGCCGCATGCGCGCCTCGTCAACGTGGCGCGCGGTGACATCGTGGACGAGGCGGCGCTGATCCACGCGCTGCGGACGGCAGAGATCGCGGGCGCGGGTCTCGATGTCTACGAACACGAGCCGCAGATTCCGCAGGACCTGCTGGAACTGGAGCAGGTCTCGCTCCTGCCGCATCTCGGCACTGCGGCGCTCGAGGTGCGCGAAGCCATGGGACAGATGGCGGTGGATAACCTGATCGCGTTTTTCGACGGGAATCCTGTGCCGAACCCCGTGTGAGCGGCGCGAATTTTCGACCGAAAATTCGCGCTTTCCCTGACCGGATGGCTGCGAAGAATTTTCGATCGAAAATTCTTCTGCGCCGTCACACCTCGGGCGCGTCACGCGGCGGGATGTAACCGTAGTCGCCCGGTTCGGCTTCGGGATCCCATTCAGGATCCTGTTTCTTGATCCGCTGCGAGATGACATAAGCCACCGGCCATGCCAGCACGAAGCCGATAACCGCAGATATCGCGACCGCGATCCAGTTGTAGTAGCCCAGACTGAAGGCCGCGATCGCAAGGCCCCCGGTGAGCACGGAGCCGGTGAGCATGCTGATGTAGAGGCTGAGGCGATCCATGGCGTTCCTCCTTGCTTCGGGAAGGAAAACGGTTTCCCCTGCTCCCTGGTTCCCGGCTCAGCCTGGCATCCTGTCCCCGATTTCCTCGCGCCAGTGCCGGCGGCAGAGGGGCACATAGGTCTCGTTCCCGCCGATCTGCACCTGCGCGCCTTCGCGCAGCGCACGGCCGTCCGGGCCGCGGCGCACCACCATTGTCGCCTTCTTGCCGCAGTGGCAGATGGTGCGCACCTCGCGCATCTCGTCGGCCAGCGCCAGCAGCGTGGCGGATCCGGGAAAAAGCGCGCCACGGAAGTCCACCCGCAACCCGTAGCACATGACCGGCACGTCGAGGTCGTCCACGACGCGGGCCAGTTGCCAGACCTGTCCGGGCGTCAGGAACTGCGCCTCGTCGACGAAGACGCAGGCAAGCGGTTCCCTTTCCAGTCGTCTCGCGATCCGGTCGAAGAGATCGTCCTGCGCATCGAAGCCCTCGGCCTCCGCATCGATGCCGATGCGTGAACCGATCTTCCCTGCGCCCGCCCGCGTGTCCATCGCCGCGGTCAGCAGGCAGGTGTTCATCCCCCGTTCACGGTAGTTGTAGGACGCCTGCAGCAGCAATGTCGACTTGCCCGCGTTCATTGTCGAATAGTGGAAATAGAGCTTCGCCATGCGCGCTTGATGGCGCGCCCCGCGTCCCGGTGCAAGGCGGCATCGCTCGGACCCGCTCGCTCAGGCCCGCGCCCGCGCCCGCGCCTTGCGCCGCAGGTGCCAGCGGTAGATGAGCGGCGCCAGCACCTTGTCATAGGTCAGCGCGGCGAGGGGTCGAAGCCCCGGCAGGCCGACGATACGCGCCAGCCAGCGGTAGCGCGGCATCGCCCGCCAGAGCAGCAGGAAGCCGTCGATGCCGCCGTGCACCTCGCCGTCCTTCCGGACGTAGAGGCGGCGGGCGGCCCGGTCCTCGGTCATGCCCCAGTCGCGGCGCGCGGGGCCGTTCAGGTCGTCGAAGCGGATGGGCAGGCGCTTGCGCTCGGCATAGCCCTTGTAGTGCCCGATCTCTGCGGAGCAGATCGGACATTCGCCGTTGTAGAGCACGCGGATATCGTCGTCGTCGGCCATGATCGAGGATCTAGCCGGCCGTGCCGCCCGGTCCAGTGGCGCGCCGTCGCAGGCTCAGAGGCGGGAATGCGACCCGTCGCACAGCGGCGAGTTCCCGGTCGCCTTGCAGCCGCAGAAGAAGACCTTGCCGTCCTTTTCCGCAGTGTAGCGGATGGGGGCGAAGTCCGTGCCCTTGTGGCTTCCGTCGCAGAAGGGCTGCATGGAGGAACGCCCGCAGGCACACCAGAAATAGTTCTTTCCCGCGGTCACCTCGACGGGGTAGGGCGCTTTCTGCGCGATCTCGGGGGCGTCGGACATCGGGCTCTCCTTGCGATGGCTGGTCCGTGCCGAAAGGTAAGCGGCCTGCGCCGCATGGAAAGGGTCAGACGCGCCGGCCCCAGAGATCGTAGTCGCCCGCCTCGTCCACCTCGACGGTCAGCATGTCGCCCGGCGACAGCCCCTCGTGCCCCTCGTCGATGAAGAGGCAGCCGTCGATCTCGGGCGCATCCGCCTTCGTGCGGCAGGTGGCGGTTTCGGCGTCCACCGCATCGACGATCACCTCCAGCCGCAAGCCCACCTTTTCGGCGAGCTTCGCCTCGGAGATCGCCTGCGCCTTTTCCATGAAGCGGTGCCAGCGGTCCTCCTTCACCTCTTCGGGAACATGGCCGGGCAGGGTGTTGGACCGCGCGCCGGCCACGTTCTCGTACTTGAAGCACCCGACCCGGTCGAGCTGCGCCTCGTCGAGCCAGTCGAGCAGCGTCCGGAACTCCTCCTCCGTCTCGCCGGGATAGCCCACGATGAAGGTGGAGCGCAGCGCGATCTCCGGGCAGACAGCGCGCCAGGCCGCGATCTCGTCCAGCGTGCGCGCCGCCGCCGCGGGGCGCGCCATGCGCTTCAGCGTCTCGGGATGGGCGTGCTGGAACGGAATGTCTAGGTAGGGCAGCACCAGCCCCTCCGCCATCAGCGGGATCAGCTGGCGGACATGCGGGTAGGGGTAGACGTAGTGCAGCCGCACCCAGGCGCCGAGGCTCCCCAGATCGCGGGCGAGGCGGGTGATCGGCGCCTCCGCGCCCAGCCGCTCCCGGTCGGTCAGGTAGGCCGAGGTGTCCTGGCTGATGACGAGCAGTTCCTTCACGCCGGCCTCGACCAGCTTCTCGGCCTCGCGCAGCACCGCGCGGTGCGGGCGCGAGGCCAGCTTTCCGCGCATGTCGGGAATGATGCAGAAGCGGCACTTGTGGTTACAGCCCTCGGAGATCTTGAGATAGCTGTAGTGGCGCGGCGTGAGCTTGACGCCGGAGGCGGGCAGCAGGTCCACGAAGGGGTCAGGCGCGGGCGGCACGGCGGC